>NZ_JAFGYX010000060.1:0-905 GCF_017491625.1 Pseudomonas sp. 50_B
CCCGAAAAGGAGTACACCACAAGCTATTGGTGGTGGAAATAGGAGAAACCTAAACAAGTAATGTTGTAGGTTAAGATATAGTCTCATCTGCACAGAGATGTGCAGCAGTTCATAAGAGAACGGGAAGAGTAGTAGCGAACTCTTCCGAAGATAATGTAGAAGGCAGATGGCAGAAAGTATGCCGGGTTAACATAAGTAGCCCCTATCTGAAGAAATTTGGATAGCAAACCTATCTAATTGCGGGAAAGCCCTTAGAGCTTGATTTTACTTAAAAGTGTGGTACACTTGTATTTTAAGTAACAAGATTGGGTGATCCGCAGCGAAGGCCCGATCTTCTCTAACCAAGGAGGTCAAAATGTTTTATATAGTCCCAAATTATGAGTTTGCTCAAGTAAATAGTGATTCTCAAATAAAGAGTACCTTAACCGTCACGATCTACACACCATATACAGATAAGGACGGATATCTCAGGTGTAACGTGTGGGACGGGGAGAAGCTGCGAGGTATTTATGTACATCGCGCAGTAGCTCTAGTCTTTGTAGAAAACCCTTACGGTAAGCCGATTGTGAACCACATCGACTCTAACCGGCAGAATAACACTATTGAAAATCTGGAGTGGGTTACACCAAAAGAGAACTCTCAACACGGAGTTCTTGCTGGTAACTTCCCTATAGGGGGAAGAAGCATATCACTCGATTTACAGCACAGAGCAAATACATGAGGTTTTCAAACTCCTATCCTTGAATAAGAGTGCGGAGTTCATTTACAGAAATACTGGCGTCAGTAAGAGCGTCATAAACTCTGTAAAAATTCGCAGAACCTGGAAAGAGATTTCAAAAGACTATGTTCTCCCAGAAGTAAAACCAAAGATTACAGACGAGGTCGCAGAGAAAATTCTCTATCTC
>NZ_JAFGYX010000061.1:0-852 GCF_017491625.1 Pseudomonas sp. 50_B
ACCTTCGACGACGCTGGTATTGAGCGGATGGCGGCAGCGGGCCACGATTCCGTGCCAGTAACCCTGCAAGCGCTGGGCGAACTTTTGCAAGGCGGCGATCCCGCTTTGCTGAGCCTGTTCGAACCATTTCCCCCAAGCCTTTTCCGCGCAGGCCGGCTTGCGGTAGAACCAGAGCCGTTTGAGCTCGTCGCGCAGCACATAGACGCATAACAGCGACTGATTGGCCGCCAGCAGTTCCTTCAGATGCACGGCCTGTTCTGGCTTCAGGTTATGACGGTTGCGCAGCAGCAACCAGCGACTGGACTTCAGAACCTTGCGGGCCGGCTTGTCATGTCGCAGTTGGTTGGCCTGATCCACCCGTACCCGATCGATCACCTCGCGACCGTACTTGGCCACGACGTGGTACAGGTCAAAGACGATTTCCGCCTGTGGGCACTGTTCCTTGATCTCCAGCTCATAGGCCGTGGTCATGTCGATTGCGACCGCTTCGATGCGCTCGGCCACGCCTTCGGGGAGTTGTTCGAAGAAGGCGCGCGCCGTCTCGCGTGACCGTCCGGGCCCAACCCAGAGGACCTGTCGGCCGATCGGATCAACCACCACCGTGGCGTAGCGATGGCCTTTATGGAGCGCGAACTCGTCCATCGCCAGATAACGGATCGTCGACCAGTCCGGTTCGGCCACGCGCGCGCGCAAGCGCATCTTGTCGATCGATTTGACCGTGTGCCAGCCCAGTTCGTAGAAGGCCGCCACGGCCTGTACGCTGGCGGCCTGCAGCAACTTCTCGCAGGCCTTGGCAAACCGCTCCGTCACCCGCTGGTAGCGGCCCAGCCAGTCCAGCTTCTCCAGCCGCGC
>NZ_JAFGYX010000062.1:0-739 GCF_017491625.1 Pseudomonas sp. 50_B
CTATAGGGCGAATTGGCCAAGTCGGCCGAGCTCGAATTCGTCGACCTCGAGGCCTCGGAGGATTACAATAGCTAAGAATTTCGTCATCGCTGAATACAGTTACATTTTACAATTTGGACTTTCCGCCCTTCTTGGCCTTTATGAGGATCTCTCTGATTTTTCTTGCGTCGAGTTTTCCGGTAAGACCTTTCGGTACTTCGTCCACAAACACAACTCCTCCGCGCAACTTTTTCGCGGTTGTTACTTGACTGGCGACGTAATCCACGATCTCTTTTTCCGTCATCGTCTTTCCGTGCTCCAAAACAACAACGGCGGCGGGAAGTTCACCGGCGTCATCGTCGGGAAGACCTGCCACGCCCGCGTCGAAGATGTTGGGGTGTTGTAACAATATCGATTCCAATTCAGCGGGGGCCACCTGATATCCTTTGTATTTAATTAAAGACTTCAAGCGGTCAACTATGAAGAAGTGTTCGTCTTCGTCCCAGTAAGCTATGTCTCCAGAATGTAGCCATCCATCCTTGTCAATCAAGGCGTTGGTCGCTTCCGGATTGTTTACATAACCGGACATAATCATAGGTCCTCTGACACATAATTCGCCTCTCTGATTAACGCCCAGCGTTTTCCCGGTATCCAGATCCACAACCTTCGCTTCAAAAAATGGAACAACTTTACCGACCGCGCCCGGTTTATCATCCCCCTCGGGTGTAATCAGAATAGCTGATGTAGTCTCAGTGGGCCC
>NZ_JAFGYX010000063.1:0-738 GCF_017491625.1 Pseudomonas sp. 50_B
GGCTGGATCATGGCGCTTGCTCCTTATCGGCATTGTTCTTATTTTACGTTACTAGTAACGTAAAATAAATATCCGTTACACGTAACGATAAATAAAATTCGCCGACTCATTCAGATTCGCTGAACCTGCAACACGAGCAACACCTCTGTCCGTTGCTTCGAGCTGGAACGACCATCGAAAAAGCTCGGCAGCCACGAATACCCACTGCGCGCCGTCGCGTCGCGATCCTGGATCAGCCCGCCGAGCACCACCAGTTCGCCATCCTTCAAACGCGTGACCGTTTGTAACTGACGCGTGTTTTTCGTCGGCGACGTGTCGACGCCGGTTTTCGTCGCGACGAAATCGGAAATCTCCTCACGCACCTTCAGCTCGATCACATCGCGCATGACGGTCGGTTCCACGTCGAAAATCAAGCCGGCATCCTGATACGTGATCGACTGAACTGGTGTGCCGCTCGACCCTTGATAGCTGACGCTCGATTGCGTCGGCACCTGTTGCCCAACATTCAGCCGCACGCGTTCGCCCGAGACGATCCGCACGTGCGGCGAACTGACGACCTTGAATCGCGAATCGGCGTTTAGCGCGGATATCGCCGCGTCAACGCCCGGCCCCGTGAATCTCATCGCGCTTGCATCAGACGACGTGTCTCCGCTCGAAAGCCTGAGCTGTCCGCTCAACAGCCGAACCGCGATGCTCCACGCCGAGTTAGCCGAATCGGTATTGGCCACCTCATACACC
>NZ_JAFGYX010000064.1:0-704 GCF_017491625.1 Pseudomonas sp. 50_B
GTTCTCGCGCGGCCTGTTCAACACGATGCAGACGACCAACGCGCTCGCGGGGCTGCTGATCGAAGCCGCAAAGGACCGCGATTTCAGCAAGGCGCGCTTCGCGCCGGTCGAGAAGCTCCAGCAGGGCCTGATCGATTTCAACGATCGGCTCGTCAACTGCTCGTACCTCTCGTGGGGCCACTATCCGCTCTGGAACGCGTGGTTCCGCCTGTGGCTGCTCACCGGCAACTACGGCCAGCTTCACCTGCAGCGCGTGATGATGAAGTACCGGCAAACCGGCGACGCGCGCTGGCTCGAGCCGGCCGACGCGCTGTTGCCGGGCGCGTTCACCACGCTCGAGCCGATCATGCGGCTGTTCGAGGAGGCGGCGGTGTGCGTCGAGCGGTACGGCGCGGGCGAGCTCTCGGGCGAGGCGGCCGAGCGGGCGATCTACGCGCTGCTCGAGGAGAACGCCGCGCTGCTGCCGCCGTTCTTCGATTTCGTTTCGCCCGCCGAGCGGATCACCTGGCCGAGCACGCCCGAGAAGATCGCCGCGCTGCTGCTCGAGTGGGTCGAGCGGCTGCCCGAGGACGTGCGGGCGGAATACTTCGACTACGACGTGCGGGCGCTGCTCCAGCAGCCGGTCGTCAAGGACACGATCACCGCGGACGTCGCGTGAGGCCGCGCCGCGCGCCGCGCGGCGCGGCCTCACGCGACGTCCGCGG
>NZ_JAFGYX010000065.1:0-629 GCF_017491625.1 Pseudomonas sp. 50_B
GTCATAATCGACTTGTAAACCAAATTGAAAAGATTTAGGTTTACAAGTCTACACCGAATTAACAACAAAAAACACGTTTTGGAGAAGCCCCATGGCTCACCGCCCACGCTGGACATTGTCGCAAGTCACAGAATTATTTGAAAAACCGTTGCTGGATCTGCTGTTTGAAGCGCAGCAGGTGCATCGCCAGCATTTCGATCCTCGTCAGGTGCAGGTCAGCACGTTGCTGTCGATTAAGACCGGAGCTTGTCCGGAAGATTGCAAATACTGCCCGCAAAGCTCGCGCTACAAAACCGGGCTGGAAGCCGAGCGGTTGATGGAAGTTGAACAGGTGCTGGAGTCGGCGCGCAAAGCGAAAGCGGCAGGATCGACGCGCTTCTGTATGGGCGCGGCGTGGAAGAATCCCCACGAACGCGATATGCCGTACCTGGAACAAATGGTGCAGGGGGTAAAAGCGATGGGGCTGGAGGCGTGTATGACGCTGGGCACGTTGAGTGAATCTCAGGCGCAGCGCCTCGCGAACGCCGGGCTGGATTACTACAACCACAACCTGGACACCTCGCCGGAGTTTTACGGCAATATCATCACCACACGCACTTATCAGGAACGCCTCGATACGCTGGAAAAAG
>NZ_JAFGYX010000066.1:0-627 GCF_017491625.1 Pseudomonas sp. 50_B
GGTTGTCACGTTCATTGAATGAGACGCGCTGCCCATCGATTGTGGTGTGCGACGCAGGACCGCCGCTCCAACCCGGCCCACCAATGGCGCCATAGCCCTGGCAGTTTTTCAGCGCGACGCTGGACAGGGCCGGAACCGGATTCGGTTTCTGGGCGATGAACTGGAGAATGCCCTTGAGGGTGGCAATACGCGCCGGCGTGGTTTGTTGTTCGAGCCACTTCTGGGTCTTTTCAGTATTGGGCTGGAACAGGCTGTAAGGCGAGTTGAGCATGATGAAGCCATCAGCCGGTCGCTCGTCCTGATCCTTGAGAAAGGCATGGGCCAACAACCCGAGCAAGGTGCCCTGGCTGTGGCCCACCAGATTCACCGTGTCGTTGGGATAGCGCTTGCGGATGATCTTGATCAGCATCGCCAGACGCATCGCCGCCAGCACCATGTAACGACGCCCTGCGGCGGCAAACAGCGGGTGAGTTCGCGTTCCACCGATCAAGTTGAGCGGAACGATGCCGAATGGATAACCGTTGAAGCCCTCGCCCCACATGTCCGGAAGGTTGGTGGTGGCATTGGCGAATTGTCCGCCTTCCTTGGTGCCCGCCTTGTCCAGGCGGTTTCTGTTGCGATCCATCC
>NZ_JAFGYX010000067.1:0-623 GCF_017491625.1 Pseudomonas sp. 50_B
GGGTAAAACGCAAGCACCGGCTGTCGATTTGTACGGCCGTTCAGCCACGAGTCACGGGGTCTAACGCCTACCAGTACTGATTGCCGAGCAAATCTGTGAATGGCGACTATGCGCCTAGTCAACCAGATGTGTGCTAGCCCGTCGAGACTGAAAAGCTATAACCCGCAGACCCGAGCGAAAGCGGCGGTCCTTACAAGTCCGCTCCTCGGGGAGCTTGATTGATAATTCTGTATAAGGTGATCGCAGGTTGTGCAATCATTGCTCAAAAGGGTGTACACCGCCCTTAGACGTCTTGGTATACGGACAACTGATGGACCCACGTTGCGAGTCCAGTAAATCAGGACGGGGATAATTGCGCGGTTTTGACTGCGGAAGGAAGCCAAGGCCCACCTAAAGTATGCTGCAAACATATGCAGATCCCCTGAGACAGAGTCGCTATCGTTATGTCTCCTTCCCGCGGTCAAGGCGAAACCGCAGCAAACTTCCTCAGACGCTGCCCTAACTGCGCAGTTAATAATTCTGGCAATTCGTCTCCACACTAGAAGTCGACGAACAACGAAGAGCGACGATGCCCGTTTCAGGTGGTCCTCAGCGTACGGCGGGACCTCTGAGAATTGGGATAC
>NZ_JAFGYX010000068.1:0-613 GCF_017491625.1 Pseudomonas sp. 50_B
CCGCCACGCGGAGTGGGCGCGGAACATTTCCTCATCCTGCCGAGTGACGCGCCGCACCCACTTGCGTATTTCCTCTTCTGAAAACTGGAGAAATATTCCCTCTCCCCTCACTTCAGAAACAGGCACCCAAACGGGCTTGCTGCGGCCCAATGGCGCTCGCTGTGCATCTGGAATTTCACTCGGGTCCGAATAGTCACCAGGTGATTCGATTCGCGTGAATCCGGTTAGCGCCCGCACCTCTCGCAGACGCTCTGCGCGGACAACCTTTTCAAAATATTGTTCGTATCCGTGCGGCGCGACGACAGGGGTTAACTGGAAATCTCGCGTATTGGTGGCCGGGTCAGCGCTAACAAAGACATTCCACTCTGGCAATTTCAGGTTGCCATTTTCTTCATCAACCTGCACACCACTTTTCTTGCTTTCGATGGCATCCCATACAGCAGCGTCGCTATAGTCCTCGAGACCCTTCAGGTTTCCTACCGCTCTGAACGCACCTACAGTCTCCTTTGACGGAATATGCTGCAAAACCGCCCAGCGCTCCTCCACCAACTGCGGCAACTTGTCCACATGCATTGGGATTGACAGCGCTGACAGCGATATCCCAAACCAACTG
>NZ_JAFGYX010000006.1:0-334065 GCF_017491625.1 Pseudomonas sp. 50_B
AGCCCCATGAGCGATATCCCAGAGAACGACCAACACATGCCGCTGGTGTCGCACCTCACCGAGCTGCGTACCCGCCTGCTGCGCTGCGTAGCGGCGATCTTCATCATCTTCGCCGGGTTGTTCGCCTTCACCCAGCAGATCTACACCATCGTCTCCACGCCACTGCGCCAGTACCTGCCGGTGGGTGCGACGATGATCGCCACCGACGTCGCCTCGCCATTTCTCACCCCGCTGAAACTGACCATGATGGTCTCGCTGTTCCTGGCGATCCCGGTGATCCTGCATCAGATCTGGGGCTTTATCGCCCCCGGGCTGTACAAGCATGAGAAGCGCATCGCCGTACCGCTGTTGGTGTCGAGCATCCTGCTGTTCTACATCGGCATGGCCTTCGCCTACTTCCTGGTGTTTCCGCTGATCTTCAAGTTCTTCGCTGCCGCCACCCCGGCCGGCGTGGAGATGATGACCGACATCACCAGCTACCTCGATTTCGTCATGACCCTGTTCTTCGCCTTCGGCGTGGCTTTCGAAATCCCGGTGGCGGTGGTGCTGCTGGTGTGGATCGGCGTGGTCAACGTGGCCTACCTGAGGAAGATCCGGCCTTACGTGATCATTGGCTGCTTTGTGGTGGGCATGATTCTCACCCCGCCGGATATCTTCTCCCAGACCCTGCTGGCCGTGCCCATGTGGCTGCTGTTCGAAATCGGCGTGCTGTTTGGCGGGCTGATCAGCAAGCGCGGCGACCACCCGGACGATGCCCCGGCTGACGATCACAACGACCAGCCGCCAGCGACCCAAGCGTGAACCTGCTGCTTCTGGAAGAGGCCGACTTTATCGCGGCCGACCTGGTGGTGCTGCGCGACCGGCGCCTGACCCATATGCAAGAAGTGCATCGGGTAGCGGTAGGCGACAGCCTGCGGGTCGGGCGTATTGGCGGGCTGATGGGTTCAGCCCGGGTGCTGCGCCTGGAAGCCACCGAAGCCGAGCTGCAAATCACCCTGGACCAGCCCCCCCCGGCCAAGCTGCCGCTGACCATGGTGCTGGCCCTGCCACGCCCGAAGATGCTTCGTCGAGTGCTGCAGACCGTCGCCGCCATGGGCGTGCCACGGCTGGTGCTGGTCAACAGCTACCGGGTGGAAAAGAGCTTCTGGCAAACCCCGTTCCTGGAACCCGGTGCCATTCGTGAACAGCTGATTCTCGGCCTGGAGCAGGCTCGCGACAGCGTGCTACCTGAAGTGGTCATCGAAAAACGCTTCAAGCCCTTCGTCGAGGATCGCCTGCCGGCCCTCAGCGCAGGCACCCTGGGCCTGGTGGGCCACCCCGGCCAGTACCCGCCCTGCCCCCGCGGCCTGGATGAACCGGTCACCCTGGCCATCGGCCCCGAAGGTGGCTGGATCCCCTACGAGATCGATCTGTTGGCCAAGGCCGGCCTGCAACCGGTGCAACTGGGTGAACGCATCCTGCGGGTCGAAACCGCCGTCACAGCCCTCCTCTCTCGCCTGTTTTGAGCAAAGGCTCCGTGCCAGCCGGAGCTTTCACCCGCAATATCAATTAGCCATCTACCTACAGAATCCACCGCTCCCGCCGATAGCCTATGGTTAAGCCCATCTTGCTAAAAGGGAGTTCGCAGCATGTACCGTTGGCTAGCCAGGAACCTGGGAAATGTAAGCGTCAGCCGCAAACTCGGTATCGGCTTCGGCCTGGTACTGCTTCTGACCCTGTTGATCACTGCCACTGGCTGGACCGGCCTGGGCCGAGTGATCGACCGTGGCGACAAACTCGGCAACATCTCCACGCTCTATGGCATGACCAAAGACCTGCGCATCGCCCGTCTCAACTACGAGATGCACCATGGCGAGCAAGGCCCGGCCGCCGTCAACGACATACTCAAACAACTCGACGAAGGTCTGCGGGCCGCCCGTGTGCAACTGCAGCAACCTGAAAGCATTGCCATGCTGGATCAGCAACTGAGCGCCGTGGCCGAGTACCAGAAAGCCTTTGCCGACATGACCCGCGCCACTACCAGCCGCGAGGCCGCCCGGGCCCAGCTCGGCGCCAGTGCCGACAATGCCGTGGCCCGTGTGACCGAGGTCGAGAAGTCGCTGCTGCAAGGCGACAGCGTGGCTCAGTTCAACAGCGTCATCGACCTCTCCAAACTGATCCAGCAGGCACGCTTCCAGGTGCGTGGCTACACCTATAGCGCCAAGCCGGCAGCCAAACAGCCGGCTCTGGATGCCATCGATAACGCGCTGAACAACCTCACCAGCCTGCCGACCCGCCTGCCGGAGCAGCACATTGCCAACCTGCAGCAGGCCAGCGACTCGCTTAAAGCCTACCGAGCGGCCGTCAGCAACTTCAGCGACGCCGAAGAGGCCAGTGCCGCGGCCCTCCTGCGCATGGCTGCCCAGGGCGACCGGCTGATGACACTGAGCAACCAATTGACCAGCGTACAGACCGCCAAGCGTGACAGCGATGCCAGCCAGGCCAAGAGCACCCTGCTGATTGCCACGGTACTGGCGTTGGTGTTTGGCCTGATTGCCTCGTGGGCCATCACTCGACAGATCATCCAGCCGCTGCAACAGACCCTCAAGGCCGCCGAACGCGTGGCTGCCGGCGATCTCAGCCAGAACCTGGCAGTGGATCGCCACGATGAACTTGGCCAACTGCAGAAAGCCATGCAACGCATGACCCTCGGCTTGCGGGAACTGATCGGTGGCATCAGCGACGGCGTGACCCAGATCGCCAGCGCCGCCGAACAGTTATCGGCCGTCACCGAGCAGACCAGCGCCGGGGTCAACAGCCAGAAGGTGGAAACCGACCAGGTGGCCACGGCCATGAACGAAATGGCTGCCACGGTGCAGGAAGTCGCGCGCAATGCCGAAGAAGCCTCAGAGGCCGCTGTAGCCGCCGATCAGCAGGCCCGCGAGGGTGATCGCGTGGTGAACGAGGCCATTGCCCAGATCGAGCGCCTGGCCAGCGAGGTAGGCCACTCCACCGAAGCCATGGGCCACCTCAAGCAGGAAAGTGACAAGATCGGCAGCGTACTGGATGTCATCAAGTCGGTGGCCCAGCAGACCAACCTGCTGGCCCTCAACGCCGCCATCGAAGCGGCCCGGGCCGGTGAAGCCGGACGTGGTTTCGCCGTGGTTGCCGACGAAGTGCGCAGTCTTGCCCAGCGCACCCAGCAATCCACCGAAGAGATTGCCGAGCTGATCGTCGGCCTGCAAAGCGGCACCCAGCAAGTGGCCAGCACCCTGGACACCAGCCGCAGTCTCACCGACAGCAGCGTTGAACTGACCCGCCGGGCCGGGGGGTCGCTGGAGAACATCACCCGCACCGTGTCGGCCATCCAGGCGATGAACCAGCAGATCGCCGCGGCAGCCGAGCAGCAGAGCGCGGTAGCGGAAGAGATCAACCGCAGCGTGTTGAATGTGCGTGATGTGTCTGAACAGACTTCATCGGCCAGCGAAGAAACAGCGGCCTCCAGCGCCGAGCTGGCGCGGCTGGGGATTCACCTGCAAAGCCTGGTGGGGCGCTTCCGGGTCTGACCCGCTTCGCCGGTAATTCGGCTCCTGCATCCCCTGCAGGAGCCGAATTACCGGCGAAAGCCTCACAGCACCTGACGCAGGAAAGCCTGGGCCCGAGGGTCTTTCGGCGCAGCGAAGAACACCTCCGGCGCCGCATCTTCCAGCAGCTTGCCGTGATCGAAAAACAGCACCCGATCCGCCACTTCCCGGGCAAAACCCATCTCGTGAGTGACGCAAACCATGGTCATGCCTTCCAGGGCCAGGGTCTTCATCACATCCAGCACCTCGCCGACCATTTCCGGGTCCAGGGCCGAGGTCGGCTCATCGAACAGCATCACCTTGGGCTCCATCGCCAGGGCCCGGGCAATCGCCACCCGCTGCTGCTGACCGCCGGAAAGCCGTGAAGGAAACTCATGGGCCTTCTGCGCGATACCGACCTTCTCCAGCAGCGCCAGGGCCTTGGCCTCGCGCTCCTGCTTGCCCCGCTTGCGCACCACCTTCTGCGCCAGGCAGAGGTTTTCCAGCACGGTCATGTGGGGGAACAGGTTGAAATGCTGGAACACCATGCCGACTTCCCGGCGATAGGCGTTCACATCGGTCTTTGGATCGGCCAGTTGCAGGCCGTCGATGCTCACCGAACCCGAGTCGAACTCTTCCAGGCCATTGAGGCAACGCAGGAAGGTCGACTTGCCGGAACCGGACGGACCGATCACCACCAGCACTTCGCCCTTGGCCACCTGGGTGGTGACGTTATCCACCGCACGCACCACCTGGCCGCGGGTGTCGAAGACTTTTACCAGATCGCGGACTTCAATCACTTTGCGCGAGCCTCCGCTCAAGCCGACTGGCCATCTTCGACAGCGGCAGGTTGATCAACAAATACAGGCCCGCCACACAGAACAGGATCTCGAACGGCGAGAACGAGGTGGTAATGACTTCCCGGCCGCTCTTGAGCAGCTCGGTAATGGCGATCACCGACACCAGCGAAGTGTCCTTGACCAGGCTGATGAACTGCCCGGCCAGGGGCGGCAGCACTCGTTTGAACGCCTGAGGCAGCACCACGTGACGCATCGACTGGCCGGCGCTGAGCCCCAGGGAGCGGGCCGCTTCGTTCTGCCCGCGGGTGATGGACTGCACCCCGGCACGGACGATTTCCGCCACATAAGCCCCGGTAAACAGCGACAACGCAGCGATCCCGGCGAACTCCCGGGACAGGTTGAGCACCGTGCCGATGAAGAAATAGAAAATGAAGATCTGCACCAGCAGCGGCGTCCCCCGCACCAGCTCGACATAAATCGTCGACAGGTCGCGCAGGGTCGGGTTGCTGGACAGCCGGCACAGGCCGGTGCCAAGGCCGATGAGCAGGCCCAATACGCCAGACACCACCGACAGCCACAAGGTGGTCCACAAGCCCCACAACAGGGGGCCCGCCGCCCAATGCCGGGTCACGCCAATCACGTCGCCTTCGGCCACGTCATCGCCGCTAGCCACCTGCAGGCTGCCTTCATCGACACTCAGATGCTGCTCGGCACCCGAGTCACCGCGCAGGGTGACTTGAGCCTTGCCGCCCTGGCGCACAACCTCGGCGACGGTGGAGATCTCCGCCGCCCGCTGGGATTCTTCGGCCTGGTAAACGAAGTATTGGGGGACACGGTTCCAGCGCCATTCGTAGGACATCAGCGAGGTGGCGTAGTAGAGAGCGCCGGCCAGGCCGATCAGCACCAGCACGGTCAATACATGCCAGGGCCATTGGGCTTTTTTCTGTTTCATTGCTGTGCAGGTTCCGGAGTGGGTATTGCGAAATCAGACGCTTTCGCCGGCCAGCCGGCGCCTACACATGCCCCCGTAGGAGCCGGCTGGCCGGCGAAGGAGAACGGTGCGCGGTCACTGAAACGACCCGCACCGCCCAAGCAGCGTTACTCCATGTCCTTGAGCCACTCGGTGCTCTTGAACCACTTGTCATGGATGCGATCGTAGGTGCCGTCTTCGCGGATCTGGTGCAGGAAGTTGTTGATGAAGTTGATGCTGTCGTAGTCACCCTTCTTCAGGCCAAAGGCCAGAGGCTCATAGGTGAACGGCTTGTCGAGGAACGTCAGCTTGCCGTTGCCCACCTTGTTCACCGCCACCACGTTGTACGGGGCGTCGTAGATAAAGGCGTCGGCCTTGCCGTTGACCACATCCAGCACCGCTTCCTGCTCGTTGTCGTAGCCGTGGTACTTGGCCTTGGCGATCAGCTTCTTGGCGACCATTTCCCCAGTGGTGCCCAGCTTGGAGGTGATGCGGTAGTCGGCGCTGTTCAGATCCTTGTAGGACTTGATGGTGCCTTCCAGGTCTTTGCGGATCAGCAGGGTCTGGCCGACCACGATGAAGGGCTCGCTGAAGTTCAGGCGCAGGTTGCGTTCCTGGGTCAGGGTCATGCCGCTGCCGATCATGTCGAACTTGTCGGTGAGCAGGGCCGGGATAATGCCGTCGTAGCCAGTGGAAACCAACTCCAGCTTGACTCCCATGGACTTGGCCATGGCCTTGAGCAGGTCGACTTCGAAACCGATGATTTCGCCGCGCTTGTTGGTCATCTCGAACGGCATGTAGGTCGGGTCCATGCCGACCTTCAGCGTACCGCGCTTGACCGCGTCATCGATGGCGCCGGCCTGGGCGGTAGTGACCGCCAGCATGGCGGCGGCGCCTGCCAGCAGCAGCGAAAGATACTTCTTCATCTCAAGTCCCCTGAAGCCATTTTATTGTGGTGTCTGCACGCGGCGGGCCTGGAATGAAAATCTTCGGATATCAAGCCATTGTCGATCACGCACAGAAATTTGCGGGAGCGATGCTAACGCACTCGGCCGTTTGCACAAGGATTTTTGTTGTTACAAAGGGGGGATACGGGGCTATTGGCCGCGCAAAGCAAAACGCCCTTGAGTGGAGGCTCAAGGGCGTTGGCTTCAGGCCGGTTGCGGTGCCGCCATCAGCGGCTGCAATGGCAGCAGCGGCGCATGGGGATCAGCATCCACCGACTGGCGCCAGGCATCCAGCCAATCGCTGTGGCCCTCGCTCCAGACTTGCTGGTGCAAGCGTCCCAGGGCCACCGGATCGCTCAACAGCGCCAGGCGCTCGCTGTTGTTCAAGGCCGCCGGGCCGACTTTCAGGGCATGGCGCACCCGCTCCTGGCGCAGCCACTCGATCGGCTCGGCCTGGGTGTGGCGGGAGGTGGCCAGGGCACAGGCCAGAGCGTTCTGCTGCGGGTCGACAACGGCGCGGATAAAGCCGTCGTTGAGCGCATGCCAGCGGTTCTCGTGGGTGTACTGGTCGGTGGCCAGCAGCGCCTGGGGCGGAGCGTATTCCTCGGGAATCAGGAACAGGCTCTCGTCACGGGACTTCAGGCCCAGACCGACACGACTGGAGATCACCGACACCGGGATCGACAGCATCAGCGAACCGACAATCGGCACCAGCCACCAGAGGAAGCTGGGGTTCAGCCAGATCACCAGCAAGGCCCAGCAGAAGCCCAGCAGGGTCTGCGGACCGTGACGGCGCACGGCTTCGCTCCATGGCGTGGAGTCGTCGTCACGTTGCGGCGAGTTCCAGGTCGCGGCCCAACCGAGGAACGCGGCCAGGACGAAACGGGTGTGGAAAATCATCCGCACCGGCGCCAGCAGCATAGAGAACAGCATCTCCAGAAGCATCGACAGGGTCACCTTGAACTTGCCGCCGAACTCTTTCGCACCCTTGGCCCAGATCAGGATGATGCTCAACAGCTTGGGCAAGAACAGCAGCACGATAGTCGTGGAGAACAGCGCGATGGCTTTGTCCGGGTGCCACTGCGGCCACAGCGGATACAGCTGCCGCGGTTCAAGAAAGTACTGCGGCTCCATCAGGGTATTGACCGCCAGCAGAGCCGTGGACAGCACCAGGAAGAAGAACCACAACGGCGCCGACAGGTAGGACATCACCCCGGTGAGGAACACCGCGCGGTGCACCGGGTGCATGCCCTTGACCAGGAACAGGCGGAAGTTCATCAGGTTGCCGTGGCACCAGCGCCGGTCACGCTTGAGTTCGTCCAGCAGGTTCGGCGGCAGCTCTTCGTAACTGCCAGGCAGATCGTAGGCAATCCACACGCCCCAGCCGGCACGGCGCATCAGTGCGGCTTCGACGAAGTCGTGGGACAGGATCGCACCGGCGAAGGCACCTTTACCGGGCAACGGCGCCAGGGCGCAGTGCTCGATGAACGGCTTCATGCGGATGATCGCGTTATGGCCCCAGTAGTGCGACTCGCCCAACTGCCAGAAGTGCAGGCCGGCAGTGAACAGCGGACCATAGACCCGGGTGGCGAACTGCTGCATGCGCGCATACAGCGTGTCCATGCCCGAGGCCCGCGGCGCGGTCTGGATGATCCCCGCATCCGGCGTGGCTTCCATCAGGCGCACCAGGCTGGTCAGGCATTCGCCGCTCATCACGCTGTCGGCGTCGAGCACCACCATGTACTTGTAGTCGCCGCCCCAGCGACGGCAGAAGTCGTCGAGGTTGCCACTCTTGCGCTTCACCCGGCGCCGGCGGCGGCGATAGAAGATCTTGCCGAAGCCCTTGGCTTCCCGGCAGACATCCAGCCAGGCCTGCTGCTCGGCGACGCAGATATCACTGTCGTTGCTGTCGCTCAAGACGAAGAAGTCGAAGCGATCCAGATCACCAGTAGCCGCCACTGACTCGAAGGTGGCGCGCAGGCCGGCAAACACCCGCGGCACGTCTTCGTTGCAGATCGGCATCACCAGTGCGGTACGCGCATCCTTGGGAATCGGCTCGTTGCCGGCGCTGGCCCCGGAAATGCGGTACTTGTCGTGACCGGTCAACAGCTCCAGGAAGCCCATCAACGCAGTCCAGAAACCCGCCGACACCCAGCAGAACAGGATGCCGAAGAGGATCAGGATGCTGGTCTGCAGAGCATAGGGCAGCACTTGCTGCGCGGTCTGCATCAGCGGCTGGTGCATCACCTCTTCCAGGTCGACGAAGGACCAGCCCTGATACGGCATGATGCCTTTCATGTACCAGCCGGCGACGATGGTCTGGCCGAGCATCAGCACCAGCAGGATGTAGCGGCGGATCGAACCCACGGTGCGCCAGCGGGCCGCCGGAAGCACACGCTCGTCCTTCTTCGGCGCCGGCGGGTTGGTGCGCCCGGTCAGGCGCCGCCAGCCGCGCACCAGGATATTGGTGCGCCACGGCTCCGGTACCACCTTGGTGCGGCGGATCGGCGGCGTGGCCTTGAGGCAGACCCGACCTTCGGCGTCGACCGCAAGCATCTCCGCTTCTTCGAGTTCCGCGGCGGTGCTCAGGGACAGACGCTGGCCCACCGATGCCTGGGCGGCATCGGTTGGAGCGTCGAAGGTCGTTGACGACAGACGTTGGTGCAGTTCGCTGAAGGACTGGCAGCCCGCGAGCTCCGCGCGCTGCGCATCCGACATCGGCAAGTGCGCCAGGTACTCGGCAAGAGTCTCTGGCTGTAGTTGAGAGTTACTCATCGGCAGGCAACTGATAGCTCCAGGTCTCGGTCAGGACTTGTTCAGTTTTAACCGGTTCCGGTGTGGCTGGGGCCGCCTCGGCAGCAGGCTGCTTGGCGTCTTTGTGGTCCTTGGCGTTCTTGGCGTCTTTGGCGTCTTTGGCGTCTTTGGCCGGCTTGGCGTCAGCCTGCTTGGCCGCTGCCGCAGCGGCTTCCTTCTCCTTCTTCTCCTGTTGCTTGGCGGCGATCTTGTCGGCCTTGGCAACGGAGGAGTTGGAGTTTGGCGTCGAGGCCTTGGCCGGCTCGGCTACCGGGATGTTGCGCACCAGCGCGGCCCGCATCTCGGTGGCCTTGCTCGCATCCTTGATCTTCATCCGCAGAGTCAGGCGCCAGCCTTTGGTTTCCGGGTTGTAGCGAACGCTGTTTTCCACCAGCTCGGCGTTGTCGCCAACACTGACCTGGCTGCGCACTTCGGCGTTTTCCGGCAATGCCGCCAGGGATGGGCCCTGGAAGTCCACCAGGTAGGCAACGCTGCCATCGGGTTGACGAATCAGGTTGGATTGCTTGACGTCACCGGTGGAGCGCAGGGTTTGCTGCACCCAGGCGCTGTCAGGCGAATGCAGGGCGGCTTCGTCGATGGTCCAGTGCATACGGTAGGCGAAGTCCAGCGGCTGGCCCGGTTCAGGCTGCTTTTCCGGGCTCCAGAAGGCCACGATGTTGTCGTTGGTTTCGTCCGCAGTCGGGATCTCTACCAGGTCGACGGTGCCTTTGCCCCAGTCGCCCTTGGGCTCGATCCAGGCGCTTGGGCGCTTGTCGTAGCGGTCGTCGAGGTCTTCATAGTGGCTGAAGTCGCGGCCACGCTGCAGCAGGCCGAAACCACGCGGGTTCTCTACCGAGAAGTTGCTCACGGCCAAGTGTTTCGGGTTGTTCAGAGGACGCCAGATCCACTCGCCGTTGCCGGCATGGATCGACAGGCCGCTGGAATCGTGCAGCTCGCGGCGGTAGTTGAGGACTTTCGAGGGCTGGTTGGCGCCGAACAGGTACATGCTGGTCAGCGGGGCCAGGCCCAGCTTGCCCACCTTGTCACGCAGGAACACCCGAGCCTTGACGTCGACGACGGTGTCGGCGCCCGGACGCAGGGTCAGGCGGTAGGCGCCAGTGGCCCGTGGCGAGTCCAGCAGGGCGTAGATCACCAGGTGCTTGTCGGTTGGCTTGGGTTGTTGGATCCAGAACTCGCTGAAACGCGGAAACTCTTCGCCGGACGGCAGGGCGGTGTCGATCGCCAGACCACGAGCGGACAGGCCATAAGTGTGGCCTTTGCCAATGACGCGGAAGTAGCTCGCGCCCAGCATGGTCATGATTTCGTCTTGCTTGTCAGCCTTGTTGATCGGGTACAGCACACGGAAACCGGCATAGCCGAGCTTTTCGGTGGCCTTGGGATCGAACTTGACGTCGCCGAAATCGAAGCGACTCGGGTCGTACTTGATCTCGGAAACAGTGTTGGCGCTGATCTCGTTGATCTTCACCGGCGTGTCGAAGTGCATGCCCTGGTGATAGAACGACAGCTTGAACGGGGTCTTCTGATTGGCCCATTCGGCTTTTTCGCTGAGGAAGCGGATTTTCTGGTAGTCCGCGAACTTCATCTCACGGAACTCGTTCGGCAGGTTACTGCGCGGGGCCTCATACTTTTGCCCGGCCAAGTCTTTGGCCTTGGCCGACACATCATCCAGGTTGAATGCCATGAGTTGACCGGCGCCGAACAGGCAGACCAGCGCAGAGCCCGTCACCAGTGCGTTTCGTAACCGTTTGGCAAACAAGTTTGGTGCATTACAGGGACTAACAATCACGAGCAACCCTCGCCGAAAACAGATCTAAGAACCAACGGCCAGCTATCTATATGCCAGGTTGGCGAGCATTGTTCCGACTCCGATGGGGCTAAATGATTCCCCAAACGGCCGTGGACAAGTCTCTACTAAAGTCAAAATGGACCAACGAACGCTGATCCCCGTAGCGCGCGATTATCTAGTAGCCCGCGTTACAACGCATCAGGGGTAACAAAGTATTTATCGTGAAAAACAGCAGTTTCCGGCTCAAATCGGCGGAAAAAGCTGTTTCAGGCGTTTTCAGGTCTGTAACAGGAAGGTTACCGGGCCATCGTTGACCAGATGCACCTGCATGTCCGCGCCAAAACGCCCTGATGCCACTTTGCCATGCAACTGTTGCGCCTTCGCTATCAGGTAATCAAAAAGCTCTTCGCCAAGGGCCGGTGGCGCAGCCGTGGAAAAGCTTGGGCGCAACCCGCTCTTGGTGTCTGCCGCCAAGGTGAACTGCGACACCAGCAGCAGCCCGCCCTGCACATCCGCCAGGGACAGGTTCATCTTGCCCTCAGCATCGCTGAACACCCGATAGTTAAGCAGCTTGTGCAGGAGTTTGTCGGCGCTGGCCCGAGTGTCCTCGGGCTCTACCGCCACCAGCACCAGCAAGCCCTGGTCCACCGCACCGACTATTTCCCCGGCCACTTCCACCCGCGCGCCGCGCACGCGCTGCAACAGGCCCTTCATGCTTCTTCAGGCGGCAGGTCAAGCAGGCGGCGCGCCATCTGATCAGTGGCGCGTACCAGAGCGTCGGTGATGCCGGGTTCCGAGGCGGCGTGACCGGCGTCGCGTATCACCTGCAGCTCGCTGTTGGGCCAGGCCTGATGCAGCTCCCAGGCGTTGTCCAGGGGGCAGATCACGTCGTAGCGACCGTGGATGATGACCCCGGGCAGATGGGCAATCTTGCCCATGTCGCGGATCAACTGGTCCGGTTCGAGGAACGCGTTGTTGATGAAGTAATGGCATTCGATCCGGGCAATCGACAGCGCCCGCTGCGGCTCGGAGAAGCGATCCACCACCAGCGGGTTCGGACGCAGGGTCGCGGTGCGCCCTTCCCAACCCGACCAGGCCTTGGCGGCATGCATCTGGGCGATCTGGTCATTGCCGGTCAGGCGCTTGTGGAAGGCGCTAACCAGGTCATGACGTTCCTCCAGGGGAATCGGTGCCACGTAGTCCTGCCAGTAATCCGGAAACAGGCGGCTGGCGCCGCACTGGTAGTACCACTGGATTTCCTGGGGACGGGCCAGGAAGACGCCCCGCACGATCAGGCCCAGCACCCGATCCGGGTGGGCCTGGGCATAGGCCAGGGCCAGGGTCGATCCCCAGGAGCCACCGAACAACACCCATTTGTCGATGCCCAGGTGCTGGCGAATCCGCTCCAGGTCCGCCACCAGGTCCCAGGTGGTGTTGTTCTCCAGGCTCGCGTGGGGGGTGGAACGCCCGCAACCGCGCTGGTCGAAGGTGACGATGCGGTACAGGTTCGGGTCGAAATAGCAGCGACTCGCCCCATCACAGCCCGCCCCCGGGCCACCGTGAATGAACACCACCGGCAAACCTTCCGGTGAACCACTTTCGTCGACATACAGCACATGGGGCTTGTCGACGGCCAGATCGTGCCGGGCATAGGGTTTGATCTGCGGGTACAAAGTCTGCATTACGCGCTCCGTGGAGGTCGGGTTCATCCCTGCTGGGGACTTCATTTATGCTGCCGTTCGGCATCATAAACCCGAATTACGCAATCAGCATGTCCTTGAAGAAAACAGGGTTGTTCAAGGGATTGCAACGAGTTGCGCAGGGCGCTTGGCGAGCAAGCTCGCCCCTACATAAAGGCGTGCATCCGCAATAGGAGCCAGCTTGCAGGCGCAAGCAATGTCAGCGGTAACGCTCCTGCCCCCAGGCCAGCAGTCCCTGCAGCAATGCCTTGAGCACCACCTGGGTCGGTGCAGCCAGGTCCTCGCGATAGCGGAATGGCTCGAACTCCTCCATATAGGCGCTCTGCGCCAGTTCCAGTTGCACCGCATGAATGTGCTCGGCCGGGTTGCCGTAATGCCGGGTGATATGACCGCCCTTGAAACGACCATTGAGCACATGGGTGTAATCGCCGTGGGCGGCGCAGATGCTCTCCAGACGGCCGGCCAGTTGCGGATCGCAGCTGGCGCCGTTGAAGGTGCCGAGGTTGAAGTCCGGCAGCTTGCCCTCGAACAGATGAGGGATCAGCGAACGGATGGAGTGGGCATCGAACAGCAAGGCATAGCCGAACTCGGCCTTGAGCCGTGCCAGCTCCCCCTGCAGGGTGCGGTGATAGGGCCCCCAGACTTGCTCCAGGTACTGTTGCCGCTCTTCTTTGGACGGCGCCTGCCCTTCAACGAACAACGGCTCGCCATCGAACAGCGTCGCCGGGTACAGCCCGGTGGTAGCACCGACGTACAGCGGCTTGTCATCGGACGGCCGATTCAGGTCGATGACGAAACGCGAGTATTCGGCCGCCAGGGTGCTGGCTCCCAGCTCCTCGGCGAACTGATACAGCCGCGGAATATGCCAGTCGGTGTCCGGCAGGCTTTGCGCCTGTGGAACCAGCCCGGCCATCACTGCCGGGGTCAAGCGCGTACCGGCGTGGGGCATGCTGATCAGCAGGGGCACCCGGCCTTGTTTGAATGTCAGAACCTTATCCACAACCTGTCTCCTAAACAGTCACTTCAACGCCGTGTCGCACGACGCGTTTTTCCAGGTCGCCGCCCAGCCAGTAAGCCAGGTCGGCGGGACGATCGATCTGCCAGGCGACAAAGTCCGCCACCTTACCCACCTCCAGTGAACCATGGGTCTGCTCCATGCCCAGGGCCTGGGCCGCGTGCAGGGTGACCCCGGCCAACGCCTCTTCCGGCGTCAACCGCAAACAGGTGCAGGCCATGTTCAGCATCAGGCGCAGCGACAACGCCGGCGAAGTCCCGGGATTGAGGTCGCTGGCCACGGCAATCTTCACCCCGTGCTTGCGCAGGGCTTCCATCGGCGGCAACTGGGTTTCCCGGAGGAAATAGAAAGCCCCCGGCAACAGCACTGCCACGGTTCCCGAAGCCGCCATGGCCATGGCATCGTCCTCGGTCATGAACTCCAGGTGATCGGCGGACAGCGCCCGGTAGCGCGCCGCCAGGCTCGAGCCATGCAAGGACGACAATTGTTCGGCATGCAGTTTCACCGGCAGGCCGAGCTTCTGCGCGGCAATGAATACCCGCTCCACCTGCGCCGGGGAGAACGCCAGGTACTCACAGAAGGCATCCACCGCATCCACCAGCCCCTCGGCCGCCAGGGCCGGGAGCATCTCGCTGCAGATGTGCTCGATGTAGTCGTCGCTGCGCTGGGCATATTCCGGCGGCAGAGCGTGAGCCGCCAGGCAGGTGCTGCGCACACTGACCGGCAACTCCTCGCCAAGACGGCGGATCACCCGCAGCATCTTGCGCTCGCTGGCCAGGTCCAGGCCGTAGCCGGACTTGATTTCGACGCTGGTGACACCGTCGCGCAACAGGCTCAGCAGACGCTTGCGAGCGCTGACGAACAGCTCCTCTTCAGTGGCCGCGCGGGTCGCCCTCACGGTGCTGGCGATACCACCACCGGCCGCGGCGATCTCAGCGTAGCTCACGCCCTGCAGGCGCTGCTCGAACTCGCCGCTGCGGTTGCCGCCGAACACCGTATGGGTGTGGCAATCGATCAGGCCCGGAGTCACCCAGGCGCCGCCCAGGTCCTGGACCTGGTGGTCATCGGCGACCGGCGCCTGCTGGCGCCGGCCAATCCACTCGATGTGCGCCCCTGACGTCACGATGGCCGCGTCCTCGATGATCGAGTAAGTGCCCTGGGCCATGCTGGCGACGTTGCAGTGTTGCCAAAGAGTTCTCATCCAAGGCCTCCGTTAATGATCAGTAGGTAAAGAAGAATCGACGCGGATCTGCTGAGCCTGTCCCGCCGCCGGCTTGACCCACAGCATATAGGCCACCACCAGCAGAATGATCCACACCACGCCCACCATCAGCGCCGCTTGAGTTTTCGGGAAATAGCCCAGCACGCCGAAGATGAACAGCATGAAGGCAATCGCCGCTGCCGGCGCCCAAGGCCAGAACGGCACCTTGAACTGCAACCGGGCCACTTGCTCGGCGGTCATGGAGCGGCGCATCGCCACATGGGTCAACAGAATCATCAGCCACACCCAGACCGTGGCGAAGGTGGCCAGGGAAGCGATCAGCAGGAAGATGTTTTCCGGGATCAGGTAGTTCAGCACCACGCCACCCAACAGCGTCACGGCCATCACTACCACGGTCATCCACGGCACGCCGGCCTTGGAAATCTGGGCAAATCCCTTGGGCGCCTGCCCTTGCTGGGCCAGGCCGTACATCATGCGCCCGGCACCAAAGATATCGCTGTTGATCGCCGACACCGCCGCCGAAATCACCACGATATTAAGGATGGTGGCCGCCGAGCTGATGCCCAGGCTGTCGAAGATCTGCACGAAGGGGCTGCCCTGGGTGCCGATCTGCGGCCAGGGGAAAATCGACATCAGCACGAACAGGGTCAGCACATAGAACAGCAGGATGCGCAGCGGCACCGCGTTGATCGCCTTGGGGATGACCCGCTGCGGGTCCTTGGCCTCACCGGCGGTGACACCGATGATCTCGATGCCGCCAAAGGCAAACATCACCACCGCAAAGGAGGCGATCACCCCGCTGATGCCATTGGGCATGAAGCCGCCATGGGCCCAGAGGTTGCTGGCGCCGGTGGCCTGCTCGGTGAGCGCGCTGCCAATGCCGAACAGCATGATGCCGAAACCACCGAGGATCATGGCGATGATCGCCCCGACCTTGAGCAGCGACAGCCAGAACTCCATCTCGCCGAAAACCTTGACGCTGCACAGGTTCAACCCGCCGATGAGCAGGACGATGCCCAGCACCCAGATCCAGCGTGCCACCTCGGGAAACCAGAAACCCATATAGATGCCAAAGGCGGTGACGTCTGCCAGGCAGACGATGAGCATCTCGAACGCGTAGGTCCAGCCCAGGATAAAGCCCGGCAAGGGCCCCAGGTACTGGCTGGCGTACTGCCCGAAGGAGCCGGACACCGGGTTGTGCACGGCCATCTCCCCCAGGGCGCGCATCACCATGAACACCGCTGCACCACCAATCAGGTAGGCCAGCAGCACCGCCGGGCCGGCCATCTGGATGGCGGAAGCCGAGCCGTAGAACAATCCGGTGCCAATGGCCGATCCCAAGGCCATGAAGCGTATATGGCGGGCTGTCAGCCCCCGACGTAATCCTGTTTCTTGCGATTGCATGTCATCGTCCCTTTTATTGTTATCGGACAAGTGCGTTCCGCGCAGAAGCGCGGGGCGGCAGAAACGGGCGCTCCGCGCCCGTTTAGCAGGTACAGCGAACCAACAGGGGCCACCGATCTCGGCCGAGCGCGGAGTCATCTGGCGGCCCGGCGTGCATTACAGGCTCGGCAACAACTGGGCTGGCAGCAGCCCATTCAGGCAGCGCGAAGCCAACAACTCGCTGGCCGCGTTGATATCCGGAGCAAAGAAACGGTCCTTCTCGTAGTACGCCACCTTCTCGCGCAGGGTGGCGCGGGCTTTTTCCAGGGTCGGCGAGGTTTTCAGGCCTTCGCGCAGGTCCAGGCCCTGACAGGCCGCCAGCCATTCCACGGCCAGCACACCGCGGGTGTTCTCGGCCATTTCCCACAAGCGCTTGCCGGCGGCCGGCGCCATGGAAACGTGGTCTTCCTGGTTGGCGGAAGTGGGAATGCTGTCCACCGAGTGCGGGTGGGCCAGGGCCTTGTTTTCACTGGCCAGGGCCGCAGCGGTGACCTGGGCAATCATGAAGCCGGAGTTGACCCCGCCATTGGCCACCAGGAACGGCGGCAGTTGGGACATGTGCTTGTCCATCATCAGCGAGATACGGCGCTCGCTCAGGGACGCGATCTCGGCGATGGCCAGGGCCATGTTGTCGGCCGCCATGGCCACGGGTTCGGCGTGGAAGTTGCCACCGGAAATCACATCGCCTTCGGCAGCGAACACCAGCGGGTTATCGGACACCGCGTTGGCTTCGACCACCAGCACTTCGGCGGCCTGGCGGAACTGAGTCAAGCAGGCGCCCATCACTTGTGGCTGGCAACGCAGGGAGTACGGGTCCTGGACCTTGTCGCAGTTCTGGTGCGAGGCGGACACCTCGGTGCTGTCCCCCAGCAAAACGCGATAGGCCGCAGCGGTGTCAATCTGCCCGCGCTGACCGCGAGCGGCGTGAATCCGTGGGTCGAACGGCGAGCGCGAACCCAGCACCGCTTCCACCGTCAGGCCGCCGCACACCAGAGCACCGGCAAACAGGTCTTCGCCTTCGAACAGCCCGCGCAAGGCGAACGCGGTGGACACCTGGGTGCCGTTGAGCAGCGCCAGGCCTTCCTTGGCGGCCAGGGTCAGCGGCTTGAGACCGGCGACTTCCAGGGCCGCGGTCGCTTCCAGCCACTGGCCCTTGTAGCGCGCCTTGCCCTCACCCAGCAGCACCAGGGACATGTGGGCCAAAGGCGCCAGGTCGCCGGAAGCGCCCACCGAACCCTTGAGCGGGATATGCGGATAGACCTCGGCGTTGATCAGGGCGATCAGGGCATCGATCACCTGACGGCGGATGCCGGAGAAACCGCGGCTCAGGCTGTTGACCTTGAGCACCATGATCAGGCGCACCAGATCGTCGCTGATGGGCTCACCGACGCCAGCGGCATGGGACAGCACCAGGGAGCGCTGCAGGTTTTCCAGGTCGGCGCTGGCGATGCGGGTCGAAGCCAGCAGGCCAAAACCGGTGTTGATCCCGTAGGCAGTGCGGTTCTCGGCGAGAATCTGCTCGACACAAGCGACGCTGGCGTCGATCTGCGCCGAGGCGCTGTCATCCAGGGTCAGGGTCAGCGGCTGCTGATAGATGGCCCGCAGTTGGGCCAGGGTCAGTTGGCCGGGAATCAGGTTAAGCGCAGTCACATTCATGCTCCTTTTGAGAGTTTTGTAATAACTACCAGTCGCTCCGGAAGCTTCCGTTATCCGTCGTCATTCGCGGTTTTGCACGAGTGACGCCTTGGCACGCTGGTGATGGAAAAAACGGTTTATTGCACCTTGGAAAAGCGTTTGTGCAGCAGCAAAGGGTCCTTGAGCAGGGCCGCAGCGCTGGCAATGTCCGGCGCCAGCCAGCGGTCCTGGTCATAGGCCGGGACCCGCTCGCGCAGCAGGCACCAGGCGATACCGGTGCCGGTGCCGAAACGCTGCTCCTTGAGAAACTCGAAGGCCTGGGCCGCCAGCAGGTACTCGATGGCCAGGATCTGGGTGCAGTTCTCCAGCACCTGATGCAGCTTCAGGGCGGAATTGGTGCCCAGGCTCAGGTGGTCTTCCTGCAGGCCCGAAGTCACGTAGTTGTCCAGCACCGCCGGCTGGGCCAGCTGACGGTTCTGTGCGCACAGCGAGGCGGCCACGTATTGCACGATCATCATTCCGGAGTTGACCCCGGGCTCGCTGACCAGGAACGCCGGCAAGCCACTGACATGGGGGTTGATCAAGCGGTCCAGGCGACGTTCGGCAATGGAGCCGATCTCGGCCATGGCGATGGCCAGCAGGTCCGCCGCCAGCGCCACCGATTGCCCGTGGGGGTTGGCCTGGGACACCACTCGATAGTGCTCCGGGGTGCCCAGCAGCAACGGATTGTCGGTCGCGCCATTGAGCTCGGTTTCCACTTGTTTGACCGCATGGGCCAGTTGATCCCGGGCGGCGCCATGCACCTGGGGAATGGAACGGATACTCAAGGCGTCCTGGGTGCGGATGCCGCGGCTGGCGGCGATGACTTCACTGCCATCGAGCAAGGCCCGCAGATTGCTGCCCACCACCTGCATGCCGGGGTGCGCCTTGAGGGCAATGATCTGGGCATCGAAGGCGTCGATCTGGCCCCGCTGGGCTTCGAAGCTCATGGCGCCGATGACGTCGGCCCACTGCAACAGGCGACTGGCATCGGCCAGGGCCAGGCAACTCAGGCCCGTCATGCACGGCGTGCCGTTGACCAGGCACAAGCCATCCTTGGCCCCCAGTTGCACCGGCTGCAGCCCTTCTTCGGCCAGGGCCTGTTCGGCGCTGACAATACGACCGCGATAGCTGACCTGACCGACGCCAAGCAAGGCGATGCCAATGTGGGCCATGTGGGTCAGGTAACCCACCGAGCCCTGGGACGGCACCTGCGGAGTGATGCCGCGATTGAGCAGGGTCAGCAGCGCCTCGACCACTTGCCGGTGGATGCCGGATTTGCCGTGGCTGTAGTTGATGATGGCGGCGCAAAGGATCGCCCGGGTCTGCTCATCGGCCAGCGCCGGCCCGACACCGCAGGCATGGCTGAGCAAGGTGTTGCGCGACAGCTGGCTGAGTTGCTCACCGGCCAGCACCACGTTGCACAAGGCGCCCAGGCCCGTGCTGATGCCATAGGCGCGCTCGCCACTGTCCACCACCTGGCGGACGATGGCCTGGGCATTGTCGATACGCGCCCAGGCCTGGGCCGAAAGCGCCAGCTGCGCGCCATGACGGGCGACAGCGACAACATCCTGCCAACCCAGAGGGGCGTCGGCGATAACGATTTTTTCAGCCTGGGACATCGGGGACCTCTTCTTGCAAACCTTGGGTTGTCTGCCGCTTTGCCGGACCTTTGGCCGGCAAGCCGGCTCCTACACGGTGGCGGCGCGGCGCTGGACGAAACGATCGACGTACTCATCCGCCGGCGAATGCAGGATCTCCTTCGGCGTACCCACCTGGATCAGGCGGCCGTCCTTGAGGATCGCGATGCGGTTGCCGATGCGTACCGCCTCGTCCAGATCGTGGGTGATGAAGACAATGGTCTTGTGCAGGGTCTTCTGCAGCTCCAGCAGCTGGTCCTGCATCTCAGCGCGGATCAACGGGTCCAGGGCGCTGAAGGCTTCATCCATGAGGATGATGTCGGTGTCCGCGGCCAGGGCCCGGGCCAAGCCGACCCGTTGGCGCATGCCGCCGGACAGCTGGTGCGGGTACTTCTTCTCGTAACCCTTGAGGCCCACGGTGTTGATCCAGTGCAGGGCCCGCTCGGCGCACAGCGACTTGCTCTCGCCACGCACCTTGAGGCCGTAGGCGACGTTGTCCTGAACATTGCGGTGGGGCAGCAGGCCGAAGCTCTGAAACACCATGCTGATCTTGTGCCGGCGGAATTGGCGCAAGGCTTCCATGTCGTATTGCAGGATATCTTCGCCGTCCACCAGGATCGCCCCGCTGGTGGGGTCGATCAGGCGGTTGAAGTGGCGCACCAGGGTCGACTTGCCGGAACCGGACAGGCCCATGATGACGAAGATCTCACCGGTGCCGATGCTCAAGGACAGATCATTGACCCCCACCACGCAGCCGGTCTGGGCCAGTACCTGATCCTTGCTCTGGCCCTGGCGGATCATCGCCAGGGCGTCAGAGGGGCGGTTGCCGAATACCTTGAAGACGTTCCTGACTTCGATCTTGCTCACGGCAGCGCTGCTCATTTGCTCACCTCATGACGTGGACGACCGTAGGCCTGGGTAATGCGGTCGATCACCACCGCCAGAATCACGATCGCCAACCCCGCTTCCAGGCCGCGCCCGACGTTGAGGGTCTGGATGCCCACCAGCACATCCTCGCCCAGGCCGCGGGCCCCGATCATCGAGGCGATCACCACCATCGACAGGGCCATCATGGTGGTCTGGTTGATCCCCGCCATGATGCTTGGCAGGGCCAGGGGCAGTTGCACGCCGAACAGCTGTTGCCAGCGGTTGGCGCCGAAGGCGTTGATCGCCTCCATCACTTCACCGTCCACCTGGCGGATGCCCAGGTCGGTGAGACGAATCAGCGGCGGTGCGGCGTAGATCACCGTGGCGAAGATCGCCGGCACCTTGCCCAGGCCGAACAGCATCAGCACCGGGATCAGGTACACGAAGCTGGGCATGGTCTGCATGATGTCCAGCAGCGGCATCAATACCGAACGCAAGCGGTTGCTGCGAGCCGAGAGAATCCCCAGGGGAATGCCGATCAGCACCGAGATCACGGTCGCCACCAGCATCAGCGCCAGGGTCTGCATCAGCTTGTCCCACAGGCCGACGGCGCCCACCAGGAACAGCAGGCCGACAATCACCGCCGTGGTCAGCAGCTTGCGGGTGGAGTGCCAGGCAATGCCGCCGACAATCGCCAGCATCAGCCACCAGGGCGCCATGCGCAGCAGGCCTTCAAGGTTGACGATGGCCCACAACAAGGTGTCGGAAATGTGCCGGAACACATCACCGTAATTGGTCACCAGGGAGTCGACCCAGCCGTTGACCCAGTCGGCGATGGAAAAGGTGAAGCTTTCTGGAAACATAAGAAACTCTCGATCAAAGGAGGTTGTGGTCCAGCCTCCGACGGCTCTTGTGAACCGTCGGAAAAGCCCGACCTACAAGGCCGCGTCGATTTTCCTGGCAGCGTCGTCGCTGACCCATGGGTGCCAGACTTCAGGATGTTCCTTGAGGAAGAGTTTCGCCAGTTTCGGCGACTCGATGCGTTCGCGGGTCATGCGCGCCAGATTCTGGTTGAGCAGGTCGATGGGCAGGTTGGCCTTGGCTAGTACCGCCACCAGTTCAGGAGCTTCGTCATGGAAGGTCTTGGACAGGCCGACCTTGATGCTCACGCTCTTGTCGACGCCGGGTTTCTCCTCCAGCTTGACCAGATCCACCTGGCCCATGAGCGGGGTCGGCGACCAGTAGTAGAAGAGAATCGGTTCGCCACGCTTGTAGCTCGACAACACCGCCGCATCCAGGGCCGGGCCGGTGCCCGGGCGGAAGTTGGTGTAGCGGCTTTCCAGGCCATAGCTCTTGAGCATCTCGCTGTTGTCCAGCTCACAGGTCCAACCGGCCGGGCAGTTGTAGAAGCGGCCCTTGCTCGGTTCTTCCGGGTCTTTGAACACGCTGGCGTACTGGCCCAGGTCGGCGATGTTTTTCAGGTTTGGCGCCTTGGCTTCGAGCTTGCGCTTGGCGTCGCCCTCGATCACATAGCGCGGCACGTACCAGCCTTCGACGGCGCCCACCACCGGCGCGCCGACGCCCACCACCTTGCCGGCCTTCTCGGCCTTGTTCCACACCTCGCTGCGGCCCACCCACTCTTCGGCGAAGACCTGGATGTCATTGCTGCCCAGGGCGTTCTCCATGGTGATGGAGTTGCCCGGCAGGCTATCGGTCTTGCAGTCGTAGCCCTTCTCCAGGACGAACTGCAGGACGTCGGTCAGCAACATGCCGCTTTCCCAATTCAGGCCGGCGAACTTCACCGGTTTGCCCGACTCGCACCAGCCGGCCGCCTGGGCGCCGGAAGCGGCCAGCAAGCCCATGGACAGCAACGTGGTCAGCAGGGTCTTATGCATTTTCATTGTGTGACGCTCCTAATCATGAGTTGGCTTACGGCAGTTAAGAGGCATCCAGCCCTGTCCACGTCCCGTCAAGACTCACACCGCTGCAGCGCGACGGGCCTGACTCAGCTTTTGTTCGTTGGGCGCGTCCTGCTCTACCGGCAGGATCAGGTGCTCGGGCACCGCGCCATGCCACTTCTTCGCGCAGACGTAGTACAACGCCGCGGGTACCACCAGGCCGATGATCCAGGAGATATCGGTATCGCCCAGACTCGCCACCAGGGGGCCGGTATAGAAGTGGGTGGAAATGAACGGCATCTGGATCAGCACGCCGAACACATAAATACTGATGCCCATGGCATTCCAGCGCCCGTAGCGGCCGTCCGGATTGGACAGCGCCGGGATGTCATAGCGCTCTTTGGTGATGCAGTAGAAATCCACCAGGTTGATCGCGCTCCAGGGCGTGAAGAACGCCAGCAGGAACAGGATGAAAGACTTGAATGCGCCGAGGAACGAGTGCTGGCCCAGCAGCGCGATCAGGGTCGCGGCACCGACAATCAGCAACACCGCGATCAACCGCTGCAAGCGCGTCACTTTCAGCTCGCCGCGAAAGCCGCTGATGATGGTGGCGATACACATGAAGCTGCCGTAGGAGTTCAGCGTCGAGATGGTCACCTTGCCGAAGGCGATGCTGAAATAGAGCAACGCCGCTATGGCGCCAGTGCCGCCCAGGCCGACGATGTAGGCCACCTCACGACCGGCGAACTGGCCCTGGGACAGGGACGCGGCGAACACCCCGAGCACCATCGCCACCTGGGCACCGATCACCGAACCGGCACCCGCGGCGAGGAAGGTCTTCAATGGCGACGTCTTGCTCGGCAGGTAGCGCGAATAGTCGGCGACATAAGGACCGAACGCGATCTGCCAGGATGCGGCCAACGACACCGCCAGGAGGAAGCTGCTCCAGCTGAAGTGCCGAATCGCCAGCAAGGCGCTGACGTCGGTCTGGCTCAGCAGCCGGCTGAACAGGTAGAAAAAGGCGATCACGCCGATCACGCTGGCAACCCGGCCGATGTAGTGAATCACCCGATAGCCAAGCACCGTGACCAGCACAATCACGCTGGCGAAGATCAGGATGCCGATGCTGTCACTGACGCCGAACATCTGGCCCAGCGCCTGCCCGGAAAGCACCGTGCCGGTTGCGGTGAAACCCAGGTACATCAGGCACACCAGCACCATCGGAATGGCCGCGCCATAGACCCCGAACTGCACCCGGCTGGAAATCATCTGCGGCAGGCCGAGCTTCGGTCCTTGCGCCGCATGCAGCGCCATCACTGCGCCGCCCAGCAGTTGCCCGATCAACAGCCCGATCAACGACCAGAACACATCGCCGCCCAACACCACCGCCAGAGCGCCGGTGACGATGGCCGTGATCTGCAGGTTGGCACCCAGCCACAGGGTGAACTGGCTCAGTAGACGACCGTGTCTTTCCGCTTCCGGGATGTAGTCGATCGAACGCCTTTCGATCAACGGCTTGCTGCTTGCACGATCATTCGCTAAGGCCATGGACGTCAAACCTCTATGGGCACTGCAGACGATTTCCACTGTAGGAGCGAGCTTGCTCGCGAGGTGGTGCAGCTGATGCACCGTGGTGCTTGCTTCGCCAGCAAGCTGGCTCCTACAGGGAGAGTGGGGTGAACCGATACTCCGGTTACTTGCCGGTGATCATCGGCAGGTTCAGGCCCTGTTCCTTGGCGCAGTCGATGGCGATCTGGTAGCCGGCGTCGGCATGACGCATGACCCCGGTGGCCGGATCGTTGTGCAGCACCCGGGCAATCCGCTCGGCCGCTTCGTCGGTACCGTCGCAGACGATGACCATCCCCGAATGCTGGGAGAAGCCCATGCCGACACCGCCACCGTGGTGCAGGGAAACCCAGGTCGCACCGCTGGCAGTGTTCAACAGGGCGTTGAGCAGCGGCCAGTCGGACACCGCGTCGGAGCCGTCCTGCATGGATTCGGTTTCACGGTTCGGGCTGGCCACCGAGCCGGAATCCAGGTGGTCGCGACCGATGACGATCGGCGCCGACAGCTCGCCGCTGCGGACCATTTCGTTGAACGCCAGGCCGAGCTTGGCGCGCTGGCCCAGGCCGACCCAGCAGATCCGCGCCGGCAGGCCCTGGAAGCTGATGCGCTCGCGGGCCATGTCCAGCCAGTTGTGCAGGTGGGCATCGTCAGGGATCAGCTCCTTGACCTTGGCGTCGGTCTTGTAGATGTCCTGCGGATCGCCAGACAGCGCCGCCCAGCGGAATGGACCAACGCCACGGCAGAACAGCGGACGGATGTAGGCGGGCACGAAACCCGGGAAGTCGAACGCGTTTTCCACGCCCTCTTCCTGGGCCATCTGGCGGATGTTGTTGCCGTAGTCGAAGGTCGGGACGCCCATCTTCTGGAAGGCCAACATGGCTTTGACGTGCTCGGCCATGGACTGCTTGGCGGCCTTGATCACGGCAGCGGGCTCGGTCTTGGCGCGGTCGCGGTACTGCTCCCAGGTCCAGCCCTTGGGCAGGTAGCCGTTGAGCGGGTCGTGGGCGCTGGTCTGGTCGGTGACCATGTCCGGACGCACACCACGGCGTACCAGTTCCGGCAGGATTTCTGCGGCGTTGCCACACAGGGCGATGGAGATCGCGCGGCCTTCGGCGGTGTATTTCTTGATGCGTGCCAGGGCGTCGTCCAGGTCGGTGGCCTGCTCGTCGACGTAGCGGGTCTTGAGGCGGAAGTCGATGCTGGTCTGCTGGCACTCGATGTTCAGCGAGCAGGCCCCGGCCAGGGTCGCGGCCAGCGGCTGCGCGCCGCCCATGCCACCCAGGCCGGCGGTCAGGACCCAGCGGCCCTTGAGGTTGGAGTCGTAATGCTGGCGACCGGCTTCAACGAAGGTTTCATAAGTGCCTTGGACGATGCCCTGGCTACCGATGTAGATCCAGCTGCCGGCGGTCATCTGGCCGTACATGGCCAGGCCCTTGGCGTCCAGTTCATTGAAGTGCTCCCAACTGGCCCAGTGCGGCACCAGGTTGGAGTTGGCGATCAGCACCCGCGGTGCGTTGCTGTGGGTCTTGAACACGCCCACCGGTTTGCCGGACTGCACCAGCAGGGTCTCGTCGTCATTCAGCTGGGTCAGGGCTTCGACGATCTTGTCATAGCACTCCCAGTTGCGCGCGGCGCGGCCAATGCCACCGTAGACCACCAGTTCCTTGGGATTCTCTGCAACTTCCGGGTCGAGGTTGTTCATCAGCATGCGCAGCGGCGCTTCGGTCAGCCAGCTCTTGGCGGTCAGCTTGTTGCCACGTGCAGCGCGGATTTCGACGTTGCGGAATTGGGTGGGTTTGCTGTCAGTCACGGAAAAACTCCTCGGCGATGAGTCCAAGGTGCGAAGAGGATTCCATCGACTCTTACGCACACATATTTACTTGTACATACAAGCATATGCAATCAAGCGGCCAACTCGCTTGAGATGTACCTGAAAAACCTTGAGAGCAAACCGCAAGCCTTGCTGGACAAGGCTTTCAACAGGGCGAGAATTTTCCAGAAGAGATTTTTGGCCGCAGCGAAGCTGTTACCAAAACCCGGTTTTGCGCTGTGCTGGGGCGTTCGGTAACAAACTGGTGCGCGAGAGAAACAGCAATTGCAGGGAGATGTGCGCCAGTTCTGCACGGCAGTTGCGGGCTGGGGTTCCGGCGCAGCGAGGGAACGAATAGAAGCCGGTAGCAGGCCGTATCCCGGCCTGCGTCCAGCCACAATGATCAGATGGCGGTGAGTTCGATGACGCAGCAGCGTCCATCGGTGGCGATTTCCATAACCCCGGCATTGTCATCCAGGCGCAGGCAGTCATAACGCCCCAATGCCTGCACCGGGATGCTGCCCGTGTCCACCCAGGTCTGCTCGGCGACACTGAACACCAGCACGGTGTGCGCCTGGGTGAAGAAGCGTTGCTGACCATCGAACCACTGCAAGCGGGCGACGTAACGCTCAGGGCAATAGATCAGGTTGAAATCGCGGATCGCGCCCTCCAGCAGGGTGCAATTCACCTGGCTGGCACCGCTGAAGGCAAAGGGGTCCAGGGGCAGCAAGGGCCGTACCTCTTCGCCATCGACCGTCAGTTGCATGCCCGCACCCTGCAGCACGGTGATGATCCGCTGATAACCGGCAAAGCTGGAAAAGCCGCCGGATTCGCCGATATCGGCAATCGACAAGCGCCAGCCAAAACCTTCCAGGCCAGTGCCGGCGTCACGGGTGATTTCTTCGGTGCTGCCGCCGCCGTTTTTCCATGGCATGCGCGGGTAGTCGGCGGCGCGTAACAGAGTGGACTGGATCATTTATGAAAACGCCCTTCCAGACGATGACGGGAACCGGGGTGGATCAAGCGGGCGGCGGTCACCGGCTGGCGCCCGGACCAGGTGCGACGCCGAATCAACAGGCACGGCTCGCCACGCTCGATCTGCAGCAGCTCGCACTCTTCGGGCTCGGCGAGAATCGCCTCCACCACATGCTCGCCCTCGGTCAGGGGGGCGACCTGGGACAGATAGGCGTAAGGGGTTTGCAGGGTGAAGTCCTGCTTGAGGTACTCCGGCGCCACCAGGGCGTTGACGAAGCGATCCTCGATCTGCACCGGGATATCGTTCTCGAAATGCACGATCAGCGAGTGGAAGACTCGCTGCCCTTCGCGCATGTCCAGGGCCAGGGCGCGCTCGGAACCGGCAGCCTCTTCGCCCAGGGTGACGACCCGGCAGGTGTGGCGATGACCGCGGGAGGCGATCTCGTCGGCAATGTTGTGCACTTCGAACAAGGCCGATTGGCTCTTGGGTTCGGCGACGAAGGTCCCCACGCCCTGCATGCGCACCAGCATGCCCTCAGCGGTCATCTCACGCAGTGCGCGGTTGATGGTCATGCGGCTGAAGCCCAGCTGATTGACCAGCTCGCTTTCCGAGGGAACGCGGTAATGCGGCGGCCAGTTTCCGCTCTCGATCTGCTGGGTGATCATCTGTTTGACGCGGGCATACAAGGGCGCCGGACTATCGCCCAGATGGGCAGCCAACGGCGATTTGGCAGGCGGAGTCGGCACGGGAAATCCTTGTTGAGCAAAAAAGGTGACTAGCTTGCCGGAGTTTACCGAGCAGGCAAACGTCTGTATATGTATATACAAATAACACACACGATGGGGTGCTTGAACCATGTCCGCCTTCTTCGCCGAACGCGCGCTGCTGCCTGATGGATGGGCCAACCATGTACGTCTTGAAGTCAGTGCCGACGGCCTGCTGACTCACATCCAGGCCAACGCCAGTGCAGAAGGTGCAGAACAGCTCAAGGGCCCGCTGCTACCCGGCATGCCCAACCTGCATTCCCACGCGTTCCAGCGAGCCATGGCCGGGCTGGCGGAAGTGGCCGGCAACCCCAACGACAGCTTCTGGACCTGGCGCGACCTGATGTACCGCCTGGTGGGCAAGATCAGCCCTGAACAGTTGGAGATCATCGCCCGCCAGCTGTACATCGAAATGCTCAAGGCCGGCTACACCTCAGTGGCGGAATTCCACTATGTGCATCACGACACGGACGGCCAGCCCTACGCCGACCCTGCCGAGCTGTCCCAACGCATCAGCCAGGCGGCCGCGGCCAGTGGCATCGGCCTGACCCTGCTACCCGTGCTCTACAGCCATTCGGGATTCGGCGGCCAGGCCCCCAATGACGGCCAACGCCGCTTTATCAACAGCACGGAAAACTACCTCCAACTGCAACAGCACTTGCAGCCCCTGCTGGCGCAACAGGCCAACCAGCAGCTGGGCCTGTGCTTTCACTCGTTGCGCGCGGTCACGCCACAGCAGATCAGCGAAGTCCTGGCCGCCAGCGACCGCCAATGCCCCGTTCACATCCACATCGCCGAACAGCAGAAGGAAGTCGACGACTGCCTGGCCTGGAGCGGACGCCGCCCGCTGCAATGGTTGCATGAGAACGTCGCGGTGGATCAACGCTGGTGCCTGGTCCACGCCACTCACGCCGATCCGGAAGAAGTCAGCCTCATGGCCAAAAGCCGGGCCATTGCCGGCCTGTGCCTGACCACCGAGGCCAACCTGGGCGACGGTATCTTCCCGGCGGTGGACTTCCTCTCCCAGGGCGGACGCCTGGGCATCGGCTCCGACAGCCACGTGTCTTTGAGCGTGGTGGAAGAACTGCGCTGGCTGGAGTACGGCCAACGCCTGCGGGACCAGCGTCGCAACCGTCTGTACCGCGCGGACCAGCCCATGGTTGGCCGCACTTTGTACGATGCCGCGCTCGCTGGCGGCGCTCAGGCGCTGGGGCAACCCATAGGTACATTGGCCGTGGGCAAGCGCGCCGATTGGCTGGTGCTGGATGGCAACGACCCTTACCTGGCCACCGCGGATGGCGACGGGATTCTCAACCGTTGGTTGTTTGCCGGCGGCGACCGCCAGGTCCGGGATGTGATGGTGGGTGGTCAGTGGGTTGTGCGTAACGGACGTCACGCCGCCGAAGAAGACAGTAGCCGGGCCTTCACCCAAGTCCTGCGCGAGCTGCTCAACTGACCCCAAGTTCGCAGGAGCCGACGTGCTGGCGAAAGCATTCTCACGAACGCCTTCGCCGGCCAGCCGGCTGCTACAGGGGATGAATCTATTTCGAGGTCTTGGCCATGGCCGAGTCCGACACCCGCCAGATCAGTCGCGTGGTGTCGTAGCCCTGCTGACGCGCCTTGCTCAGCAACTCTTCACGCACCGTCTCATTGACCTCCTTGGTCCGCGACAGCAACCACAGGTAACGGCGGTTGGGATTGCCGACAATCGCGGTCTTGTAGTCATCGCTGACATACAGCACCCAGTAGTCGCCCTTGGTCGCCCCCGGCAGCAGCCGCGAGAACCAGTTATCGAACTCGACCCACAGCTTGTCGGTCTTGCCCGGCACCTGAGGCGTTGCCGTACCACGAGCCTCCTCCCACTTCCACTCCGGGGTCAGGCAGCGGTTGAGCACCGCCACGTTGCCCTCCGGCAACAGGGTGTAGCGGGCCTCGGATTGCGCACAGTTACGCTGGAAATACATCGGCAACCGCGCCAGCTCGTACCAGGTCCCCTGGTAACGCTTGAGATCGACGTGGTTGACGGTCTTGGGCGCCAGCGAATCGTCCCGGGACGTGGCGCAGCCGGCCAAGAGCAGGCCGACCAGAAGAGTGAAAACAAAACGCATCATTATTTTTCTCCCGTGGGCCCGAAGCCCCGGTTTTTTTTACTTCAGGCCTTGCCCGGAAAACATCAGAACCTTGTCACCGGCATACTGCACGCTGATAAAGCTGTTCTTGTCGCCCCAGGTGCAGCTGGACATGCCCAGCGCGCCCGAACAGTCAGTCGGCTTGCCCAGGAGTTGTTCAACCTCGGCCTTGGGCATGCCCGCCGAGAGCTTGGAATAGTTTTCCTGATTGACCTTGCTGCACGCAGCCAGCAGCACGCAGAACGACAACAGAGCGAGAGAACGCAGGGACATGGTGAACTCCTGGACGAAAGGGGGAAGGCCTGTCAGCCAACCAGAAGCTTAGAAGAGAAAACCCCCTTCTGGTTCCCCGCTCGGCCGGGTATTTCTTGCCCGCTGCTCCGGGCATTTTCCCGGTAAATCAAACACCTTTTCGCCTTGCCCTGCTGTTCGTCGGTTTTTCTCCACGAGGCCTCATCTTCAGTAATAGCCAGTCGACATAACTGCAGCGCAAAGCCCTCCACTGTGGCAAATTGACGCCCCTCGTTGACCAGCCCATCGCGGTAGTTCACTTAATGACCAGCAATATGAAATTCAGCCACAAGATCCTGCTTGCCGCCGCCCTTGTGGTGGCCGTCGCGTTCGCCTGTTTTATTCTGTTCAATGACTACCGACAGCGTGAGGCCCTGCGCAGCAGCACCGAGTCCACCATGCAGGAACTGGGCAGCCTGACCACCAGCAATATCCAGACCTGGCTGGAAAGCCGCATCCAGCTCCTGCAGTCTCTGGCCCAGCAGATCGCCGTGGACGGCAACGGCGCCGAGAGCCTGAAACGCAGCGTCGGCCTGCCCGCCTATACCAGCAACTTCCAGCTCAGTTACTTCGGCGGCCAAGACGGCGTGATGTTTTCGGTGCCGGCCGGCAATCGCGCCGCCGACTACGACCCCCGCGCCCGCGGCTGGTACAAGGCGGCCACCGGCGCGCAACGGACCATCGTCACCGAACCCTACATCGCCGCTTCATCCGGCAAACTGGTGATCACCGTGGCCACCCCGGTGCAGCATCAGAACCAGATGATCGGCGTGGCCGGCGCCGATATCGACCTGTCGAGCATCAGCGCCATCATCAACTCGCTGAACTTCGACGGTCACGGCCAGGCCTTCATCGTCAGCGCCGACGGCAAGATCCTCATCCACCCCGACAGCAAACTGGTGCTCAAGAGCCTCGCCGAAGCCTATCCCGCGGGTGCCCCGAGCATCAGCCCCGGCCTGAAAGAAGTGCAACTGAACGGCAAGACCCAGTTCATCTCCTTCACCCACGTCAACGGCGTGCCCTCGGCCGACTGGTACGTGGCCCTGGTCCTGGACAAGGACACCGCCTTCGCCGTGCTCAGTGAATTTCGCACCTCGGCGATCATCGCCATGCTGATCGCGGTGGTGATCATCATCAGCCTGCTGGGCATGCTGATCCGCATCCTGATGCAGCCGCTGCACGTGATGGGCCGGGCCATGCACGACATCGCCGAAGGCGAAGGCGACCTGACCAAACGCCTGGTGATCCATGGCCACGACGAATTCGGCACCCTGGGGGTGTCGTTCAACCGTTTCGTCGAACGCATCCACAGTTCGATCCGCGAAGTGTCCTCGGCCACCGGTCAGGTCAATGAAGTGGCCCTGCGCGTAGTCGCCGCCTCCAACTCGTCGATGTTCAACTCCGACCAACAGGCTTCGCGCACCAGCAGCGTGGCCGCGGCCATCAACCAACTGGGCGCCGCTGCCCAGGAAATCGCCCAGAACGCTGCCCTCGCCTCGCAGCACTCCAGCGAGGCCCGCAGCCTGGCGCAAGACGGCCAGCAAGTGGTGGATCAGACCATCGCCGCCATGCATCAGCTGTCGGCAAAGATCAGCAGCTCCTGCGACAACATCGAGACCCTCAACAGCAACACGGTGAACATCGGGCAGATCCTCGAAGTCATCACCAGCATTTCTCAGCAGACCAACCTGCTGGCCCTCAACGCCGCCATCGAAGCGGCTCGCGCCGGTGAGGCCGGACGCGGTTTCGCGGTGGTAGCGGACGAGGTGCGTAACCTCGCCCACCGCACCCAGGATTCGGCGCAGCAAGTGCAGAAAATGATCGAGGAGCTGCAAGTGGGCGCCCGTGAAGCGGTGGGCACCATGACCGAGAGTCAGCGTGAGAGCGAAAGCAGCGTCGGCATCGCCAACCAGGCCGGCGAACGCCTGGGCAGCGTGACCCAGCGCATCGGCGAAATCGACGGCATGAACCAGTCGGTGGCCACCGCCACCGAGGAGCAGACCGCGGTGGTGGAGTCGATCAACGTCGACATCACCGAAATCAACACCCTGAATCAGGAAGGGGTGGAAAACCTGCAAGCCACCCTGCGCGCCTGCGCCGACCTGGAACAACAGGCCAAGCGCCTGCAGCACCTGGTGGGCAGCTTCCGTATCTGAGGAGCAGCTTCGCCGGCAAGCCGGCTCCTACCACTCTTCCGTAGGAGCCGGCTTGCCGGTCAAAGCGCGCTTAAAAACGCGAACCAGGCTCGCGCAGGAAAGCCAGCTCCTCGGCAGTGGACTCACGACCGAGGATGGCGTTGCGATGGGGAAAGCGCCCGAAGCGGGCAATGATTTTCTGGTGCCGTTCGGCGTAGTCCAGCTGATCGGCGAACACCGGGCGATCGTCCTCCGGTTGTTCGTCGTGCAGGGCAGCAAAGCGGGAAACCCCTTCGTTCTGCACCGCCAGATGCTCGCAATGCTCGAACACCAGGTAGATGAAGCAGCGCTGCATGGCCGGCAGGCGCCGGTCAAAATCCGCGGCAATGCCTTGCGCCACCAGTGCCTGGGCACGGGTATCGCCGGAGAACGCCTTGGGCGTATCGCGATAGATCATCCGCGGCAACTGATCGAGCAACAGCACCAGGGCCAGCCAACCTTGGGGACTTTGCGTCCACTCGGTCAATCCGCCAGCCAGTGCCTGCTCCACCAGACCACCAAAGCGCTGGCGCGCTTCGAGGTCCTGGCTGTCGCGTTTGCCAAACCACAGCCCGCCCTTGGCAGCGACCACCTCTGCCGGCTTTTCGGCTGAACCGAACCACCAATCAAGCAGAGGCTGCCAGGACTGGGCCATGTCTTATTCCTTGTGGTAGCCCGTCACACGAGCCACTTCTTCCTTGGAACCAAGGAATACAGCAACACGCTGGTGCAGGCCTTCAGGCTGAATGTCGAGGATGCGCTGGCGACCGTCGGTAGAAGAACCGCCAGCCTGTTCGATGAGGAAGGACATCGGATTGGCTTCGTACATCAGCCGCAGTTTGCCCGGCTTCTCCGGCTCGCGGCTGTCGCGTGGGTACATGAACAGGCCGCCACGGGTCAGGATACGGTGCACGTCGGCGACCATGGCCGCGACCCAGCGCATGTTGTAGTTCTTTTTCAGTGGCCCGGTGTCGCCGGCCAGCAGCTCACTCACGTAGCGCTTGACCGGGGCTTCCCAGTGACGCTCGTTGGACATGTTGATGGCGAATTCCTGGGTGGATTCCGGGATCTTGATGTCTTCGTGGGTCAGCACGAAGCTGCCCATTTCACGGTCCAGGGTGAAGCCCTTGACGCCATGCCCCAGGGTCAGGATCAGCATGGTCTGCGGGCCGTAGATGGCGTAACCGGCAGCAACCTGCTGGGTGCCCGGCTGCAGGAAGGCCTTTTCGTTCAAGGCTTCGTTCTGGCTCAGGTACTCGTTCGGGCAACGCAGCACCGAGAAGATGGTGCCAACGGGCGCGTTGATATCGATGTTCGACGAACCGTCCAGCGGGTCGAATACCAGCAGGTAGGCACCTTTCGGGTATTTGCCCGGGATCTGGTAGGCATTGTCCATTTCCTCGGACGCCATGCCGGCCAGGTGACCGCCCCATTCGTTGGCTTCCAGGAGGATCTCGTTGGAAATCACGTCGAGCTTCTTCTGCACTTCGCCCTGCACGTTTTCCGTGCCCATGCTGCCCAGAACACCACCCAGGGCGCCTTTGGACACAGCGTGGCTGATCTCCTTGCAAGCACGCGCCACCACTTCGATCAGGAAGCGCAGATCGGCAGGAGTGTTGTTGCTGCGGGTCTGCTCAATCAAATAGCGACTCAGGGTAACGCGGGACATGGAAGGCTCCGGAGGAATGGGGGACTAAAAACCCGCGCAGTTTAACGCGAGTCGGGGCGCATTTCCTCCTCTCAGACAGGGAACCGGCAGATAGAGTTCAGGCACCGGTTTCAGCGTAGCCACAAAACCTCAGGCATGACTGGCCACAGCGCCCTCTGCCACCCCCGCAACCGCTCAGGATTTGACCGCCGGCTTGCGCAGCAGACTGAAGGCCATGCCGGCCAATGCCAGCACCCCCAGGAGCAGCACCGCCCACAGGCCGATTTTTTTCCAGTCCGGCCCGCTGGCCACGGCGACGTCCGGCGACGCCGCAGTGGACGTCGTCAATTGCGCCGCGCCTTCGACCTTGGCCTGGCCCAGTTCCTTGAGACGCTGCGGACTGTAGTCAGGAATCAGGGTGGCCAACGGCAGGTTGGCCGCTGTTGCGGTCGGGTTGCCCAGCGCCAGGGTATAGGGCCCGGCGCCACGAGCCAGGAACACCAGTTGCGTGCCGCGTACGGCAAATTGCAGAGTCGGAGCCTCCGCGCCCAGGCCGCCGCCACGCTCATCCACTGTCAATTTGAGCTGCTGCACGGTCTGCCCCGGCAATTGCAGTTCGTTCTGCTGCACGTCCTGGCCGTTCTGGGTCAGGCGGTACAGCAGGCCATTGCTCAGGGGCTGCCAGGGCAGGCTGCTCTCACGGCGTCCGTACAATGTTGCGGGCGCCAGACTATTGGCCTGTTTGAGCTCGACCCGCACGCGCTCGACATTCAGCCCCTTGGGCAACTGCCAACTGTACTCACCGGCCTTGGCGGCCGTGCCGCCCAGCGGTTGCGACCACACCAGCGGCGACGGCAGACTGCTGGTGGTGCTGCTCTGCAACTGCACGGAAGTGAGCACCGGCGCCGCCTGTGGGGTGTTCCACAGCAAGCGCAGGTAACGTGCCGACTGCCCGGGCAAAGCCACCTCATGCTGCTCGACCCGCTCGTCGGCAAACGACAGCCGTGCCACCTGGCCTTCTCCCCAGGATTGCCAGTGCTGCAGATCGTCACTGGCCTCGATGCTGAAACGCTGGAAACCGTCGCGCTCACTGGTCCAGTCCAGCACCAGTTGTTGCAGCGGCGCCTTGATGGCGCTGGCATCCAGCAACCAGCCTCGCAGGACTTCTTCACCCGCCTCCAACTCAGTGGCCGGCTGCACTTGAACCAGCGTACCATTGGCGTTGGACTGCACCCGCACACTGGGGATGCTGTCACCAGCTTGCGCCGAGTTGTACAGCGGGAACCACTTCACATCAGCAAGGCTGCGCTGCTCGCGAGTCTGCGCCTGCTGACGGGCCACGGCATAGGCCTGGGGCTCGCCGGCGGCGTTGAACACGCGAATATCCCGCAGATCGATCTGGCTGGCCTGGAGCTGCACGGCGAGCGGCAGCTCCAGGCGGTACCAGGGGCCTTCTCCGCTCAGGGTCAAGGGCACCTGGGACTTGAAGTCCCCGGGCTTGTCCTGGGCCACGGCGGACAATGCCACACACAGGCCCGCAGCCCCCCACCAGCGCAGGTTCAACTTCTGACTCAAGACGACACTCCTTCATTCAAGGGCTTGCCGGCTTCAGGCTCGGCCTCGACCCGCTTGGGCGGCAAGGGGGCGAAATAGCCCACCACCAGCAACAACACACCGACCCCGATGAAAGAGACGATCCGCGCCAGCCCGCCACGATTGCTCAATTCCACCAGGAACAGCTTGGCCACCACCACCGCGATCAACGCCGCGCCGATCAGCCAGACTTCGCGGCGATGGCGCACATGCCCGCCGATCATCAAGCCCAGGGCAATCAGGGTCCAGACGATGGACAGCCCGGCCTGGACCATCATCGACTCAAGCAACGCATCCGCCTGGAACGGCACGCCGCTCCAATGGTGAGCCGCGCGCATGACCAGCACGGTGAAGAAGGCGAACAGGGAAACCCCCGCCACCAACTGGGCGCCGCGCTCGGCGTAATCGCTCCGAAGCGCCAGCACCTGCACCGCGCTGCGGGACCACACATACACCCCGAACAGGGCAAACAGCAGCCCCAGCTCCAGGGGATTGAGCAGCGGCAAGTAAGGCAACGGCTCGGCACGGCCGTCGCTGAAGGTATTGGCCAGCCAGAACCAGCCCAGCATCAACACCGCCAAGGGCAGCGCGGCATACAGGCGGTACTCCCTGGAATGCGCGGCAACCGGCCACGGCCAATGGCGCGGCGCGGCCATGGCCACCAGATACAGGCTCGGCAGGATCGCCCAGCCCAGCCAGCGCCAGGCGTTGTACTGCTCGGACAACAGCAGCAAGGCGTAGCGCAGTTCCAGCGCCAACACCCCCAGCAGCAGCCAGCAACCCAGCACATGGGCGATGCTCAGGACCCGCGTCGGCAGCCATGCCGCCAGGCGCCGCAGACTGAAGAAGTGCACGGCGAACAGCAGGGTCCAGGCCAGCCAGCCCAGGTCCGCCGCCGGGTGATAACGCGGTGCCCAAGCCGCCAGCAGCACCAGGGCTCCCGCCGGTATCAGCAGGCTGCACACCAGGCCCAGGGACTTCCACTGCAGGCGCACCGCCAGTAGCGCGCAGAGCAGCATGCTGGCTGCGGTGATCAGCAGCAACAGGCTCGCCTGCCAATGGGCCGGGGCGAAGCGCAGTACTTCCTTGAGCCAGGTAAAGGCCCACCAGCAAGCACCCCAGGCCAACAACAGGTCGGACAGGCGCCCCAGGCTCAAGGCATCGAACGCCGAGCCATGATGGCCCCGCTGCAAGCGCCAGGCCCCTACCAGCGCCGCCAGAGCCAGGACCATCGGCGTCCAGAAGTCGCCATTGGCCAGGGGCCGCGCAGCGTCCGCCACCGCCACGAAATACCAGTCCGAACCGGCCAGCAGGAAGGTGCTGCCGCCGATCACCTGGAGCACCAGGCCAAAGACAAAACTGGCCCGCTGCTGCAAGTACAGGCTGAGCCAGATGATCAACAGCCCGCTGGCGGCCCAGACCCCGCTGGCAGTACGCCAAGGCAGCACAAACAGCACCGCCAGGTTGATCATCATCAAGCCTGCCAGCAGCACCACCGACAGCCCCCGCAACAAGCGCGGGTCCTTGCGCACCATGTCATTGCGGGCGGCCAGGAGCATGCCGCCAATGAGCGCCAGCCCAATCAGCGAGGCGCTCATCAGGCCGCTCCAGCCGGCGCTGAAGACTGCGCTGGCGTCGCCGTCCGCTCCTTGCAGGCGCATCAGGAACAAGGCCCCGCCGAACAACTGGATGCCGAATGCCGTGAACAGGAAGGCCCGCGATTGCAGGCGCAGGCCGACCCACAAGGTCGCCAGCCCGGCCAGGGCCCAACTGATGGCCGTGCCCTGGGTGAAGAAGAACAAGGGCGCCAGCAGATACAGGAAACCTAGCCCAAGCACCGCCAGGAGAGGCGCAATGCCCTGCTCCCAGGTCGAAGGCAAGGACTTATCGGCCCGTCGCAGTTGGTCGAAGCTGAACAGCAACGCGCCACCGAGCAGCAATGCCCCCAAAGGCGCACCGGCCAGCAGGCTGGTGTTCCCGGGACTCAATTCACTGAGGAAAGCCAGGGCCGAGCCCACCTGCAACAGCAAGGCGAAGGCCCGGGCCAATGGCCGCTGCTGACGCAGGCCGAGCCAGAAGATCCCCGCGCCCTCCACGGCCCAGGCCGCCGACGTCCAGCGCGCATCCAGGCCCAACGGAATGGCCAGGCTGGCGAAAATTACCCCCAGGGCCAGGCAGGTTTCCCCCAGCAACAGGGCGCGACCACCCATCAGCACCCGCGCCAGGACCATGTAGATCAAGCCCAGGGCCAGGGCACTGAAAGACGCCGCGAACTCCAGATGCCGGACCAGCGCCAGTTGCAAACCGAAAGCCACCAACGGCGGGCCGAAGAGCAGGCTGCCATCGACGTAGTCACCCTTGCGTGCGGACCAGTGCAGCAGCGCCTGACGATCGGCGTGCGCCGGAGCATCGGTCATTTCCAGCAGCTTGCGCCGGGTGAACAGCAGGCCAATGGCCAGGTACATGAGGAAGAACAGGATCAGGAACGGCTCGGTACTCCACAGCAGCTCCGGGGCATAGGAGCGCAGGCCCCAGGCGAAACCGATGCCGAAGGTGCCGACAAAGCCGATCAGGTTCAGCAGGCGCCAGGCCTTGAACCAGGCAATGCCGAGGATGCCGGCGTTGAGCAGGGCGAAGTAGCTGAACAGCGCCACATGGCTGCCGGCGCCGGTGGACGTCAGGATGGGCGCGGCAAAACCGCCCAGGGCGGCGGCCGCCGCCAGACCCAGGGCATCCTGGGTAATGGCCAGGATCGCCGAAAACACGGTCACGGCCACCAGCAGGCCCAAAGCCGCAGAAGGGTCGAGCAACGGGTGCAGGCGCATGGCCGCGAACACCGTCAGGTAGAGCACGGCGATGCCGGTGCCCTGCAGCATCAGCGCGTAGTTGCTGTTGCGTCGCCGCAGCCACCAACCCAGCCCCAAGAGGCCCAGGGAGCTGGCCGCCACTCCGGCATAACGCAATTCGATGGGCACCACCATGCCTTCTGTGGCATAGCGCAGGAGGAAGGCCAGGCCGAGGAACAACAGCACCACGCCGACCCGCAGCACGGTGTTGCCGCCAAACAGCCAGTTGCGTGCACCGCTGATGGCGCGTTCGATTAGGTTCGGTTGCAGGTCCACAGGGGCCGCAGCTGGCTCTGGCTCCCGGGACGACACCTGGGGCCCGGGTTGCCAGACCGACTCCGGCAGCGGCTGGCTGGCTTGGATTGCCGCGGCAGGGCGCACCGCAGCAGGCAGTTCCCAGACCAGCTCGGGGGCAGCCGGCTCCACAGGCTGGACTTCGTCAAGAATGAATTCAGGCAGGTCTTCGCGTTCCGCCGCGGCGCTCGTGCCTGCGCGAGCCTCGGCAAGCGGGGCATTGACCAGGGGCTCGGCCGCAGGTTCGGCGGCGGGGCTAGCGTTGCTTTCCAGCAGCGCAAGACGCTGGCCCAGGGTGGCCAGGGCCTTTTTCGCCTGTTCCAGCTCACGGTGCTGGTCGACAACCTGGCGATGCAGGGCGCCGAAGCGAATGGCCAGGCCGACAGCCAGGCCCAGCAGGGCACCGATCAGGGCATCACTGATGGACTCATCAACGATCCACCCCAGCACCAACCCCAACAGCATGAACATCCATTGCATGTGTCGATATCCCTAAGCGGTCCACTAAAGGACAGGTACAGCTGTGTTGACGCGTTCGCCGGCAAGCCGGCCCCTACGGAGATTGTAGGCGCCGGCTTGCCAGCGCAGGTCTGTCCCCGATTGGAAGCCGAGCGTGGCCCGAAAGACACCATCCGGGAGATAAAATCGGCGCTCAGTATATCGACCCGACCCAACAAACGTTGGGCCTTATGCACAGTTCGAGAATTCTCCCAAACGCCTCACTCCAGCGCCTTCCAGATCTGCGTGGCGTATTCACGAATGGTCCGGTCCGAAGAAAACCAGCCCATGCGCGCCGTGTTGAGCACCGCCGAACGCCACCATTCCTTGGCGTCGTGCCAACGCTCCTCGACCCGAGCCTGGGCACTCCAGTAGGCATCGAAATCGGCGCAGACCAGGAACCGGTCGTAGTCGATCAGCGAATCGATCAGCGCGGTGTAACGCGACGGATCATCCGGGGAGAACACCCCGCCACGAATCGCCTGCAGCACATCGCTGAGCCGATGGGAGGCGGCGATATCCGGCACCGCGCTGAATTCGCCATTGCGCTTGCGCGCCTCCACCTGCTGGGCGCTGAGACCGAAGATGAACATGTGTTCGGCGCCCACCTGCTCGCACATTTCGACGTTGGCACCATCCAGGGTGCCGATGGTCAGGGCGCCGTTGAGGCCGAACTTCATGTTGCTGGTGCCCGAAGCCTCGAAGCCGGCGGTGGAGATCTGCTCCGACAGGTCGGCGGCGGGAATGATGCTTTCCGCCAGGCTGACGTTGTAGTTGGGCAGGAACACCACTTTGAGCAAGCCACGTACAGTCGGGTCGCTGTTCACCGTACGGGCGATGTCGTTGGTCAATTTGATGATCAGCTTGGCCTGGTGATAACTGGCGGCCGCCTTGCCGGCAAAGATCTTCACCCGGGGCACCCAATCGGTTTCCGGCTCGGCGCGGATCGCCTGGTACAGCGCCACGGTATGCAGCAGGTTGAGCAACTGGCGCTTGTACTCGTGAATACGCTTGACCTGCACATCGAACAGCGCCGCCGGGTTGACCGCGATGCCCAGGCGCTCATGGATGATCGCCGCCAAAGCGCGCTTGCTGTGCAGCCGCTGTTCGGCGAACTGCTTGCGAAAGGCGGCTTTCTCGGCGAAGGGTTCCAGCCCCAGTAGCAGCGCCTCGGGATTGTCCAGCAGCTCGGGGCCCAGGACGTCCACCAGCATTTCGGTCAGTTGCGGGTTGGCCTGATACAGCCAGCGGCGGAAGGTGATGCCGTTGGTCTTGTTGTTGATCCGCTCCGGGTACAGTTTGTGCAGCTCGGAGAACACCGTGCTGCGCATCAACTGGGTGTGCAGGCCGGACACGCCATTGACGCTGTGGGAGCCGAGGAACGCCAGGTTGCCCATGCGCACCCGGCGGCCGTTGTCTTCCTCGATCAGCGACACGGCCCGCAGCACGTCGAAATCATGCAGGCCCTTGGCCCGCAATGAGTCGATGTGCTGGGCGTTGATCAGATAGATGATCTGCATGTGCCGCGGCAGCATGCGTTCCATCAGGCCCACCGGCCAGGTTTCCAGGGCCTCGGGTAACAGGGTGTGGTTGGTGTAGGCCAGGGTGTCCACGGTGATCTGCCACGCCGCATCCCAGGCGATGCCGTGCAGGTCCACCAATTGGCGCATCAGCTCGGCCACGGCAATCGACGGGTGGGTGTCATTGAGCTGGATGGCCGCGTGCTCGCCGAGGCTGAGCACCGAGTCGTGCATGTTCTTGTGGCGCCGCAGCAAATCCTGCAACGACGCCGAGACGAAAAAGTACTCCTGGCGCAGACGCAGTTCCTGGCCCGCCTCGGTGCTGTCGGCCGGGTACAGCACCCGGGAGATGCTCTCGGCCCGGGCCACTTCCGCCACCGCCCCCAGGTGGTCACCGGCGTTGAAACGCTCCAGGTGCAAATCCTCCATGGCCCGGGCCCGCCACAGACGCAAGGTGTTGACGCTGGCCCCACGCCAGCCCACCACTGGAGTGTCGTAGGCCACCGCCCTGACGATCTCCGCCGGCCGCCAGACCTGGCGAATGTTGCCCGCTTCGTCGGTCACGCTGTCGACGCTGCCGCCAAAGCCGATGGAGTAGATCACCTCGGGGCGCTCGAACTCCCAAGGATTGCCGAAATCCAGCCAGTGTTCGGTCTGCTCCTGCTGCCAGCCGTCGACAATCGCCTGGCGGAACAGGCCGTGCTCGTAACGGATACCGTAGCCGTGACCGGCCAGGCCCAGGGTCGACATGCTCTCCATGAAACACGCCGCCAGGCGCCCCAGGCCACCATTGCCCAGGGCCGCATCGGGCTCCAGCAGGCGGATGCGTTCCAGGTCCACCCCCAGATCGGTGAGGGCCTCGCGGGCCACGTCCAGCAGGCCAAGATTGCTCAGGCTGTCAAACAGCAAGCGACCGATCAGGAACTCCAGGGACAGGTAATACACCCGCTTCTGACCCTTGCGGTACATCTGTCGCGTGTGATCCATCCAGTGATCGACCATATGGTCCCGTGCCGCCAGGGCAATGGCCTCGAACCAGTCGTGGTCGAAGGCGTGATCCGGGTCTTTGCCAACCGCGTAGGTGAGTTTGGTCAAGACGGCTTCGCGAAAGGCGGCCACCTCAGCGTCACGAACAAGGGATTCCTGAGTCATCGATACGACCTCTGACGAGATACACAGTGAGCATGGAATGGTCTGAGCCTAGTCGGTCTGACACGGAGCGAAGGCTCTGGTTCGGCGCTGTCTCAAATGGCTCGACTCACGAGAGAGCCTTGCGCGCCTGCGGGGGAAAAAGATGCAGATGCCGTGCCGCCAGGGACTAATCGCAAGGCAGACAAGAAAAATCCGACCTAAAGTCGTTCAAAAATCCACCAGTCCCGGTATGATCGCGCGCCCTGGAACATGCCGGAAAAACCACCTTGATGAAGTCCAACCTGATCGCTGCCGCGGAAATCGACCGTCTCGATACCTGGGCCAAATACTCCGCGCCCATGTGCGGTTCCTGCATGTCCAGCTGCTGCACCCTGCCGGTGGAAGTGAAGATCAAGGACCTGATCCGCATTGGTATCGTCGACGAATTCGAGCGCGGCGAACCGGCGAAGAACATTGCCAAGCGCCTGCAGAAAGAAGGCATCGTCGAGCGCTACAACCAGAAGTCGGAAATCTTCACCTTGCAGCGCATGAGCAACAACGACTGCCTGTATCTGGATCGTAAAAGCCGCCTGTGCACCATTTATGACAAGCGCCCGGACACCTGCCGCAACCACCCGAAGATCGGCCCGCGCCCGGGCTACTGCGCCTACAAGCCCAAGCCCCAGGAGCGCCCGACCAATACCAGCAGTCGAACCCTGGAACGTTTCTGAGCCGCCGCGCCTCACCGCTACTACCACTGCTGTAGCCGCTGCCGAGCTTGCGAGGCTGCGACCGGCTGCGCAGCGGCCGTAAATCCAAGTGGCGCGTAATGCCTGAACGGCTGCAATGGCCGTCTTGCGGCTGCTTTGCAGCCGGTCGCAGCCTCGCGCTGCTCGGCAGCGGCTACATGAACAGGTTTTCTCCAGGCATAAAAAAACGCCCCCGGTCTCGCGACCGGGGGCGTTTTCATTCAGCCGGAACTAAAGACTCAGTTCTTGGCTTTCTTGGCAGCGCGGGTACGCTCGCCTTCGTCCAGGATCTTCTTGCGAAGACGGATGGACTTAGGAGTCACTTCACACAGCTCGTCGTCCTGGATGAATTCCAGAGCCTGTTCCAGGGTGAAGCGAACAGGTGGAACCAGGGCGATGGTTTCGTCTTTACCCGAAGCACGCATGTTGTCGAGCTTCTTGCCCTTGGTAGGGTTGACGCCCAGGTCGTTGTCACGGCTGTTCAGACCGACGATCTGACCGTTGTAGATTTCCTGGCCGTGCTCGACGAACAGCTTGCCGCGCGCCTGCAGGGTTTCCAGGGAGTAGGTCAGGGCCTTGCCGGTTTCTACCGATACCAGGACGCCGTTCTGACGGCCGGACATGTGGCCGGACTTCATCGGAGCGTAGCGATCGAAGATCGAGGTCAGGATGCCTGCGCCGTTGGTCAGGGTCAGGAACTGGTTACGGAAACCGATCAGACCACGGGCTGGAATGTTGTATTCCAGGCGTACACGGCCCTTGCCATCCGGAACCATGTTGCTCAGGTCGCCCTTACGCAGGCCCATTTCTTCCATGACCTTGCCCTGGGATTCTTCAGGGATGTCGATGGTGACGTTTTCGAACGGTTCCTGCTTCACGCCATCCACTTCACGGATGATCACTTCAGGACGGCCAACGCCCATCTCGAAGCCTTCGCGACGCATGGTTTCGATCAGTACCGACAGGTGCAGCTCACCACGGCCGGAGACCTTGAACTTGTCAGCCGAGTCGCCTTCTTCAACGCGCAGAGCAACGTTGTACAGCAGCTCTTTGTCCAGACGTTCCTTGATGTTACGGCTGGTCACGAACTTGCCTTCTTTACCGCAGAATGGCGAGTCGTTGACCTGGAAGGTCATGGAAACGGTTGGCTCGTCGACGCTCAGTGGCTTCATTGCTTCGACAACAGTCGGATCGCACAGGGTGTCGGAGATGAACAGCTCGTCGAAACCGCTGATGCAAACGATGTCGCCAGCAGCGGCTTCTTCAACGTCTACACGGTGCAGGCCGTGGTGACCCATCAGCTTGAGGATACGACCGTTACGGCGCTTGCCGTTGACGTCGATGGCCACAACCGGGGTGTTGGGCTTGACGCGACCGCGAGCGATACGGCCAACGCCGATCACACCCAGGAAGCTGTTGTAGTCCAGAGCGGAAACCTGCATCTGGAACGGACCGTCACGGTCAACGCTTGGCGCTGGCACGTTGTCGACGATCGACTGGTACAGCGGGGTCATGTCTTCAGCCATTTCGGTGTGGTCCAGACCGGCAATGCCGTTCAGGGCCGAGGCATAGACGACTTTGAAGTCCAGCTGTTCTTCGGTGGCACCCAGGTTGTCGAACAGGTCGAAGATCTGGTCCAGAACCCAGTCAGGACGCGCGCCCGGACGGTCAACCTTGTTGATCACCACGATTGGACGCAGGCCGGCTTCGAACGCCTTCTTGGTCACGAAACGGGTTTGCGGCATCGGGCCGTCTTGAGCGTCGACCAGCAGCAGTACGGAGTCGACCATGGACATTACGCGCTCAACTTCGCCGCCGAAGTCGGCGTGGCCCGGGGTGTCCACGATGTTGATGTGGTAGCCGTTCCAGTTGATGGCGGTGTTTTTCGCCAGGATGGTAATACCGCGTTCTTTTTCCTGGTCGTTGGAGTCCATCACGCGCTCGTCGTTGAGCTCGTTGCGCTCCAGGGTGCCGGATTGACGCAGGAGTTTGTCTACCAGGGTGGTCTTACCATGGTCAACGTGGGCAATGATGGCGATGTTGCGTAGATTTTCGATCACTTGTGTATCTCGATCAGAGGATTCGGTGTGCTGACAAATGCTGGCAGCGATTAACAATAGAGTCAGGCCTGGCCGTTACAGCTGGACGGCGGCGTCGGGGGGCCGGTGACGCAAGCCACAGGCGAACATCCCCGGGCACTTAGCTCGGTCTATAAACGCGCACATTGGCATGTCCCTCACTGAGCAGATGGTGAGCATGCAGGCGACTCATGACGCCTTTGTCGCAATACAGCAGGTACTGGCGCGTAGGGTCCAGTTCCTTGAAGCGGGCGTTCAATGCATAGAACGGCAGCGCTTGTACTTCGATGCCAGCAAGCTCCAGCGGGTCGTCTTCCTGGGCATCCGGGTGACGGATGTCGATGACGATCTGACCGGCCAGCGCCTCACTGACTTCTTCAATCTGCAAATCCTGGCCCAACTCGTCGATCACCCGATCGATCGGCACCAGCTTGGCCCGCTCGATCGCACGCTCGAGCACCGCCATATCGAATTCTTTCTCTTCATGCTCGACGCGATGGCGCTTGGCATGGGTCTTGGGGTTCACCGAGATGACCCCGCAGTACTCCGGCATGTGCTTGGCGAAGTCGGCAGTGCCGATCTCTTCGGCCAGGTCGATGATGTCCTGCTTGTGGCTGGCGATCAGCGGGCGCAGCACCAGCTTCTCGGTCACGCAGTCGATCACCGACAGGTTGGGCAACGTCTGGCTGGACACCTGGGAAATCGCCTCGCCGGTCACCAGCGCGTCGATGTGCAGACGGTCGGCGATGCTTGAGGCGGCACGCAACATCATACGCTTCAAAATGACGCCCATATGACTGTTGTCGACTTTGCCGAGAATTTCCCCGAGCACTTCCTCGAACGGCACGCTGACGAACAGCACCCGCTGGGAGCTGCCGTACTTCTTCCATATATAGTGCGCGACTTCCATCACGCCCAGTTCGTGGGCACGGCCGCCCAGATTGAAGAAGCAGAAGTGGCTCATCAGGCCACGGCGCATGACCTGATAAGCGGCGACCGTGGAGTCGAAGCCGCCGGACATCAGCACCAGGGTCTGTTCCAGGGCGCCCAGCGGGTAGCCACCGATACTGTTGTGCTGGCTGTGGATCACGAACAACCGTTGGTCGCGAATTTCCATCCGCACTTCGATTTCCGGCTCTTTGAGGGAAATGCCGGCGGCGCCGCACTGCCGACGCAGCTGGCTGCCGACGTACTTTTCCACGTCCATGGAGCTGAATTCATGCTTGCCGGCACGCTTGCAGCGCACCGAGAAAATCTTCCCGGGCAAGGCCTCGCCGAAGTGCTGCTTGCACTTGGCAACGATGTCGTCGAAGTCGCCCAGCGGGTACTCGTCAACCTGCAGGAAATGCGCGATGCCGGGCATGCAACTCAGGCGCTCGGTCAGCTCCTTCAGGGCCTTGGGCTCGCTGAGGGCGGTTTCCAGCTCGAGGTTGTCCCACACACCATTGACCACCACGGCCGGGTCCAGATCGCGGAGCACGGCACGGATGTTCTTGGCCAACTGACGGATGAAACGCATCCGTACCGGGCGGCTCTTGATGGTGATTTCCGGGAAAACTTTAACGATTAGTTTCATGAAAACTGCGCGCGCTGGGCCAGCCGAAAAAGGGGGGCGCGGATTATAGCGGAAATTGCTCAAGGTTTAACCAATTAATGTGCAGAAGGTTTTAGGTGCACCAAAACGGGTCATTTATCAAAGAAGACGCTACATTGCAGTGCGCCAAATGCCGGCATTACGCCAAATCCGCCGCACAAAGCGTGATTTTGGGGCAGAAAACCCATCTCGGGGCACTGGCATGCAATTTGCTCCCTTGTGAGGCAGGTTGCCATGGCAGAGTATTCGCGCCGGCATCACCCACATTCTAAGGGCACTCCAACACCAAGCCCGAAGCCACCCGGAGGACACTATGTCGAAGTCGGTTCAACTCATCAAAGATCATGACGTCAAATGGATTGATCTGCGCTTCACTGACACCAAGGGCACTCAACATCACGTGACCATGCCGGCCCGTGATGCGCTGGATGAAGACTTCTTCGAATCCGGCAAGATGTTCGACGGTTCCTCCATCGCTGGCTGGAAAGGCATCGAAGCCTCCGACATGATCCTGATGCCGGACGACGAAACCGCCGTGCTGGACCCGTTCACCGAAGAACCGACCCTGATCCTGGTCTGCGACATCATCGAACCTTCGAGCATGCAAGGTTACGACCGCGACCCACGCGCCATTGCCAAGCGCGCCGAAGAGCACCTGAAAGCCACCGGCATCGGCGACACCGTATTCGCCGGTCCAGAGCCAGAGTTCTTCATCTTCGACCAAGTGAAATTCAAGTCCGACATCTCCGGTTCCATGTTCAAGATCTACTCCGAACAAGGTTCCTGGATGTCCGACCAGGACATCGAAGGCGGCAACAAGGGCCACCGTCCAGGCGTCAAAGGCGGCTACTTCCCGGTTCCACCGTTCGACCACGACCACGAAATCCGTACCTCCATGTGCAACGCACTGGAAGAAATGGGCCTGACCGTCGAAGTTCACCACCACGAAGTGGCGACTGCCGGCCAGAACGAAATCGGCGTCAAGTTCAACACCCTGGTGAAGAAGGCCGACGAAACCCAGACCCTGAAATACGTCGTGCACAACGTGGCCGACGCCTACGGTCGTACTGCCACCTTCATGCCTAAGCCACTGTACGGCGACAACGGCTCGGGCATGCACGTGCACATGTCGATCTGGAAAGACGGCAAGAACACCTTCGCTGGCGAAGGCTATGCCGGCCTGTCCGACACCGCTCTGTACTTCATCGGCGGCATCATCAAGCACGGTAAGGCCCTGAACGGCTTCACCAACCCGGCCACCAACTCCTACAAGCGTCTGGTTCCAGGCTTCGAAGCCCCGGTCATGCTGGCCTACTCGGCACGCAACCGTTCCGCTTCGATCCGTATTCCTTACGTGTCGAGCCCTAAAGCCCGCCGTATCGAAGCCCGTTTCCCGGACCCGGCTGCCAACCCATACCTGGCCTTCGCTGCTCTGCTGATGGCCGGCCTGGACGGTATCCAGAACAAGATCCACCCTGGCGACGCCGCTGACAAAAACCTGTACGACCTGCCGCCTGAAGAGGCCAAAGAGATCCCACAAGTTTGCGGCAGCCTGAAGGAAGCCCTGGAAGAGCTGGACAAAGGTCGTGCGTTCCTGACCAAAGGCGGCGTTTTCAGCGACGACTTCATCGACGCTTACATCGCCCTGAAAAGCGAAGAAGAGATCAAGGTCCGTACCTTCGTGCACCCACTGGAATACGAGCTGTACTACAGCTGCTGATCCGGTAGCGCCGGCGCAAGCCGCGTGATCGAGAGGCCTCCTTCGGGAGGCCTTTTTTATGCCCGCGCATTTGCCCTGCCCGGGGTGGTTGCGTGCATCATGGGCGCCGCCCTTCTCTTATCTGCCGAGCCCGCCCATGACTTCGCGCCTCAACTTGTGCCTCGCCCTGACCTGCAGCCTGCTCACCACAGCCGCCTGCGCCACCGAAGCCCCCGCCGCTCTCGCCCCGTTGCTCGGCAGCATCGGCGAACGCCTGGCCATTGCCGATCAGGTGGCCCTGAGCAAATGGGACAGCCACAAGGCTGTCGAGGACCGTCCTCGGGAACAGCAGGTGATTGCCGGCGCCACGGCCCAGGCCGCCACCTATCACCTGAGCGAGGAAAGGGTTGGGCAGTTCTTCGCCGCCCAGATCGAAGCCAACAAACTGGTGCAGTACGCCAGGCTGTCCAGCTGGCACCTGCAAGGCCGGGCGCCAGACACCCCGCGCCAGGACCTGGCCGGACAGATCCGACCACAACTCGATCAGTTACAAAAACGTCTGCTGCAGCAACTGGCCGACTTCAGCCCCCATGCCGGCGATCGCCAATGCCCGCAATGGCTGGCCCAGGCCAATCAGGCCGCCAGCCGCGACCCGCTGCAGCGGCTGGCAATGGTCCGCGCCACCGCTGAGTTATGTGTGTTCAAAGGTTAACCGCGCCCGCGTCCAGCCTCGCGCCGCCCTATGCTGAGCCTTTCAACCGCGAACCTGTAAAGGGCTGGAATCACCGTGATGCGCGTCGCAGCTTTTTGCCTGCTGTGGATAACGGCGCTGCCCGCCAGCGCAGAACCTTACGCCCAACTGCAGTTGCAGGGCGTGCCAGAGCACGGCGCGCTGCGGGCCAACAACGGCAGCTTCAAGGTGCAGGTGGCGCTGGTGCCGGACTTGCAGCCGCAGCATCACCTGCGCCTGCTGCTGGACGATCAGGCGTATGGCGCCCCGAGCCGGGGCCCCGAGTTGCCGCTGGTGAATATTGACCGCGGCCAACATCGTCTGGCCGTGCAGGTCCTCGACGGCGCGAAGGTGCTGCAACAGAGTCCGAGCATCACCTTCACCCTACTGCGAGCCCATCGCCGCTGAGTGCAAACCTCAACCGCGCACCACCCCGCTGGCCAGCAGCTTGGCGATAGTCGGCTCATCCAGCCCCAGCCCCTGCAGTACCGCACGGGTATCCTGGCCCAGGGCCGGCGGAACCGTCCGATAGCTAGCCGGGGTTCGCGACAGCTTCACCGGCGAACCTATGCCGCGGTAACCATCGAGTTCCACCAGCAGACCGCGATGCCGGGCATGGGGATGAGTCACCACCTGATCCACCGTAGCAATCGAACCACAAGGCACTCCCAAGCCAATCAGCCGCGGTGCCAGCGAGGCCCCATCGTGGGCAACCAGATGCCGCTCCAAAGCCTGTTTCAAGGCTTGGCGATTGACCGAGCGCTGGCCGTTATCGGCAAAGCGCGGGTCTTCCAGCAACTCGCTGGCCCCCAGTTCCAGGCATAGCGTGGCGAACTGTCGATCATTGCCAACCGCGAGGAAAATCGGTTCGCCGGCAGTGCGATAGCTGTCGTAAGGGGCGATGTTGGGATGGGCATTTCCCGTGCGCTTCGGGGGCTTGCCGGAAGCGAAATAGTTCGGCAGATGGGGGTGCAGCAGGGAGACGCCGCAGTCATACAGGGAAATATCCAGGGACTGCCCAAGGCCGCTGCGCTGACGCTCGTTGAGGGCCAGGAGAATCCCCGCCAACGCATTCAGGCCAGTGACCATATCGACGATCGGCAAGCCGATGCGCAGTGGCCCGCCCTCGCCTTCGCCGTTGACACTCATCAAGCCGGCCATGGCCTGGATCACCGCGTCATAGCCGGGTAAGCCGCCCAAGGGACCATCGGCGCCAAAGCCAGAGATCGCGCAATGAATCAACCTCGGGAAACGCGGGCTCAGCACCTCCTGAAAACCGATGCCCCAGCGTTGCAGGGTGCCGGGCTTGAAGTTCTCCACCAACACATCGGCGCCTTCCAGCAATTGCATCAGCAGGGCCAGGCCCTCGGTGCGCGACAGGTCGACGGCAATCCCCCGCTTGTTACGGTTGATGCCGCGAAAGTATGAGGCGTCATCGCCTTCGAACGGTGGCCCCCAACCCCGGGTTTCATCGCCACTCAAAGGCTCCAGCTTGATGACTTCGGCGCCGTGGTCGGCCAGGGCCTGGGTACAGTAGGGACCGCCCAGCACGCGGCTCAGATCAATGACTTTCAGGCCCGCCAGGGCCCCTTGAGCAAGGTTCATCCAGATACTCCGCACATCGGAAAGGGCCGGCCAATCAGGCCGGCAGCAGTTGCATGGCCTCGGCTTGTGACAGCGGGCTCTCATTGGCCAGGCGCGCCAGCAGCTCGGCATCGATAGCCGACTCCAGGCTCAAGGGGTCCCGTGGCAGCACCTTGTGCGCCAGCACCAGATGAGCCAGGCCCAGGCGTCGATAATCCGGAGCCTGACGCACAGCTTCCCAGGCCATGAAAATCGCGCTGGTCAGGTGATACAGCACGCTGCCGAACTGACGCACCTGCTCATCCCGGCGTTGCTGCGCCACCGTATGGAAGCCTGTGACCGTGCGCAGCAGCGCCGAATCGAACAGCCTGCGGCTGGCGTCCGGCAGATCGGCCTCGGCCAGCAGTGCCGCCAGATAACCTTGCAAGGCTTCCAGCGCCTGCTCACGGGTCACCGCCCGGGCAATGTCCAGGGCGACGATATTGCTGGTGCCCTCCCAGATCGAACCCAGATGGGCGTCGCGCACCAGCCGGGCATCGCTCCACTCCTCGATGTAGCCAACCCCACCTCGCACCTCCATGGCATCGCCGGTGACCCGCCGAGCGTCGCGGCAGGCGCGGAACTTGATCAGTGGCGTAAGAATCCGCACACATTTACGCGCCGCCTCGTCACCGCGATCAGCCCGAGGCAGCAAACTGGCGATCTGCATGAACATCGAGCGCGCCTGCTCGGTGGGCAGCATCATCTTCAGCAACTGCCGCTGCATCAGCGGCATCTCGATCAGATGCTTGCCGAAGGCCCGGCGCTGGCGGGCGATGAACAGCGCTTCGTTGACCCCGCGGCGCATCAGCCCCGCTGCCCGCACGCCGTTGGACAGCCGCGACATGTTGACCATGTCGGCCATCTGCTGGAAGCCGCGGCCGACCTTACCGATCAGGTAGGCGCTGGCGCCTTCCAGGGTGATCTCGCCACTGGCCATGGAGCGACTGCCCAGCTTGTCCTTCAGGCGCTGGATCCGGTACTGGTTGCGCGAACCGTCGGCCAGGACTTTCGGCAGCAGGAACAGGGTGACCCCGGCCATGCCCGCGGGCGCCTGTTCCGGGCGCGCCAGGACCATGGCCAGGTCGGCATCCGGGTTGGAACAGAACCATTTCTCGCCGTACAACCGCCATTGGCCGTCTTCCAGCCGGGCGCGGGTTTCGGTGCGCGAAACATCGGAGCCAGCGGCCTGCTCGGTCATGAACATCGCCCCCTGGAACAACTCGTCGAAATCCTGGGACTGCAGTCGCGGCAGATAACGCTGCACCAGCTCAGGCGTGCCGAACTTGCGCAGGGTGCGGGCTAGGGAGTCGGTCATGCTCACCGGGCAGCACAGGCCGAACTCGGCCTGGACGAACAGATAGGTCAGGGCGTACTTGACCAGTGGCAGCGGGCCGTCAGGGCGATGGCTCATGGAGGCCAGGCCCAGCTCGGCGTAAGCCACCCGCTCCAGGGCGATGTAGTCCGGATGCTTGGCAATGCTCTGCAGGTTCTCGCCGCGGCGGGTGCGGGGCTGCAATACCGGCGGGTGCTTGTCGGCGGACAGGGCCAAGACATCGAGCTCGCCACCGGCCCGGGCCCCCAGGCGCTGCAAGGTCGGCAGCCACTGCTGATAGACCTCCGGCGGCAGGTAGACCTTGAGCAATGCGCCCAGGCCGGCGTCGCAGTCAAACAGGTTGAGGCCACGGCTATCAGGGATGTTCAGGCGGTCTTCAATAGGGCGGGGCTCGGCGGTCATGGCGCGTCTCCTGATTTTTGTAGGCCGAGACTAGAGCCGCCATCGATAAGTATCTAATACAAAATCCATCCACTACGATAAGAAAACCAGATCGTAGAAGGCAGGCTCCTCATGGACCTCAAACAACTGCGTTACTTCGTCGCCGTGGCCGAGGAGCTGCACTTCGGGCGCGCCGCGGAGCGTCTGTGCATTTCGCAACCGGCGCTGAGTTTCGACATCAAAAAGCTTGAAGGGCAACTGGATATCCAGTTGCTCAACCGCAACAACAAGTCCGTGAGCCTGACCAACGCCGGCCAGGTGCTGCTGGGCGAGGCGCGCTACCTGCTGCTGCGGGCCGACCAGGCACGACGCCTGACCCAGCGCTCGGCCGAAGGTTTTGCCGGGCGCCTGAGCGTGGGTTTCGTCAACTCGATCCTGCACCGCAGCCTGCCCCAGGCGGTCAAGGCCTTCGAGCGTGATCATCCGGACACCGAGATCGTGCTGATGGAAATGAACAGCGCCGCCCAGGCCCAGGCCCTGCAGCGGGGCCAGATCGATATCGGTTTCGTCCACGGTGGCACCTTCGCCGCCGGTATCCACAGCGAGATACTGCTGGCCGAACCCTTTCTCTGCTGCCTGCCCCAGGGCCACCGACTGGCCGGGCAGGCGCAGGTCGACCTGAGGCAATTGGCCCATGATGATTTCATCCTGTTTCCACGGGAGGTCTCGCCCCACTACCACGACCTGATCATCGCCCGCTGCGTGGCCGCCGGATTCAGTCCGCGCATTCGTCACGAGACTCGGCTCTGGCAAACCGTGGTGGCGATGGTGGCCCATGAGATGGGGGTGGCGCTGGTGCCCCAGACCCTGGCACTGCTCGGCCAGCCGGGGGTGAGTTACTGCGAAATCGAAGGCCGGGGGGCGCCTTCGGAGATTATGGCGATCCATCGGGCGGACAAACCTTCGGCCGCCGCCGACAGTTTCCTCGCCCTGTTCAGATCCCTGCTGCAAGCAGCCGCCACAGGGGCCTGAGCAGGGCGCGGCGATACGAAATCACGTATCAAACCATAAGATTTAATCATTATATTTTTCGATTCCTGCCTGTATAGGCTCCCAGCGGTCGGGTCTTGCATGAAGCCCACGCGCCCTGCACGGGTGCCCATAACAATAACAAGCAGGAGTTGCACATGACCGCCGCCCTGGAAGCTGCCGCCCACAAGAAAGCCCGCAAGGCGGGCATCGCCTCGTTCATCGGCACCACCATCGAGTGGTATGACTTCTACGCCTACGGAATCGCCGCCGCCCTGGTGTTCGGCAAAGTCTTCTTCCCCGCCGACCTGCCCCCGGGCACCGCTACCCTGTTGTCCTTCCTGACCCTGTGGGCCGGTTTTGTCGCACGCCCCATCGGCGGCATCATCTTCGGCCACATGGGCGACAAGATCGGCCGCAAGACCACCCTGGTGATCACCCTGATCATGATGGGCGTGGCCACCACCTGCATCGGCCTGCTACCCAGCTACCTGCAGATCGGCATCTGGGCGCCGATTGCCCTGGTGACCTTGCGCATCATCCAGGGCATCGCGGTGGGCGGCGAATGGGGCGGGGCGATCCTGATCGCCAGCGAGAGTGCGCCCAAGGGCAAGGGCATTCTCTATGCCGCCTTTGCCCAGCAGGGCTCACCGGCTGGCAACCTGCTGGCAACCCTGGTGTTCTTCGGCCTCAGCGCCCTGCCCGCGCCGGACTTCCTGCTCTGGGGCTGGCGCATTCCATTCCTGCTCTCGGCGCTGCTGGTGATCGTCGGCATGGTCATTCGCCTCAAGCTTGAAGAATCCGATGACATGCAGCGCCTGATCGCGCAGAAGAAGACCGTCAAGCTGCCGATTCTCGAAGTGCTGCGCAGTCACTGGCGCCTGGTGCTGCTGGGCGCCGGGGTGCTGCCGATCATCCACGTCACCTACTTCAAGAGCACCTTTGCCCTGTCCTGGGCCACCAGGGAGCTGGGCTACACCCAGAGCAGTTTTCTCAGCGTGATCGTCATTGCCCTGGTGGTGCAGTTCATCACCCAGCCCCTGGGGGCGGTGCTGGTGTCACGCATCGACATGCGCAAGGCCATGGTGCTGATGGTGGTGCCGGAGTTGCTGCTGATGCCGGCGATGTTCTTCGCCGTGGAAACCGGCAGCTACTGGATCGCCGTGCTCGGCATGTGCCTGGCCACGGTGCCGCATTCGATGTTCTATGGCGCGGTGGGCGGTATCCTGGCCCGGGCCTTTCCAACCCGGGTGCGCTACAGCGGGCTGTCGATTTCCTATCAGCTGTGCTCACTGCTGGTGGGCGGCGCCACCCCGGTGCTGGCCCAGAGCATCCTCAATGGCACCGGCAGCATCATCGGCGTGGCCATCGCCTCGGCCTGCTACGCCCTGGTTTCGCTGCTGTGCATGCTGGCGCTGCTCAAGCGCATCGGTCACAACGCTGCCGAGTTGTCCACAGCGGAGCAGGCGGATGCCGATGAACTGGCGCGCCAGACAGAGAACCAAAAACCGCCGCAAGGGCCTGTGGATAACTTTGCGCAAACCCGCCCGGGAACTTCAGGCAAGCCTCTACAGCCCGCTCACTGAATCGCCCCGGGGCTTGCCATGCGGCGCTCGTGCTCCAGCAGCCAGCGCTTGCGCCACAGTCCGCCGCCGTAGCCGGTCAGCGCGCCATCGCTACCAATGACCCGGTGACAGGCGATGACGATGGCGATCTGATTGGCGCCGTTGGCCCGGGCCACGGCACGCACCGCTGACGGCGAGCCGATCCGGCTCGCCACTTCGGCATAACTGCAGGTACTGCCCACAGGGATGGCGCGCAAGGCCTGCCACACCGTTCGGGTAAAGGGCGAGGCGTTCATCGCCAGGGGGGTGTGGAAACCGTCGGCTTCTCCGGCGAAGTAACGCTGCAACTCGGCCTCGATTTGATCGATAGGGGCGAAACGTCCGAACCCTATGCTGGAGCCGCTGCTCTTTTGCAGGTTTTGCAGCTCATTGGCCAGGGCCGGACGATCGAAAAACTCCAGCAGATGCAGGACCTGGGCGTCAGCCACCGCCAGCATCACGCCAATGGGGGTCTGCAGCCAGTCCACCTTGAGCAGCTCGCGCCCCCGCAGGTTCGACGGCGGCTGGCCGGCCAGGCGGGCAAAGGCACGGCGAAAGCCACTATCGGAGTCAAAGCCGGCGCTGATCTGCGCCTCGATCACCGACTCACCACAGGACAGCTGCTGCATGCCTTGGCCCATGCGTCGCAGGCGGGCCATTTCCAGGAAGGTCACCCCAAAGTAGCGCTTGAACGCGCGACGCACGGTGGACGGGTCCAGGCCCTGGCCGCTCAGGTCGTCTTCGTACCAGCGGCGTTCGGGATCGCTTTGCAACTGATCCAGCAGGGTTTGCACCCAGGGCTCCTGCACTCCGGCCCGCTCCAGGGGGCGACAACGCAGACAGGCGCGGAATCCCGCTTCGACGCAGCCCTTGATGGAGCTGAAAAACACCGTGTTCTCACGCTTGGGCTTGCGCGCGGCACAGGTCAGGCGACAGAACACACCGGTACTTTTCACCCCGACAAAGGCAAAGCCTTCATAGGCCGGGTCGCGATCCAGAAGGGCCTGGTAAAGGGTGTCGTCATCGGGGAGCTGGAACAGCAGAGGGACGTTTTCCATGGCCGCATCCTAAACCTTGAAGCATGGGGTTCGAGCACTTTAAACCCGCTCCCTGACAGCGACCGCTGAAAAACGGGCGTTGATTCCCACACCGTCGAGCACCGCGCAAGCACCATGCAGACTCATGCACTATATTGGTGCAGCAGGTTGCAACCGGAGACCATTCACAGCCCATTTTGGTTCGAAAGTACCCGCCTGGGCTGGCAAAGCGCCACGCAATCGAGCTTCAAACGGCTGTTTCAGGGCTTGGACGCTTCTTTTCGGAGCCTTGGTTTGGTTTTTGCATTTTCTCCACATCAGCGCCTTACCCGCGCGCGCAATTCGGGACCGGCCCCGGATTGTCTTGCTTCAAAAGAGGTCACCACTTACCCATGACCATCAGCGACCCACTGCACCGTCTGCTTCTGGACAACCTGACCACCGCCACCATCCTGCTCAACGCCGACCTGCGCCTTGAGTACATGAACCCGGCGGCGGAGATGCTCCTGGCCATCAGCGGCCAGCGCAGCCATGGGCAATTCATCAGCGAGCTGTTCACCGAATCCGCCGAGGCCCTGAGCTCCCTGCGCCAGGCGGTGGAACAGGCGCACCCCTTCACCAAGCGCGAGGCCATGCTCACCGCCCTGACTGGCCAGACCCTGACCGTCGACTACGCGGTGACGCCGATCCTCAGCAATGGCGATACCTTGCTGCTGCTGGAGGTCCACCCCCGCGACCGGCTGCTGCGCATCACCAAGGAAGAGGCCCAGCTGTCCAAGCAGGAAACCAGCAAGATGCTGGTGCGCGGCCTGGCCCACGAGATCAAGAACCCCTTGGGAGGGATTCGCGGCGCCGCACAATTGCTGGCCCGGGAGCTGCCCGAGGAAAGCCTCAAGGACTACACCAACGTCATCATCGAAGAGGCCGACCGCCTGCGGAACCTGGTGGACCGCATGCTGGGCTCGAACAAGCTGCCGTCCCTGGCGCTGACCAACATCCATGAAGTGCTGGAGCGGGTCAGCAGCCTGGTGGAAGCCGAAAGCCAGGGCTGCATCACCCTGGTACGCGATTACGACCCGAGCATTCCCGACGTTTTGATCGACCGCGAGCAGATGATCCAGGCGGTGCTCAACATCGTGCGCAACGCCATGCAAGCCATCAGCAGCCAGAACGAAATGCGCCTGGGGCGCATCACCCTGCGCAGCCGCACCATGCGCCAGTTCACCATCGGCCATGTGCGCCATCGCCTGGTGACCAAGATCGAGATCATCGACAACGGCCCGGGCATCCCTGCCGAGCTGCAGGACACCCTCTTCTTCCCCATGGTCAGCGGCCGCCCGGACGGCACCGGGCTGGGCCTGGCCATTACCCAGAACATCATCAGCCAGCACCAGGGCCTGATCGAATGTGACAGCCATCCCGGCCACACCACCTTCTCGATCTTTCTGCCTCTGGAACAAGGAGCCCATCGACATGAGCCGTAGTGAAACCGTGTGGATCGTCGATGACGACCGTTCTATCCGTTGGGTCCTGGAGAAAGCCTTGCAACAAGAAGGCATGACCACCCAGAGCTTCGACAGCGCCGACGGGGTGATGAGTCGCCTGGCACGCCAGCAGCCAGACGTGATCATCTCCGACATCCGTATGCCCGGTGCCAGCGGCCTCGACCTGCTGGCGCGGATTCGCGAGCTGCACCCGCGCCTGCCGGTGATCATCATGACCGCGCATTCGGACCTGGACAGCGCTGTCGCCTCCTACCAGGGCGGGGCCTTCGAGTACCTGCCCAAGCCATTCGATGTGGATGAGGCGGTGTCCCTGGTCAAGCGCGCCAACCAGCATGCCCAGGAGCAGCAGGGCCTGGAAGTGGCCCCGACCCTGGCCCGCACCCCGGAGATCATCGGCGAAGCGCCGGCGATGCAGGAGGTGTTCCGCGCCATCGGGCGCCTGAGTCACTCCAACATCACGGTGTTGATCAACGGCGAGTCCGGCACCGGCAAGGAACTGGTGGCCCACGCCCTGCATCGTCACAGCCCGCGGGCGGCTTCGCCGTTCATCGCCCTGAACATGGCGGCTATCCCTAAGGACCTGATGGAGTCCGAGCTGTTCGGCCATGAAAAAGGCGCCTTCACCGGCGCTGCCAACCTGCGCCGTGGACGTTTCGAGCAAGCCGATGGCGGCACCCTGTTCCTCGACGAAATCGGCGACATGCCGGCCGATACCCAGACTCGTCTGCTGCGGGTTCTGGCCGATGGCGAGTTCTACCGGGTCGGTGGACATACTCCAGTCAAGGTCGATGTACGGATCATCGCCGCCACCCACCAGAACCTGGAAACCCTGGTGCACGCCGGCAAGTTTCGTGAGGACCTGTTCCACCGCCTCAACGTGATCCGCATCCATATCCCGCGCCTGTCGGACCGTCGCGAAGACATCCCGACCCTGGCCAAGCACTTCCTCAGCCGCGCCGCCCAGGAACTGGCGGTGGAACCCAAGCTGCTGAAGAACGAAACCGAGGAATACCTGAAGAACCTGCCCTGGCCGGGCAACGTGCGTCAGCTGGAGAACACCTGCCGCTGGATCACCGTCATGGCGTCGGGGCGCGAGGTGCACATCAGCGACCTGCCGCCGGAGCTGCTGAGCCTGCCCCAGGATTCGGCGCCGGTAACCAACTGGGAACAGGCCCTGCGCCAGTGGGCCGACCAGGCCCTAGCCCGCGGCCAGTCGAGCCTTTTGGACAGCGCGGTGCCGAGTTTCGAGCGGATCATGATCGAAACCGCCCTCAAGCACACCGCCGGCCGCCGCCGCGACGCCGCAGTGCTGTTGGGCTGGGGCCGCAACACCCTGACCCGCAAGATCAAGGAGTTGGGGATGAAGGTGGACGGAGCCGACGAGGACGAAAGCGAAGAAGGCTGAGCCTTCCCCCAACAACGAGGATGTGCGTGCACCAGGATGGGGTGCATGCACTGCCCGAAGGCGCGATGAACCGCAATCGAGCACAGCGCCATCATTCAAGGCCTGGCCTTCAAATCTGAAAATTATCCCTTCGAAAACGCAAAAGCCCCGGATTCCGGGGCTTTCGGCTTTTTGTCCAGGCAATTCATGCAGCACTAGCCAGAGTTGGCACGCCCCCTGCAATAACCCCATCACTACCCAGTTTAGGGGACCTTGGTACAGGCAGGCCGGGGATTCCCCTCTTTAATACCCGGCCCATCACGCTCACAGCGACGGGCCACGTTTTCGGGAACCTCGGTACAGGCAGGCCGGGAATTCCCTCTTTAGCACCGGGCTCATCACGCGCATCGCGACGAGCCCAAGGTTTCGGGAACCTCGGTACAGGCAGGCTGGGGATTCCCTCTTTAACACCGGGCTCATCACGCTTTGAGCGACGCGCCCACAACCCTTTCGGGGACCCTGGTACAGGCAGGCCGGGAATCCCCTTCTTTACACCGGGACTCATCGCCCCCAAGGCGATCAGCCCCTCCCGCTTTTGGGGGCCTTGGTACAGGCAGGCCGGGGTTTCCCTCTTTTATTCCTCCCGCAGGTGGATCGCCAGGCGCCAGCGCCCCTCCACCTCGCTACCCGCCCAATCGCCCCGCAGCGGCCGGGCGGCCACCAGATTCAGCAGCAAGCCCCGGTCCGCCAGGCGCACCCGCCAGTTCACATTCTTCTGATTGACCTGTAGCTGACCGTTCTGCCCGCGCCCCTGGGCGTCGAACAGCAACGCCACGGCGCCGTCGATATGTTCGCCGTGAACCTTGGGCTCATGGTTGAACCACAGCACCAGGCCATCAGCGGCCACCTCGACCTGCTGCAACTCCACAGGATCGGGTTGGGTCAGGCGGCCAATCATCAGCCCCACCATCACCCCGACAATCGCCAGGGAGCCGAATACCTTCGGCATTAGCTTCGGTCGCGGGTCTTCTTCAGGCGTAGAATGCAGCCTGTCTTTCTCTTCGGAGCCGTGCATGTTTCACGTCATCCTCTTTCAACCAGAAATACCGCCGAATACCGGCAACGTTATCAGGCTATGCGCCAACAGCGGCTGCCACCTGCATTTGATCGAGCCGCTGGGTTTCGAAATGGACGACAAGCGCCTGCGTCGTGCCGGCCTCGACTATCACGAATACGCCACCTTGCAACGCCACGCCGACCTGGCCAGTTGCCTGGAAAGCCTCGGCCATCCGCGCCTGTTCGCCTTCACCACCAAGGGCTCGCGGCCCTTCCATGACGCCAGCTTCAAGGAAGGCGACGCCTTCCTGTTCGGCCCGGAAAGCCGTGGCCTGCCGGCGGACGTACTGGACGCCCTGCCCGGCGAACAACGCCTGCGCTTGCCCATGCGCGAAGGCTGCCGCAGCCTGAACCTGTCCAACACCGTAGCCGTGGCCGTCTATGAAGGCTGGCGGCAACTGGGCTTCAAATAACCATTCTCTGTAGCCGCTGCCGCAGGCTGCGACAAGGCCCGAACGGCCTTCTTGCAGGCGCGATCACGGCGCCCACTTCGTGGTCGATCGCAGCCTGCGGCAGCGGCTGCAGGGTTTGGACAGCTGACGCCCGAGCATGAAAAAAGCGCCGTGACAGGCGCTTTTTTCGTACCGCAACCCGTACTTACTGAACGGTGTTTTCGCCGGCGGACTGCAGGCGTTGCAGTTCCTGGGCGTACAGCGCGTCGAAGTTCACCGGAGCCAGCATCAGCGCCGGGAACGAACCACGGGTCACCAGGCTGTCCAGCGCTTCGCGAGCGTAAGGGAACAGGATGTTCGGGCAGAAGGCACCCAGGGTGTGGCTCATGGAAGCCTCGTCCAGGTTCTTGATCAGGAAGATGCCGGCTTGTTGCACTTCAGCGATGAAGGCCACTTCGTCGCCGTTCTTCACGGTCACGGACAGGGTCAGCACCACTTCGTGGAAGTCGGCTTCCAGGGCTTTCTGACGGGTGTTCAGGTCCAGGCCGACGCTTGGCTCCCACTGCTGGCGGAAGATGGCCGGGCTTTTCGGCGCTTCGAAGGACAGGTCACGCACATAGATGCGCTGCAGGGAGAATTGCGGTGCGCTTTCGTCTTCGGCAGCAGCCGTGTTCTGTTGGTCAGTCATCTCAGATCCTTCTTGATCTTGGGGTCTATAGGGTTAGGAATTTCAGGCCGCCAGCAGCGCGTCGAGCTTGCCGGCGCGCTCCAGGGCAAACAAATCATCACAACCACCTACATGGGTGGCACCGATCCAGATCTGCGGTACGGACGTGCGTCCGGCCTTCTGAGCCATATCGGCGCGCACCTGCGGCTTGCCATCGACCTTGATCTCTTCGAAGGCTACGCCTTTGCTCCCGAGCAGATGCTTGGCCTGCGAGCAATAAGGGCAGTAATCACTGGAGTAGACGATGACCTGGGGCATTACTTCACCAATGGCAGGTTGTCGGCTTTCCAGCTGGACACACCGCCAGACAGTTTGGCCGCGGTGAAACCGGACTTCAGCAGCTCACGGGCGTGGGTGCCGGCGTGCTGGCCTTGGGCGTCCACCAGGATGATGGTCTTGGCCTTGTGCTTCTCCAGCTCGCCGACGCGAGCGGCCAGCTTGTCCTGGGGAATGTTCAGCGCGCCGACGATGTGGCCAGCGGCGAAGTCCTTGGACGGACGGATATCGATCACTACGCCCTGCTCGCTGTTGACCAGCGCAGTCAGTTCACGGGTGCTGAGGCTGCGGCCACCGCGGCTCAATTCATGAGCGATCAACAGAGCCAGCAGGATGGCGAAGGCGCCGACGAGCAAGTAGTGTTCAGTGGCGAATTGAATCAGGTGAGCAACCATCTAAGGAGGTTCCAGGGCGTTAAAATGTCGGCCAGTATACACAGCCCTCAAGGTCGGCCAAACCCCGCCCGGCGGTGACGCCATTGGAACTTCGCTTTAAACTGCCACTCCGTTTTTCCACACCTCCTTTTTCAACACTTCCCTATCCAGCCACGAGTGGACGCCATGACTACCACGCCTAAACCTTTGGTCCTGATGATTCTGGATGGCTTCGGTCACAGCGAGAGCCACGAATCCAATGCCGTCTATGCGGCCAAGAAGCCAGTCCTGGACCGCTTGTGCGCCAGCATGCCCAACGGCCTGATCTCCGGTTCGGGCATGGACGTCGGCCTGCCGGACGGACAGATGGGCAACTCCGAAGTCGGCCACATGAACCTGGGCGCCGGTCGCGTGGTGTATCAGGACTTCACCCGGGTGACCAAGGCCATCCGTGACGGTGAGTTCTTCGAGAATCCGACCATTTGCGCGGCCGTGGACAAGGCCGTGGCCGCCGACAAGGCCGTACACATCCTCGGCCTGCTGTCGGACGGCGGCGTGCACAGCCATCAGGACCACCTGATCGCCATGGCCGAGCTGGCCTTCAAGCGCGGTGCCGAGAAGATCTACCTGCACGCCTTCCTCGACGGTCGCGACACCCCGCCAAAAAGCGCCCAGTCGTCCATCGAACTGCTGGACGAGACCTTCAAGACCCTGGGCAAGGGCCGCATCGCCAGCCTGATCGGCCGTTACTTCGCCATGGACCGCGACAATCGCTGGGACCGCGTGGCCCAGGCCTACAACCTGATCGTCGACGGCCAGGGCCAGTTCAACGCCGCCACCGCCCAGGAAGGCCTGCAAGCCGCCTACGCCCGTGAAGAGAGCGACGAGTTCGTCAAGGCCACCACCATCGGCGAGCCGGTCAAGGTCGAAGACGGCGATGCCGTGGTGTTCATGAACTTCCGCGCCGACCGGGCTCGCGAGCTGACCCGGGTCTTCGTCGAGGACGACTTCAAGGACTTCGAGCGCGCGCGCCAGCCAAAGCTGGCCGGTTTCGTCATGCTCACCCAGTACGCCGCCAGCATCCCCGCGCCGGCGGCCTTCGCTCCGGGCAGCCTGGAAAACGTACTGGGCGACTATCTGGCGAAAAACGGCAAGACCCAACTGCGCATCGCCGAAACCGAAAAATACGCCCATGTGACCTTCTTCTTCTCCGGCGGCCGTGAAGAGCCGTTCCCGGGGGAGGAGCGCATCCTGATCCCGTCGCCGAAAGTCGCCACCTACGACCTGCAGCCAGAGATGAGCGCTCCTGAAGTCACCGACAAGATCGTCGATGCCATCGAGCACCAGCGCTACGACGTGATCATCGTCAACTACGCCAACGGCGACATGGTCGGCCACAGCGGTGTGTTCGCCGCTGCGGTGAAAGCAGTGGAATGCCTGGACCTGTGTGTCGGGCGCATCGTCGATGCCCTGGAAAAGGTCGGCGGCGAAGCCTTGATCACCGCCGACCACGGCAACGTCGAGCAAATGTCCGACGAGTCCACCGGCCAGGCCCACACCGCTCACACCACCGAGCCGGTACCTTTCATCTATGTGGGCAAGCGTGCGCTGAAAGTCCGTGAAGGCGGGGTCCTGGCGGACGTGGCGCCCACCATGCTCAAACTGCTGGGCCTGGCGCAGCCTGAAGAGATGACCGGCAAGTCGATACTGCTGGACGCCTGAAACTGAAGCTGGCTGTTTCCTGCACAAACGCCCGATACGCCGTATCGGGCGTTTGCGTATCAGCAGCAGCCTTTGCCTCGCAGCCTCTCCAACTGATGAGCGCACCCAGGCAGCACCACCCGCAGCACTGCCGCACAAACAGTAATAATTATCAGTTACGATTGTGCGGCATCTGGAGAAAGCGAATGAACAAGACCACTGTATTTTTTTTAGCCTCCGTTCTTGCAGGTTGCGCCAGCCCCGCTCCTGTTGAACACAAACACACAGCTGAAATGGCTGCGTTCGAAGATCAGCGCCCCTCGGTAGAAATGGACAGCTACACCGCCGAGAAACTGAACGCCCTGCTCAAGGTTCGCCAACAGGCCGGGGCGCAAAGCACGGGCCAGCTGAGCGAGCAGATTTCACGGGCGTTCATGCACACGCCTTACGCAGCGAACATGTTGCAGGGCTCGGCGACCCTGGCAGAGAAGCTGGTCGTCGACTTCAGGGGCCTGGATTGCTTCACCTACCTGGATTACGTCGAGGCCCTGCGAAAATCCACCGATCAGGACAGCTTCATCAAGAACCTCATCCAGACCCGCTATACCGGCGACGGCGTGCACTATGCAGACCGCCGGCACTTCTTCACGGACTGGGCGCATGCCGGGCAACCGCTGACCGAAGACCTGACTGCGCAGTTGAGCGCGGATGCGGTGACCGTGACTAAACACCTCAACCAAAAGGCCAACGGGGACCTGTACCTGCCAGGCCTGCCCCTGGTCGACCGCGACATTACCTACATACCCAGCACGTCGATTGACGAGCAGGTGCTCAGCCGCCTGCAGACTGGCGACTACATTGGCATCTACACCCATCTTGCGGGCCTGGACGTCACCCATACCGGGCTCTTCATCAACACCGCCAACGGCCCCGTGCTGCGCAATGCATCGTCCAAGAAGAGGCAACGCGAGGTCATGGATTCACCCTTCATGGAATACGTGCAGAACATCCCGGGCATCGTGGTGTTGCGAACCCGACAAGACGGCCAGGCTTTCACACCGCAATCGGCGCCGGAAATCGACGCGCAATCAGCACGGCAACCCAGCCAGGCGCTCACCCACGGCTGATTGCCAACGGCGATCAGCCGCCAGCCACGCCAGCGAACGGGCCTTGCTTGATCGGGGTTTGCGGCAATAACCACCTGCACCCTGATAGCAAATGGCCCAATAACCGCCCGGAAACGGCTTTTTATGACGAACGCCGCAAAGCAGTTGGCTTTGAGGCGTTTTTTTTGCAGCGATGGGCGGGCATACTAGACCGTCCCTTTCCCTGGTGTCGCCCGCCTCTATGCTTCGCGCCCTGATTGCCCTTGCTCTGATCTGCCTGCTCCAACCGGCTTTTGCCGATGAGCGCGCGCAAACCCAACAACAGTTGGACGCCACGCGTCAGGATATTGCCGAGCTGAAAAAGCTGCTGGGCAAGCTGCAGGAAGAAAAGTCCGGGGTGCAGAAAGAACTGCGCGGCACCGAGACCGAGATGGGCAAGCTGGAGAAGCAGGTCGAAGCCCTGCAGAAAGAGCTGAAGAAAAGCGAATCCGAGCTGCAGCGACTCGATGAGGAGAAAAAAAAACTCCAGAGCGCGCGCACTGAACAGCAACGACTGATCGCCATCCAGGCCCGCGCGGCCTACCAGAACGGGCGCCAGGAATACCTCAAGCTGCTGCTCAACCAGCAGAATCCGGAAAAATTCGCCCGCACCCTGACCTATTACGACTACCTGAGCCAGGCGCGCCTGGAGCAGCTGAAGAATTTCAACGAGACCCTGCGTCAGCTGGCCAATGTGGAAAAGGACATTTCCCTGCAACAGGCCCAGTTGCTGGTGCAGAAGAGCAGCCTCGACAGCCAGCGTGAAGAACTCGACAAAGTGCGCAAGGAGCGCCAGCTGGCCCTGGCCAAGCTGAACAACGACGTGAAGGCCCGGGACGACAAGCTCAAGGCCCGCGAACAGGACCAGGCCGACCTGGCCAAAGTCCTGAAAACCATTGAAGAAACCCTGGCTCGCCAGGCCCGCGAGGCAGAAGAGGCGCGTCAGAAAGCGCTGATCGCCCAGCAGGAAGCCGAAAAAAAGCGTTTACGTGAGGCCCAGGCCGACGCCAGCGATGCCCCGCGCAAGCCCGTCAGATCAAGCCCGGGCGCCTTGGTTTCCAGCGCCGGTCCTTCCTTCGGCGGTGCATTTGCTGCAGCCCGGGGAAAACTTCCATGGCCAGTTGATGGTCGACTGCTGGCACGCTTTGGTGAAACCCGTGGCGACGACTCCCGTTCCAAGTGGGACGGGGTGATGATCAGCGCCGCCGCCGGCAGCCAGGTACACGCCGTACATGGTGGCCGGGTAGTGTTCGCCGACTGGCTGCGCGGCGCCGGGCTGCTGGTGATCCTCGATCATGGCAACGGTTACCTGAGTCTCTACGGACATAACCAGACACTGCTCAAAGAAGCCGGTGATGTGGTCAAGGCCGGAGAGTCCATCTCCACAGTGGGCAATAGTGGCGGACAGGACACTCCTGCGCTGTACTTTGCAATTCGTCAGCAGGGCCGCCCCAGCGACCCGGCACAGTGGTGCCACGCGCAAGGATAAGCGCTGCATCTAAATTAGGAGTTCGTTCGACATGCTGCATTTGTCCCGCCTTACCTCGCTGGCCCTGACGATCGCCCTGGTGATCGGAGCGCCTCTGGCGTTTGCCGCCGAAACCGCTCAATCGGCGACCGCCGCGACCACCAAGGCACCTTTGCCGCTGGAAGAACTGCGCACCTTTGCCGAGGTCATGGACCGGATCAAGGCGGCCTACGTCGAACCCGTGGATGACAAGACCCTGCTGGAGAATGCCATCAAGGGCATGCTCAGCAACCTCGACCCGCACTCGGCCTACCTGGGGCCGGAAGACTTCGCCGAACTGCAGGAAAGCACCAGTGGCGAATTCGGCGGCCTGGGCATCGAAGTCGGCGCCGAAGACGGCTTTATCAAAGTGGTCTCGCCCATCGACGACACTCCAGCGTCCAAGGCCGGGATTCAGGCCGGCGACCTGATCGTCAAGATCAACGGCCAGCCGACCCGTGGCCAGACCATGACCGAAGCCGTGGACAAGATGCGCGGCAAGATCGGCCAGAAAATCACCCTGACCCTGGTGCGCGACGGCGGCACGCCGTTCGACGTGACCCTGGCCCGCGCCACCATCCAGGTGAAGAGCGTGAAGAGCCAGTTGCTGGAGTCGGGCTACGGCTACATCCGCATCACCCAGTTCCAGGTCAAGACCGGCGAGGAAGTCTCCAAGGCCCTGGCCAAGCTGCGCAAGGACAACGGCAAGAAGCTCAACGGCATCATCCTCGACCTGCGCAACAACCCGGGCGGCGTGCTGCAGGCCGCGGTGGAAGTGGTCGACCACTTCATCACCAAGGGCCTGATCGTCTACACCAAGGGCCGCATCGCCAACTCCGAGCTGCGCTTCTCCGCCACCGGCAAGGACGAAAGCGAAGCCGTGCCGATGGTGGTGCTGATCAACGGCGGCAGCGCCTCGGCATCGGAAATCGTCGCCGGCGCCTTGCAGGACCAGAAACGCGCGGTGCTGATGGGCACCACCAGCTTCGGTAAAGGCTCGGTGCAGACCGTGCTGCCGCTGAACAACGATCGCGCGCTGAAGATCACCACCGCCCTGTACTTCACCCCCAACGGCCGCTCGATCCAGGCCCAGGGCATCGTTCCGGACATCGAAGTGCGCCGCGCCAAGATCACCAGCGAGGCCCAGGACAGCGAGTACTTCAAGGAAGCCGACCTGCAGGGCCACCTGGGCAACGGCAACGGTGGTGCCGACAAGCCGAGCGGCTCGTCGAGCAAGGCCAAGCCAATGCCGCAGGATGACGACTACCAACTGGCCCAGGCCCTGAGCCTGCTCAAAGGGCTGAGCATCACTCGCGGCAAGTGATTGAACCCTTCGCCGGTAAACCGGCTCCTACACAGGCTGTGTGAAAACGTTGCGAGTGAAGGCAAGACAAGGCAAAAACAGGCGAGGAACGGCCGGGGTCGCGTTCGACTTTAGGGGGCCTAAATGAGCATTCCGAGCCTGTTTTTAACGCAGTATTGCCAAACGCAGTAGTTTTCACACAGCCTGTACAGGAGCCGGTTTGCGTAGGAGCTGGCTTGCCAGCGAAGCGCCCGCCAGGGCGCCCATCCCCCTGAAGGCCTGATCAATATCCCCATGATTTCCCGCCGCTTACCCCTGTTACGCTCGCTCCGCGCCCCGCTGCTCAGCCTGCTGTGCATCATGCCCCTAACCACCCAAGCCGCCGAACCCACCGCCAGCGCGCCCAAGGCCTACCTGAGCCTGATCATCGACGACCTCGGCCAGAACCTGCCCCGTGACCGCCGCGTACTGGCCCTGCCCGGCCCGGTCACCACGGCGATCATGCCCGACACGCCCCACGCTGCCGAATTCGCCCGTGAGGCCCATCGCGCCGGCAAGATCGTCATCCTGCACATGCCCATGGACCCGGCCACCGGCCCCTTCGCCTGGCACCCCGAGCTGCCCATCGAAGAGCTGCAAAAACGCCTGGACGCCGCCTTCCAAGCCGTGCCCTACACCAGTGGCATCAACAACCACATGGGCAGCCGCATGACCGCCCAGCCCCAGGCCATGGCCTGGCTGATGGCCGACTTGCAGCGCCGCCACAAATTCTTCGTCGACAGCCGCACCAGCGCCCAGACGGTCGCCGCCGCACAAGCGCAGAAGATCGGTCTGGCCAGTGTTTCCCGGGATGTGTTCCTGGATGACGAGCGCACCGAGGCGGCAATTGCCCAGCAGTTGCAGACGGCGATCAAGCTGGCGCGCAAACAGGGTTCGGCGGTGATGATCGGCCACCCTTATCCCCAGACCCTGGCCGTGCTCGAACGCGAACTGCCCAAGCTCAAGGCCCAGGGCATCGAATGGATCGATATCAAGTCGATGATCAGTCTGCGCAGCAACGAAGCCATGGCCGGGCATGGCAAGAACGGCAAGTACAGATAGGGCGGCGGCAAGCCTCAAGCTGCAAGCCAAAGCGCCGCCGACCTGCTGTTACTTGTAGCTTGCCGCTTGCAACTTGCCGCTGATCTAGAGATAGCGCGCCATGATCTCCTCCACCATCCCCTCTTTGCGCATCTGCTCCAGGGCAGCCTGAAGCTTGGCCACCACCTCATCAGGCACATCCTTGTTCAGGGCCAGGTACAGCTCGGCGCTATTGAAGCGCAGCACGGTCTTGAGACCGGTGATACCTGCCTGCTTGGCCAGGTAACGTCCGGCCGGGTCGCCGGTGGCCCAGAGGTCGATCTGACCCGCCAACAGCTTCTTGGCATTGTCCTGGTCGCGCAGCACCACTTGGGGTGCCAGGCCCTGCTTGGTCAGCGTCTCGGCAATGGCATCGCCCTTGTAGGCGCCAATCTTGTATTTGCGCGCCTGCTCCAGGGATTCGAGGGTGATCTTGCTGCCGGCCTTGGCCAGCATGATCCAGTCATCCGGACCGATGGGGCCGACCCACTTGAACAGCCGTTCGCGGTCCGGCAGGCGCGCCATGACGAACACGCCATAGCCGGGTTGCTCCAGGGCCATCTTGTAGATGCGTTCCCAGGGGAAGCGCAGGGTCAGGCTGTAATTGACCCCGGCACGCTTGAACATTTCGCGGACGATATCCACGGCAATACCGTCGATATTCTCGCCTTGAGCGAAGTTCTTGCCGTTCCTGGCCATGTTGTAGGGGGGGAAGTTTTCCGTCAGCAGCACCAGGGAGGTGTCGGCGGTTTCAGCGGCGCGGGCCAAGCTGCCAAGGAGCAGAGAAGCGCTGGCGACAACCACGAGAAGACGTTTGAACATGACGGGATACCAGAATCCATGGCGTGCCCAAGAGTGCCGCGAGCACGCCATGCTGTCCAGTGGCTATCGCACAACAATCCCGCGCTGAGCCATATAGGCCTTGGCCTCGGGAACCGTGTATTCACCGAAGTGGAAGATGCTCGCCGCCAGCACCGCGCTGGCGTGACCTTCGATGATGCCGTCGGCCAGATGCTGGAGGTTGCCAACGCCGCCGGAAGCGATCACCGGAATCCCCAGGGCATCGCTGATGGCCCGGGTCACGCCCAGGTCGAAGCCGTTTTTCATGCCGTCCTGATCCATGCTGGTCAGGAGGATTTCGCCAGCACCCAGGCCTTCCATCTTCTTCGCCCACTCCACCGCATCCAGCCCGGTGGGCTTGCGTCCGCCATGGGTGAAGATTTCCCAGCGCGGGGTTTCGCCCGGACCGGAGACCTTCTTCGCATCGATGGCGACCACGATGCACTGGGAGCCGAAATGCTGCGCCGCTTCGCCGACGAACTCGGGGTTGAACACCGCCGCGGTGTTGATCGAGACCTTGTCCGCGCCGGCATTGAGCAGGTTGCGGATGTCCTGCACGGTGCGCACGCCACCGCCTACGGTCAGCGGGATGAACACCTGGCTGGCCATGCGCTCAACGGTATGCAGGGTGGTATCGCGCCCATCGACGCTGGCGGTGATGTCGAGGAAGGTGATCTCGTCAGCGCCCTGCTCGTCGTAGCGACGAGCGATTTCCACCGGGTCACCAGCGTCACGGATGTTCTCGAACTTGACGCCCTTGACCACCCGTCCGTTATCCACGTCCAGGCAAGGGATGATGCGTTTGGCCAGTGCCATGGCGAGTCCTCAGCCTTGGTACGAATCGCAGAAAGCCTGGGCTTCTGCGACATCGAGGGTGCCTTCATAGATCGCGCGACCAGTAATGGCGCCGATGATTCCCGGAGCCTTGGCATCCAGCAGGGCCTTGATGTCGCCCAGGTTGTGGATACCGCCGGAAGCGATCACCGGGATCCTGGTGGCCGCCGCCAGGGCCGCGGTGAACGGCACGTTGCAGCCCTGCATCATGCCGTCTTTGGCGATGTCGGTGTAAACGATGGCGGACACGCCGTCAGCTTCGAAGCGCTTGGCCAGGTCGATCACTTGCACGCTGCTGACTTCAGCCCAGCCGTCGGTGGCGACGAAACCGTCCTTGGCGTCCAGGCCGACGATGACCTTGCCCGGGAACGCGCGGCAGGCCTCGGCCACGAACTCCGGCTCCTTGACCGCCTTGGTGCCGATGATCACGTAGCTCACGCCAGCCTTCACATAGTGTTCGATGGTTTCCAGGGAGCGGATGCCGCCACCGATCTGGATCGGCAGGTTCGGGTAACGCTTGGCGATCGCGGTAACCACCTCGCCGTTCACCGGCTGACCTTCGAAGGCACCGTTCAGGTCCACCAGATGCAGACGACGGCAACCGCCTTCAACCCACTTGGCAGCCATGCTCACCGGGTCGTCGGAGAACACCGTGGAATCTTCCATGCGGCCCTGGCGCAGACGTACACAGGCACCGTCTTTAAGATCGATAGCGGGAATAATCAGCATCTGGCAAACCTTCAAATTCGATTGTTCAGCTTCACTCGAAAATCAATTTTTCTCGAGCGCCCACAGATCGCTTTCGATGCTCTCGAACCTCTCCTTGAGGTGCGTCTGCACATCGAAAATCGCCCTGTTGTAATAGTGCGGAGCAATTTCGCGAGTAAAGAGCTCAAGAATCTCCGCCGCCTCGAACGAGCCCAGGTCGAGCTCGAAGCGCTCCTCCATGAAGCGCTTGATCTTGTGCGTCGCCTCACTTTCCTGCTCGGCAGTGAGGCGCAGTATCGGCGGCTTGGATTTCTTGATCGCCATTTACCAGCGACCGTCCCAGGCAGCGAAGTTCTGCAGCAATTGCAGGCCGTGGGTATGGCTCTTTTCCGGGTGGAACTGCACGGCGAAACGCGAGCCTTCAGCCAGCGCTGCTGCGAAGTCCACGCCATAGTGACCGCTGCCTACCACCTGCCGGGCATTGCCGGCATGGATGTAGTAGCTGTGCACGAAGTAGAAGCGCGCCCGCTCCGCAATGTTGTGCCACAGCGGATGGTCCACCGCCTGCTGCACTTCGTTCCAGCCCATGTGCGGCACCTTCAGGTGCTCGCCGTCCTCGATCAGGCCCTTGCCGAAGAACTTCACCTGGCCGGGAAACAGGCCGATGCAGTCAACGCCCTCGTTCTCTTCGCTGTGGTCGAGCAAGGCTTGCATGCCCACGCAGATTCCGAGGAAAGGACGATCCTGGCTGACTTCGCGCACCAGGGTGTCGAAGCCCAGGCGACGGATCTCGGCCATGCAATCGCGAATGGCGCCCACGCCGGGAAACACCACCCGGTCGGCTTCGCGAATCACGTTGGCATCGCTGGTGATCAGCACCTTGCCGGCGCCCACGTGCTCCAGGGCCTTGGCCACCGAGTGCAGGTTGCCCATGCCGTAGTCGATAACGGCGACGGTCTGCATTACAGCACGCCCTTGGTGGACGGCATCTGGCCGGCCATGCGCTCGTCCAGCTCCACCGCCATGCGCAGCGCGCGACCGAAGGCCTTGAACACGGTCTCGATCTGGTGGTGTGTGTTGGTGCCGCGCAGGGTATCGATGTGCAGGGTCACGTTGGCATGGTTGACGAAGCCCTGGAAGAATTCCTGGAACAGGTCAACGTCGAAACCGCCGACAGTGGCGCGGGTGAAGGGTACGTGCATCTGCAGGCCGGGACGGCCGGAGAAGTCGATCACCACGCGGGACAGGGCTTCATCCAGCGGCACATAGGCGTGACCGTAGCGACGGATGCCCTTCTTGTCGCCGATGGCCTTGCTGAACGCCTGGCCGAGGGTGATACCGACATCCTCCACGGTGTGGTGGTCGTCGATATGCAGGTCGCCCTTGCTTTCGATGTCCAGGTCGATCAGCCCGTGCCGGGCGATCTGGTCCAGCATGTGCTCAAGGAAGGGCACGCCGATATCGAATCGGGCCTTTCCGGTGCCATCCAGGTTGATCGAGGCTTTGATCTGGGTTTCCAGAGTGTCGCGCTCGACAGATGCCTTACGTTCGGCCATCACCAGCTCCGCAAAATCATTGGGCGAAAAAGGCGAATAGTATAGGCCCGACGGCGGCCAAACAGAAACACGCTGGACAATATCCTGACGGGCGCCAGCCAATGGCTACGGGGCTGTACCTGTCATGACAACTGTAGAAACTGACGTGCGGGTGAAGGTGCCAGGCCTACAAGACCGAGGCACCTTGTCCACCGGCAAGCCGGCTCCTGAGCAGGAGCGGGCTTGCCGGCGAAGCCATCAATGGAACAGCACCGCCGTCTTCTGCAAGGTCACCCACACCCCCCAGGCCAGGGGAATGCCCACCACCAGCCAGGCAGCGATCACCACCGGCAGACTGGCGGACGAAGCTTTCCACTCCAGCACGACACTGCTGTCAGCGCCCTTGTCATGGCCCAGGGCCTGCTCGGCCGCCAGTTGCTCGTCGGTCATGAAGTACTTGTCGGCCACCGGGCGCACCAGCAGGTTGCACAGGAAACCCAGCACCAGCAGACCGGCCAGGATGTACAGCGTGATGTCATACGCCGCGGCGCGTTCAACGCCGATGCTCAACTGATACTCGCGCAGGTAGTTCACCAGCACTGGCCCCAGCACTCCGGCCGCTGCCCAGGCGGTCAGCAGGCGACCGTGGATCGCGCCTACCATCTGGGTGCCGAACAGGTCTGCCAGGTAGGCCGGCACTGTGGCGAAACCGCCGCCGTACATCGACAGGATGATGCAGAACGCTGCCACGAACAGAGCAATATTGCCCAGGTGGCCGAGGTTCGGAATCAGCGCGTACAGGGCAAAGCCCAGGGCGAAGAACACAAAGTAGGTGTTCTTGCGACCCAGGTAGTCGGAGAACGACGCCCAGAAGAACCGCCCGCCGATGTTGAACAAGCTCAACAGACCGGTAAAGCCGGCGGCAATCGCGGCGATCTGCGCCAGTTGCGCGGCGTCCAGCTGGCTGAAGCTCAGATCGTTGCCCAGCAGCTTGCCGGCGAACACTTCCTGCAACAGCGGCGAGGCCATGCCGAGGATGCCGATACCGGCCGATACGTTGAGGCACAGCACCAGCCACACCAGGCGGAACTGCGGGGTCTTCCAGGCCACGTTCACATGCACGTGGCGGTGAGTGATCATCGCATTGGCGGCTTTTTTCGCCGGAGCGGTCCAGCCCTCAGGCTTCCAGCCGGTAGGCGGAACCCGGTAGGCCAGGGCGCCACCGATCATGAACACGAAGTAGATGGCGGCCATCACCAAAAAGCTCTGCCACACGCCGACACTGGTGGGCGTGGCGAAATGGCTCATCAGGGCTGCGGCCAGAGGTGCGCCGACCATGGCACCGCCGCCAAAGCCCATGATCGCCATGCCGGTGGCCATGCCGCGCTTGTCCGGGAACCACTTGATCAGGGTCGACACCGGGGAGATGTAGCCCAGGCCCAAGCCGATACCGCCGATGACCCCGGAGCCGATCCACATCAGCCAGATCTGGTGGGTATAGACCCCCAGCGCCGAGATCAGCAGGCCGCCGCACCAGCACAGCGCCGATACCACACCGGCCTTGCGCGGCCCGGCATGTTCCAGCCAGCCACCCCAGATCGCTGCCGAGCAGCCCAGGAAGATGAAGAACAGGGTGTAGATCCAGCCGAGCATGGAAATCGGCCAGTCACACTGGGACGAAAAGACCTGCTCGATAAAGCCCATGCCCGGCGCGCACGCCACTGGCGCGCTGATGCCCAGCGCCTTGGACAGTGGCAGCCAGAACACCGAGAAGCCGTAGGCCATGCCGATGCACAGGTGAATGGCCAGAGCGGCCGGTGGGACCAGCCAGCGGTTGAAACCGGGCTTGGCAATGATGCGCTCTTTGGACAAGAACGCTGGCTGAGCGGCCGGGCTGGCCACCGCAGTGCTAGAGCTCATGGATGTTTCCCCCAATTATTAGAATTGTTCATCGGCCACTCCCCTGCGACGACCTTGGCACGCAGGCGCGGTCGTTTTATGAGTAAAGCTCCCTTTGGGCAGGCGCGACATTCAGTCGCAGAAGGACGGACGAACCGCGAGAGGTTACCATTTGCGACAAACTAAATACCCAAACTGGCATCACCTTTTTTCCCGCGACTGCTTCACCCGCAGGCCAGGCCACTAGCAAAAAAATGGCCGTTACAACGAAAAAACCTCTAACAGCAATGGGTGACCAGTCGCCAGGTTCAGAGCGTTATACTCCCTGGCTAAATTTTGAATTCGACACACAAGGACTCGCCCATGAAAGCGTTCGGCAAAATCCTGGGTCTGGTAATTCTCGGGCTGTTGCTGATCATCGTGGCTCTGGGCTTCGCCCTGACCCACCTGTTTGATCCCAACGACTACAAAGAAGAGATTCGCCAGATTGCCCGCGACAAGGCCCACATCGAGCTGACGCTCAATGGCGACATCGGCTGGAGCCTGTTCCCCTGGCTCGGCCTGGAACTGCACGACGCCGGCGTAGCCACCCTGGCCAACCCGACCCAACCTTTCGCCGACCTGCAGATGCTTGGCCTGTCGGTCCGGGTATTGCCGCTGCTGCGCCGTGAAGTGCAGATGAGCGATGTGCGGGTCGAAGGCCTCAACCTGCGCCTGAACCGCGACAAGGATGGCCACGGTAACTGGCAGGACATCGGCAAGGCCGCCCCTACCGACAAGCAGGCCCAAACCCCGGCCACCAGCACCGGCGAAGCGGGCCAGCCCAGCGTCGGCACAGACAAGCCTTCGCAGCCCATCCGCCTGGACATCGACAGCCTGACCGTGAACAACGCCCGGGTTGAGTACAACGATGAACAGACCGGCAAGCAGTTCACCGCCGAAAGCATCCAACTGAGCACCGGGCCAATTCACGAAGCCAGCAACACCCCGGTCAAGCTCACCGCATTCCTGGCCAGCAACCAGCCTGCCGTGCGGGTACGCACCGAGCTCAATGGCGAGCTGCGCTTCGATCGCGCCCTGCAGCGCTACCAGTTCGAAGACATGCGCCTGTCCGGCGAGGCCACCGGCGATCCGCTGCAAGGCAAGACCGTGACCTTCGCCGCCCAGGGCCAGCTGTTGCTGGACAAGGCCGCCAACGTCGGCCAGTGGACCGGTTTGAAAATCTCCCTCAACCAGTTGCGCGCTCTGGGCGAACTCAAGGTCAATGACCTGGACAAGACCCCGCAGATCAGCGGCGGGCTCTCCATTGCCCAGTTCGACCTGGCGAAATTCGTCGACAGCATCGGTCAGACCCTGCCGGCCATGGCCGAAGGCAGCCTGAGCAAGGTCGAGCTGGTCAGCCGCCTGCAAGGCACGCCCAGCAGCCTGGCCCTGGAAGACCTGAACCTGAAGCTCGACGACAGCACCTTCAGCGGACGCCTGGCGATCGAGGATTTCGCCAAGCAATCCCTGCGCGCCCAGCTCAAGGCCGACACCTTCAACGTCGACCGTTACCTGCCGCCCAAATCGGCCGAAGCCAACAGTGCCGCCACGGCGCGCAAGGCCGAAGTGCAAAGCAGCGAAGCCGACGCCATGGCCGGCGCTGGCACCACACCGCTGCCCAGCTCGCCGACCAAGGGCGCCTGGAGCACCGACAAACTGCTGCCGGTGGAGCGCCTGAACAAGCTCGACGTCGACGCCGACCTGAGCTTCGGCCAACTGATCCTGGACAAGCTGCCGATCCAGAATGCCGCGCTCAAGGCCAGCGGCCAGGGCGGCCTGCTCAAACTGTCCAGCCTGCGCGGCGAGCTGTACAACGGCAGCTTCGAGGCCAGCGGCAATCTCGATGTGCGCCAGAGCGCACCGCAGCTGAGCCTGCAGACCAAGATCAACCGCGTGCCGGTGGAACGCATCCTCGAAAGCCAGGGCCAGAATCCTCCGGTCAAAGGCCTGGTGACCCTGAACAGCAACCTCAGCGGCAGCGGCAACAGCCAGAAGGCGCTGATCGACAGCCTCAACGGTACTGCCAGCTTCGTCATCAACAACGGTGTGCTGCTCAACGCCAACATCGAACAGCAGCTGTGCCAGGGCATCGCGGTGCTCAACCGCAAGAACCTCAGCAGCACACCACGGGGCAAGGACACACCGTTCCAGGAGCTCAAGGGCAACCTGACGTTTCGCAACGGCGTGGCCAGCAACCCGGACCTGAAAGTGCGCATCCCCGGCATGACCGTCAACGGCAATGGTGATATCGACCTGCGGGTGCTGGGCATGGACTACCGGGTCGGCATCGTCGTCGAGGGTGACCTCAGCGATAACCCGGACCCGGCCTGCCAGGTCGGTGAACGCTTCGCCGGCGTTGAACTGCCCCTGCGCTGCCGCGGCCCACTGGAGCTGGGGGCCAAGGCCTGTCGTTTGGACAAGGACGGCCTGGGCCAGGTAGCCGCCAAGCTGGCCGGTGACCGCCTGCAACAGAAGATCGACGAAAAACTGGGTGACAAGGTCAGCCCGGAACTGAAGAACGCACTCAAGGGGCTGTTCAAGCGATGAGAGCCGAGGCCTTTGCACCGGCGGTGCTGGACTGGTACGACCGCCATGGTCGTCATGACCTGCCCTGGCAGCAGGACATCAACCCGTATCGGGTGTGGGTGTCGGAGATCATGCTGCAACAGACCCAGGTCAGCACCGTACTCAACTACTTCGACCGCTTCATGGCCTCGCTGCCCACGGTGCAGGCCCTGGCCGAAGCCCCGGAAGACGAAGTGCTGCACCTGTGGACCGGCCTGGGCTACTACACCCGGGCGCGCAACCTGCAAAAGACCGCGAAGATCGTCATGGCCGAGTACGGCGGCGAGTTTCCCCGGGATGTGGAAAAACTCACCGAGCTGCCGGGCATCGGCCTGTCCACCGCTGGCGCCATCGCCAGCATCAGCATGGGCCTGCGGGCGCCGATCCTCGACGGCAACGTCAAGCGGGTGCTGGCACGCTTCACCGCCCAGGAGGGCTACCCGGGCGAACCCAAGGTGGCCAAGCAGCTGTGGGCCACTGCGGAACGCTTCACGCCCCACAGCCGGGTCAACCACTACACCCAGGCGATGATGGACCTGGGGGCGACCCTCTGCACCCGGAGCAAGCCCAGCTGCCTGCTGTGCCCCCTGGAGCGAGGCTGCGAAGCCCACATGCTCGGCCTGGAAACCCGCTACCCGATTCCCAAGCCACGCAAGGAGGTGCCGCAGAAGCGCACCCTGATGCCATTACTGGCCAACCGCGAAGGCGCCATCCTGCTTTATCGGCGCCCCTCCAGCGGCCTCTGGGGCGGGTTGTGGAGCCTGCCGGAACTGGATGGCCTGGACGACATCCCGCACCTGGCATCGCAGCACTCCCTGGAGCTGGGCCAGCAACAGCAGATGCCCGGCCTGGTCCACACCTTCAGTCACTTCCAACTGGCCATCGAGCCCTGGCTGATCCGGGTCGAAGAGTCGGCCCTGCACGTCGCCGAGGCCGATTGGCTCTGGTATAACCTCGCCACCCCGCCGCGCCTGGGCCTTGCCGCCCCGGTGAAGACACTGCTCAAACGCGCGGCCGAAGTCTTGAATGCAGGAGAGTCGTCATGACCCGCACCGTAATGTGCCGCAAATACCAGGAAGAACTGCCGGGCCTGGAACGCCCCCCGTACCCGGGCGCCAAAGGCCAGGATATTTTCGAACACGTCTCGGCCAAGGCCTGGGCCGACTGGCAGAAACACCAGACCCTGCTGATCAACGAAAAGCGCCTGAACATGATGAATGCCGAAGACCGCAAATATCTGCAGGGCGAGATGGACAAATTTTTCTCCGGCGAGGAATACGCCAAGGCCGAAGGCTACGTGCCACCGGCTGAGTAAAACCCGCACAAAATCGGGGGCGGAACGTAAGCGGCGGTAATAATTAAACTTTTTTTCAAAACTTGCTTGACGCCCCCCTGAAAAACCCGTTTAATGCGCCCCGTTGCCCAGATAGCTCAGTCGGTAGAGCAGGGGATTGAAAATCCCCGTGTCGGCGGTTCGATTCCGTCTCTGGGCACCACCTTAAGCTTTCAGGTGGTGTTTACATCACGTGAAAGCAACCAAGAAACCCGCCTAGTGCGGGTTTTTTGTTGCCTGAGATTTAGCCCCTCCCCGTAAAACCTGCATCGCCAAGAGTGTCGCACCCCGACAGAAATACCCCGATACCCCATGACCCAACTCAAGTCGTGACTTGCTGGCACTCTCCTCAGTTTGCCAATCCGTCAGGCTGCCCTCTGTGGAGGTTCATATGAGTCAGGCAATTACGGGGAACAATCCGGACACCCACCTTCTTCCGCTGATCGACTGCCTCGGCGAGCTGATCCGTCAATCGCGCCGACAGGCACTACGCGCTGTCGATACGTTACAGGTACAAACCTGCTGGCAGATTGGCCGGCATATCGTAGAGTTCGAGCAAGGGGGTGCTGAGCGGGCAGCCTATGGAAAGCGTCTGCTGCCAGAGCTGGCAAAAGTACTGAGCGCGGAGTTTGGCAAAGGCTTCGACGCTACCAACCTGCGGCATATGCGGGGATTCTTCCTGAGCTTCGAAAAATGCGACGCACTGCGTCGCGAATTGAGCTGGACCCACTATCGCTTGCTGCTAAGGGTCGAAAGCCAGCACGCTCGCCAGTGGTACATGCATGAAGCCGCGACACAGGGCTGGTCAACCCGAGCCCTGGAACGCCAGATCGGCACGCTCTATTACGAACGCCTCCTGAGTAGCCAGGATCGCGCACCCGTCGAGCAAGAGGCGGCCATCAAGATTCAAGCCCTGAGCAAGACTCCCAGAGAGTTTGTCCGCGATCCGGTACTGCTGGAGTTTCTTGGAGTACCCAACGCCGCCAGCCTGCTGGAGAACGATCTGGAGCAGGCGCTGATCAATCAGTTACAAGCCTTCCTGCTTGAACTGGGCAAGGGCTTCGCCTTTGTTGCTCGCCAACAGCGCATCAGCACCGAGAGCAAAGACTTCTACCTCGATCTGGTGTTCTACAACTACCTGCTCAAATGTTTCGTGGTCTTCGATCTCAAGCGTGGCGAACTCGGCCATCAGGATATTGGCCAGATGGATATGTACGTGCGCCTTTACGATGAACTCAAGCGCGGGGCGGACGACGGACCTACAGTGGGCATCATTCTGTGCACACAAAAGGACGAATCCGTGGTTCGTTATTCCGTGCTGCACGGGCATGAACAACTGTTTGCCAGCAAGTACAAGCTGATACTGCCCAGCGAAGAGCAACTGCGCGATGAACTGGACCGCGAGCGAGCCAGGATCGAAGAACGCCTACTGGCGCAAACTGACCAAACGCTTCCCAGAAGTTCATAAGCGCCTCAGATGCTCTCAGGCCAGTTTGAAGGCAGCCAGAATCCTATCGATCCTGGCCGCATTTACGCATTACCTGCATCCGCCGATCAGAAGGCCTTATCCGCCCACTCCAGCGCCTGCCCCTGGGCCACATCGAGCAGGGCCACGCCATCACCGAGCAGCAGCGAGGCGATGTCGGCGATCTGGAACAGGTCGCTGGAGTCAGCCGTTTGCGCGGTCATGCAGGACAGGCTGTTCATCAGTTTGTGAAGGGCACGTATGCGCTGATCGGCGCAGGCCAGGAGATCGACCAGGGGCGCATAGGGATTGATCAGTAGGACGGGGTTGTCCGCTGGCGTGTGTTGAAGAGGGATGTATCCGTTCATTGGTGACACTCCTTGTGTATGAGGAGCTACCACCCCACTTCCTACCGGCCAGGTGGCAGCTGCACGCGGGGGTAGGAACCGGTCACAAGATCCGGCCACGCCGAAGCGTGCCCGCGTACAGCCGCCATAACGCATAGGCAGCAAACAGCACCCAAAGCGCTGGGTGCTGGTACGCATCTTATGATCGGGTTCCTACGCCCGGCCGCTGATTTGGCAGCGACCGGCGCAGAGTAAAGAGCAGGTCCGATCAGCGCAAGCCCTCACCTGGTGACTGAAAGCAACCAGTCCACTCAGTGTTTGTGCCGATGATGAACATCGGGGAAGTGTGCATGGCTATGCCGGATCGGCGCGTGCTCATGGGGATGGCTGTGGGGCTCCGAGCCGTCCCACTCAAAGCCGTGTTCATGCTGGTGGTGCTCGTCATGCCTATGGCGATGGTTGTGCGCGAGAGGCTCGTGCTGATGCTCGTGAACGTGGTGTTCCATCAAGTGAATCCACACGCCGATGGCCATCAGTGCCGCAGCCAGCAGAAACCACAGGGAAACCGACTCGCCGAGGATCAGAATCGAGAGCGCTGCGCCAAGGAAAGGCGCCGTGGAGAAGTAGGCTCCGGTGCGCGCACTGCCCAGCCCTCGCAGGGCCAGGACGAACAGCACCAGGCTGACGCCGTAACCCAAAAAACCCACCAGCAGTATCGGCCCCAGCGTGGCAGCAGCAGGCAGTTGCGCGCCAACAAGCAACGCCAGGCCGGCATTGACCACCCCCGCCACCACCCCTTTGCTGCCGGCAATGAACAGCGCATCGGACGCCGAGACGTTACGGGTCAGGTTGTTATCGATGGCCCAGCACAGGCAGGCGAAGGCCACCGCCAGTGGCCCCAACCAGTCATCAGCGCCGGCGTGCTGCTGCGGCCATGACAGAACGATCCCGCCCAACACGATGGCGAGCATGCCGAGCACGATCCGGCGATCGGCGTTCTCCTTGAACACCAGCCACGCCAGCACCGCGGTGAGTACCGACTCCAGGTTGAGCAGCAACGAGGCGGTGGCGCCTGCGGTCCGCGTCAGGCCGAACATCAGCGCGACCGGCGCCAGCACTCCGCCAAACAAAATCGCCCCCAGTAGCCACGGCCACTCGCGCGCCGTCAGCCTCGTCGGTCGCCAACCCCGATCGCGAACGCAACGGACAATGGCCAGGCCGATGCCACTGCCCAGGTACAGCAGCCCAGCCAGGAGCATCGGCGGAACGTCCAGCCCCAGCAGCTTGGCCAACGGCGTACTGGCGCCGAACAAGGCGGCGGCCGCCAGCGCATAGAGAACACTCAAGTTCATGGTCGGATCACCCTTCAGGCTCATTGCAAGATGCTGAACAGGATGACCCTGGCGGTGTAGAAATGCCGTGAATCAACCTACAACCGATCGGCAAGCCTCAGCTTCCAGGGGACGCTGCGCGTCCCAGCGGGAGCAAGCTCCCTCGCCACAGGTACAGCGCCTGCCCTTGGCTGACTGGCATTACCGCCTAGAGCGGCTTTTTCACTGAGCATGGCTCTGCAGTTTCAGCCGCCTTGCTGCACCGTACCGACCTCAGCATGCAGCTTTATACCCAATGCGCCCATGACCTTCATGATGGTCGCCAAACTGGGGTTGCCATCAGCTGATAGGGCCTTGTAAAGCCCCTCGCGAGTCAGGCCAGTATCTCGGGCTAGCTGCGACATCCCACGCGCTCGCGCGATATCACCCAAGGCCGCAGCCAGCAGCACGGGATCGTTCTCCTCCAGACAGGCTTCAAGGTAAAGAGCCATGTCCTGTTCAGTCTTCAAGTGATCGACTACATCCCACTTGCTCAGTTTTATCTTGGTCATCTCATCCTCCTAGAGCTCACGGGACAGCCTGATGGCAATCCTTATATCAGCGGCCTGAGTCGCCTTGTCACCACCAGCCAGCAGAACAATCACTTCATAGCCGCGCTGCACGAAATACAGTCGATAACCCGGCCCATAATCTATCCGCAACTCAGATACCCCCTCACCCACCGGCTTGCAGTCACCCAAAACCCCCAACTCCACTCGACGAAGTCGAGCTTTGATCCGAGCCTGTGCCCGAGCGTCCCTCAGCCTGGCAAACCACTGGCTATAACGCTCTGTCTGAATAAGCGCGTGCATGCACAAAATGTAAACCACAGTTTACATTTCATCAATAATGAGCACCCCCTCTCCGACAAAGCGTCCACATCACAACTCAATAACACCAGACCCATAAAAAAGGCCTGGATCGAAATGGAGCCAGGCCTCACAGGCAAACATCAGCAAGTCACCACTTGCTCGCATAGCAGCCTCAGCCAGAAGCGGCATCCATCAACACCTTGAGCGCCGCATCGGCCTCGACGCGTTGTGCCTGGGTGGGTTTGCCGGCAAATTGGCTGCGCTGCTTGTTGAGGGTCAGGTAGGCGTTGTCGCCATCGCCCCAAATGTAGGAGTAAATCAGCAGGAAACTGTCGGAGCCGGACTGGCAGTAAGGGGCGACGCTGCGCAGCGGCGCCAGCAGTTGGATCATCTCGCCATAGTTGTCGGTGAACTCCAGCAGGGCGAACTGCCAACGACCGGTCTGCGGATCGTATTGGGAGGAGCCGCCAGTGCCCGCCCACATTTGCACCACTTCCTGCAGGCTGCGCGCACCGGAATCCTGCAACCACTCGGCATCGACCCGGGCCGAGCCGTACATGTCCTTGCTGTCGAACCACTTCTGCCAATCGCTGTAGGAAATCGCCGGACGTGGCGGCGCAGCCATGGCTTGGGCGTACTGCTCGGGGGTCATGTTGCAACGCAGATACACCGAGGAAGGCTCGCTCGCCTGTGACTGCCCGGTCGCAGCCAAAAGCGCTGCCAGCGCCAGCCCTGTCCATGAGCGAAGTTGCATGGTTGCCGTTCCTGATCGTTCGAGAAAAGGCCGCCAGTCTACCGGCGCCGATCGACGCAGAGGGCCTGCCCTCTGCCGCAGAATCCGATCAGCACCGAACGCCAGCATACAAGCTCAAGCAAGCGCCTGCGCCGCCTGCCAATGCTTCATCTCCTCAGCGATAAAGTGCTGCACCAGATCGCTGTACAGCTTCTCGATGGCATCCGCGCTCAGGCCTTCGGCCTCGGCCCATTCGCGGCGGGTGGCGAGCATCGCCTTGAAGCGCTCCTCGGCCCGCACGGTGGCCGCCGAGGTCTTGAACTTCGACGCCGCCAGCACGTACTTGAAACGCGCACCCAGCAGTGCGATTACCGCCCGATCCAGGGTGTCGATTTCCCGGCGGATATCTTCCATGCCCTGGCATTGTTCCGGGCTCATCTGTTGCTTTACTTCCATGCTCAAGGCTCCATCGACGTCCAGGGATACCCGGCTTCGGCCGGGCCCGGATTATTCCCATGGCGGCGCATCGGAGTAAAGTTGCGGGCTCGCGCCCATTCGACTGCCAAGGAACTGCTCGCGTGAACCAGAAGAGAACCCGAGTCCGCCTGCCCCACCCCAAGCCCGGCAAAACCGGCAGGGGGGCCTGGGTATTCCTGCTGATCGGTGGCGTGCTGCTGGCACTCACCGCACTGCTGGGCTGGACCCTGGTAAGCGCGCTGCAGGACGGCCTGATCGCCACCCGCAACCGCGCCGGCCCCAAGCTCGTCTACAGCCAGGCACAACAACCGACCCAGTTCTATATCGAGCTGCTCTGGCAATGCACCAGCACCCTGTTGCTGGGCGCACTGGCCGTTGCCACGCTGTGGATCGGCCGGGTATTAATGGGCGCACAAAAAAACATCGCTGATGCCGGATGCCGCTCCGGCATAGTGCAGCCGCCCAGGAACAACCGCCCATGTCCCTGCTGTCCTCCCCCGAACTGCCTGCCACCCGCCCCGCCGCTGCCGGTCCAGATTCAGGTGCAGGTGCAGGTGCAGGTGCAGGCCCCAGCGCAACCTTCAGCGAACCGGCGGCGGATGGCGTTCTCCTCGGCGGCTTCACTTGGCGCCACCCATCAGCCGATCCAGCACGGCCGGTGGTGATCATCAACGCCGCGACCTCGGTGCGCTGCCGCTACTACTTCCGCTTCGCCGACTACCTGTTCGCCAACGGCTTCGACGTGATGACCTATGACTATCGCGGCATCGGCGAGTCGCGTCGGGGCTCGCTCAAGGGGTTCAAGGCGTCCTGGTCGGATTGGGGCGCACTGGATTTCGAAGCCATGCTGCAACGGGCCCAGCGCGAGTTTCCCGGACAGCCGATCGATGTGGTGGGTCATAGCTTCGGCGGCTGCGCCGTGGGCCTGGCCGCCTCCGCCGGGGTGATCCGTCGCGTGGCCACCATGGGCGCGCAATTCGCCTACTGGCGTGACTACGAGCCCCGGCTGCGCTGGCGCATGCTGGGCAAATGGCATGTGTTGATGCCCCTGCTGACGGGCCTCTACGGCTACTTCCCCGGCAAGCGCCTGGGCTGGATGGAGGACACACCTGCCGGGGTGGTCCGCGACTGGGCCACCCCGCACCCACGCTACGAAGGCCGCCCCAGCGGCCGCAGGCTGGCCGCAAAGCGTAGTGGGCAGCCCTTCGCCCAGGTCAGCGCAGCGATCCTCGCCATCAGTGTCAGCGACGACCCCTTTGGCACCGTGACGGCCATCGAGCGGCTACTGGGCTACTTCAGCAACAGCCCACGTACACATCTGCGCCTTCACCCCGAGGACATCGGCGAGGCCGAGATCGGCCATTTCGCCTTCTTCCACAGCCGCTTCGAAAGCCGGCTCTGGCCGCTGCTGCTGCACTGGCTGCAGCACGCCAGCCTGGCCCCGAGCAGCCCCGGGCAACAGCTGATGCTGGAGCGCTGATCAGGCAAAGGCGTTGATGAACCAGGTGATCAGCGGGATCGCCACAATGTCGATCAATACCGCACCGCACAGCGGCACGATGATGAAGGCCTTGTAGGAAAAGACCTTGTAGTGATCACAGATCGCGCCCATGTTGGCCACCGCATTGGGCGTCGCCCCCAGGCCGTGCCCCATGAAGCCGGCACACAGCACCGCCGCGTCATAGTTGCCGCCAAACAGGCGGAACAGCAGGAACACACACAGCAGCACCATCACCAGCACCTGCACCACCAGGATCACCAGCAGCGGCAGGCCGAGCTGTTCCAGCTCCCAGAACTTCAGGCTCATCATGGCCATGGTCAGGAACACCCCCAGGCATACGTCGCCCAGGGTGCTCACTGCGCTGTCGGGGATGTCGATGATTCGCGCCCGGTCATTGAGGTTGCGCAGGATGATCGCCACGAACATCGCCCCCACGTAGCTCGGCAGCACAATGCCCAGGTGTTCGTTCAATGCGCTGCCGATCCAGAAGCCCAGCACCATGATCAGCAGGACGCAGGTCAGCAGGCGCAGCAAGGTCGGCGCATCCAGAGGCGCCACCGAGCCCTGGGCGGCGCTTTCCAGGTGCTGCAAAGTGCTGACCTGATCGGCCTGGATCTGCAAGCGGTTGCGCTCGATCAGCCAGCGCGCCAGCGGGCTGCCCAGCAGGCCACCGGCAACCATGCCGAAGGTGGCCGAAGCCAGGGCCGCCGTGGTGGCGCCCACCGCCCCGAGGTTTTCCGCGATGGGACCAAAGGCCGCCGCGGCGCCAAAGCCGCCCTCCAGGGACACCGCACCGGCCATGATGCCCAGCAGCGGATCGATGCCCAGCGCCTTGGCCGCACCGACACCCACCAGGTTCTGCAGCAGCGCCAGGGACCAGCAAGCCCCCAGGTAGACGAACAGGATCTTGCCGCCACGACGCAGCAGGCCGAGGCTGCCCCCCAGGCCCACGGTGGTGAAGAACGCCACCATCAGGGGCGTCTGGATCGCGGTGTCGAGCTTGATCGCCAGCAGTTGCTGGTCGCGCAGCAGCCAGACGATCAGGGCAAAGCCGAAACCGCCGATCACCGGCGCCGGGACACAGAGCTGGGTCAGCCAGCGGCTGCGTTTCTTCAGCTGGGCTCCCACCCCCAGCAGGATCAGGGCCAGCGCCAGGGTGGTCAGCGCGTCCAATTCAAAAGTCGGCATGGCAAACATCTCTTCTTGTCATTGTGGTGTTGCGCGGCGAGGGGCGTGCCCCTCAGTGAATCAGGCTGGCCAATAGGCGCGCGGCCACGCGGGCGGTGCGCTGGTCCTGGTCGAGCCCGGGATTGAGTTCGGCAATGTCGGCTACGCGCAATTTGCCGCTGGCCCGAGCGTGGCGTACCAGGTGCTCGACCACTTGCACGTCCACTCCGTGGGCCGAGGGTGCACTGACGCCGGGAGCCTGGCTGGCTGGCAGCACATCCAGGCAGATGGTCATGTACAGCACGTCGATACCGTCGAGAAAAGCGTCGAGGCAGGCCTCGATGGCCGGCAGGTTCCAGCCCTGCATCTGCCGGTCCAGCAGGTAGCGCACATTGAGCTCCCGGGCCTGCTCGAACAGCGCCTGGGTATTGCTCAACTCGCTGACCCCCAGGCAGCAATACTCGAAGGGCATGCCGGCCTGTCGGCAATACTCGGCGATCTGCCGGAACGGCGTGCCGGAACTGCTTTGCGGTGCCTGACGCAGGTCGAAGTGAGCGTCGAAATTGAGAATGCCAATCCGCGGACAGGGCTGTTGGCGGCGCAGGTAATCGGCCAGGCCACTGAAGCTGGCAAAGGCGATTTCATGACCACCACCCAGGCCCAGGGCCAAGTGCCCCTGTTCGAGCAACTGGCCGAGGCGATTGGCGTAGAGCTGCTGGGCGCTTTCCAGAGCGTGGCCGTTACAGGCCACGTCCCCGGCGTCATACAGCGGGCCTCGGCCGTGCCAGGCCAGGTTGGCCAGGGCCGCGCGCAAGGCCGCCGGCCCCTGGCTGGCACCGGTACGCCCCTGGTTGCGCTTGACCCCTTCGTCACAGGCCAGCCCGAGCAAGGCAACACCCGCCGGCTGCTGTTCACTCCAGGGCTGTACCCACTGGTGCCAGCGCCGGGCGGCCAGGCCTTCGGCCAGGTCGATACGACCCTGCCAGAGGTGCATGGGGGCGGTAGTGATCATGGTCTTGCTCCAGTCAATTCAATCCAGTCGGGCACTCAGGCGCTGAGCGGCTTCGCGGGTCCAGCGGATCAGCCGCTCACTGCGCTGTTCGGCGCGGAACGCCGGGGCCATGAGGCTGATGGCGCCTTGCAGGCGGTCACGGCTATCGAGCAAGGGCGCGCTGACACCCCAGATGCCGTGGTCGATCTCGCTCAGGCTCACGGCATGCCCGGCTGCGCGAATCGCCGCGTAGCTTTCCAGGTACGCGGCGACATCCGCTTCCTCGACGCCCCGCTGGCGCAGGATCGACAAGCACAGCTCAGGCTCCATGTAGGCCAGCAACACCTTGGCCGAGGCGCCCAGCAGCAGCGGCTGCGCCAGGCCCTTCTGGTAGCAGCAGCGCAGGGGCTGCGGGCTGTCCACCAGTTCAATACAGATCGCCTGCCCGTTGCTGGGTACCATCAGCGCGACGCTTTCCTGGCTGAGCTCGGCCAGGCGGTTGAGCTCCGGTTTGGCCAGGGTCACCAGCAGGCCTTCGCGGTCGAACTTCTTCGCCAGTTGCAGGCAAGTGGGCCCGGGCAGGTAGCGGCCCTGGCCATTGTCCTGGGCCAGCCCCCAGCGCAACAGGGTCTTGAGATGGCGATAGGTACTGCTCAAGGGCTGCTGCAAGTTCAGCGAAAGCTCCTTGGCGGACATGGCCTCCGGGGATTGCCCCAGGGCCACGAGTATTTGCAGCAGACGGTCAGTGGGCGTGTGGTAGTTCATAGCGGCCTCTTGCAGCCATGGTGCATGGACTTTCCCGGCAAATGAAATCAGATTCCCAAGCAGTGGGAAAAGACTGCAAAAAACCTTCGGCAAAAGCACACCGCTGCAATAGCCCGCGGCTCATACAGGATCGACGGTGCCCGCCAAGAGACCATGGCGGGTGCCAGCGCGGTGATTTGCTGGCATCCTCTCCCGCCTGACTGGCCGCTCGCCTGGTATCTGCGAGCGCCACCCCTTTGTGCAACAAGGTAAGACGCCCATGGCATCGATCGACAAACAACACAAACGTGCCGCCCGGGCAAAGGCCAAGGCCAAGCAAAACCGCGCCAAGCGCACAGCCCCCACCTCGGAGCTGGAACTGGACCCCAACGACAGCCGCATCGACTTCGAATCGGTAGACCTGACCGAGCTGTTCGTGAAAATGCGTGACGCTGAGAAAACCAGCCAGCAAGCGCTGTGCACGGTGTTCCTCGCGGACCCGCTGCTGGAGCTGGTCTACGAGCAGGAGGGCGAACAGGGCGCCACGGATTTCATCCTGGCGGCACTGATCGAATACCGTAACTGGTCCACCGAGGCCGACGAGGCCACGGCCCTGGCCTGGATCGAGTCCGAGGCCTTCCAGGCCGACTACCTGGCCGCATCCCAGGCACTGTTCAGCGCCGAGGGCTGAGTTTCTTCCGGGCATGAAAAAGGGCGCATTCAGCAATGAATGCGCCCTTTTCCGTTTCAGCTAAACAGCCTGGCGTGATGCTCAGGCCGCTTCCAGCCGAGGGATTTCCATGCCGATGCGCGAGCTGGCGAAGTTCAGGTCGCCGCTGGCGATGGACTGGGCCTTGAAGCCCGAGCCGATCAGGTCGCGAACATACAGCTTGTTGTACATGAACATGAACACCAGGTTGCTCAGGCCGAAAGTGAACATGGCCAGCAGGAACATGATGGCGGCCCATTTCCAGTCGGCGCGGAACAGTGCCGGGATGAAGCCGAAGAAGAACACGGTCCAGGAGAAACCAACTGGCGCTTCCTTGATGGCTCCGGTGTTCGGGTTTTTGAAGATGATTTTAGTGAACGCCATGCGCGTCTCCTTGCCGCCCTTGTTTGAGAGACCAATGGCCGGGCGATCACCATTGAACCCTGAATGCTCGTTCTTCGAACCGGGACTGTCGGGCATGCCACAGGCAGGCGCTGACAATCAGGAACCAGGGCTAGTGCGCACGGATCAAGGGAAAGAGGCGGTAGGAGGATTCAGTACCCCGACAAGCATTCAGTCCCTTGCAATACAGCGCTATTCCCTAGCTCCTCTCACGCTGGCACGCAAGAGCTCTTATCGAAGAGCGCGCAGGCTACTATTTCGCCTGCATGCTGTCCATGAAACGCCATGTAACAAGTGAAAAATCCAATAAAAAAGGCCGCGGTCAATGCTGACAGCAGCCGTTTTGTCACTCAGAACGCCAACTTTTCAGCAGCCTCTGCCGAATCCTTCGTCATCGCCTGGTGGAACTGCTCGGCACTGATTTCGCTGAGCGTGGTGTAACCGTCGTAATGGTAAAAACGCTGTTTGTCCCGTGCATAGCGGTCCGCGAGAAACTCCAGGCTGGCCAGGTCGATGCGCTTGGCACTCACCGGGCGCCGGCCACAGAACAGCTTGCGCGTGCCCAGCTGCAAGAAGTCCGGATGGGGAACCCTCACTTCTTCCGGGCTGAACTCCACCTCCAGCGCCTTGCCGGCAGAAAACATCTGCGTCGCGCTGAAGGCGTAGCTGCCCATGAAGCGCGTGTGGGCCGGGTCGAGGTTCCTTTTTCTTTCGCTGTAGTAGTACACCGCGCCCTTATCCCTGGCCCAGCCATGCCCACAAGACTCGAAGCTGGCCAGATCCGCCTTACCCAGCGGCTCAGGCGCCTGATAAAAGACCCTGTGGCAAAAAACCGTCTGGCCATCGGTTAGATAGGGCCCACCCAGGGCACGGTACTGATCGACGGAGGCTGAAGAAAATCGCTCCGGCACCTGGGTCTCGGCACGATGAAAGGGGATCAGGTACAAGCCGTTGGCATCACCGCACAGGTGCGTGTCCAGCAGCTTGAAACTGCCGGCATCCAGACCATTGATAGCGCGACCATGAAAGTGCACCTGGTGCCCCAGCTCAAACCCCAAGCCGATGGAGCGCAGGGCGGGCGTTGTCGACGCTGGCTCACAGGGCTTTTGCAAACGGTGCCACCAGTAGCCCTGCAGCTGCGGGTGAGCCTCGAAGAACGCAGCCCACTCCTGCAGCATCCCGTCATCAATCACCCCAGCCGAACCGAGAGGGCCGTGCTTGTCGCCCACCAGCACCGGTGAATGGTTGTACTCACCGCGCTCCAGCCGGGCCACCACAAAACTCTGCACATCCACGTCCAGCGGCTTGTTGAACAGATAGGCGCGCTGCTCGTCGGCGTAGTAATGAAACCCCAGGTGGCGAAAACTCGGAGCATGGGCCCCGCGCAAGCGGGTGCCATTGCAGTAGACAAACTGGTCGTCCACGGCCACGTACGGGTCCGGCGTTTCACTGCGACTCAAGACTCGTCCCGCAGCATCGAACACCGACTCAACGCGGTTCAGCAAGCGAAAGTCGCCGACATAACGCAGGGTCTTCCCGGTCAGGAAGTAGGCCCGTTGGGCGTCCTTGGCGTAGCGCTCATTGAGCACACAGAACGTCGTCAGATCGGCCTTGTCGATGCGATAGAAATACTCGTAGGCAATACTGGAGCCCTGCTGCGCCTGGACGATCACCGAATGCCCATCGGTGCCCCAGCGCCGGGCCAGCATGTGAAAACCGTCCGGATTGGCAATCGGCAACGGCGAACCGTCCTTCTGGTGCAGCGGCACGCCGCCCCGGCAGACCTGATCATTGATCACCTGATAAGCCGGATGGTTGGTGCCACGCACCCGGTCCTCGGCGCTGGCGATCACCCGTGCGCCCAGGAAGACCTTGGCGCCGTCACTGAACAGCACCGCAGATGAAGGCCAGTCCTCCGGCACCGGGTCCAGCAGCGCCAGACGCTCTGGGTGTGCGTCCTCGATCAGCGCCAGCCCATAGTCGTGACAGAAGTAGGCCCGCTGGTGATCGCTCCAATGGTCATGGCCCAGGCTTCGCAACCCGCGACACACGCGCATCGGCAACGCCTGCAACGGGTGGTAGCCGTAACGTTCGAAGTAACGGGGCAAGGCATAGTAATCGGCCCGGGCATCACGCAGCAGGTGCCGATGAACACGATGGCGCCAGAGCGGCTCGCCCTCTACCAGAGGGGAAACCGGGTATTGCTCGGCTGCGGCCTGAGAAGCCTGCTCAGCCGGCGTCCGCCCCTCACGCTGCAGCATGAGGTACACGTCCCGGGCCCGCTCCTCCACCAACAGCGCCCCCTCCATAAAGGCAAACCCCTGATGCCATTCAAGGTCGAGCTTTTCCCACTCGGCAAAATCCATATCCAAGCCCTTCATCGCCACATCCCAAGCTGACCGAGCGGTGGATTATCAGTAGGCGACCTGCGAGCGTAAAGCGCCCCGACGCCAGACCGCGACTGAGCATCAGCCCGCCACAAACAGACATGCTACCTCGTATTCGGACATGAAAAAGGCCGCGGTCATCTCTGAGCGCAGCCTTTTTCCACAAGCAGTGAATCAAACCGTCAGTTCAGCGCCAGAGCCCCGCTGCGCTCGGCCTTGCGCCGACGGGCCACCAACAGGCCCGCAGCGATGACGATGACACTGAGCAGGCCAGTGGCGAGGATCTCCACCCGATGCTCTTCCTGGAACAGCATGATGCCCAGGATCGCCACGATGAACACGATCACCGCGTAGGTCAGGCCTGGGAACAGCCACATGCGGAAGGCGATCTTCTCACCGACGGCCATGCGTTTCTGGCGCATGCGCAGTTGCGATACGGCAATCACCAGGTAGACCAGCAAGGCGATGGCGCCGGAACTGGCCAGGAGGAACTCGAACACCGCAGCCGGCGCTACATAGTTGGCGAATACCGCAAGGAAGGCCGCAGCGGTGGACAGGATCACCGCCCAATATGGCGTGCCGCTGGCATTGGTGCGCTTGGCGACCGCTGGAGCATCGCCCCGCTTACCCAGGGAGAAGAGCATGCGCGAGGCGGTGTAGAGCGCCGAGTTCAGGCAACTGGTCACGGCCACCAGCACCACCAGATCGACGATCAGCTTGGCGTTGGGAATGCCCATGCGATCGAGCACGGTCTGGTAGGAACCGACCTGGGCCAGGCTTGGGTCGTTCCACGGCACCAGGGCCACGACGATGAAGATCGACACCAGGTAGAACAGACCGATCCGCCAGATCACCGAATTGGTGGCCTTGGAAATCTGTTTGCCCGGGTTGTGGGATTCCGCCGCAGCGATGGTGACGATCTCGGTCCCCATGAAGGAGAACATGGTGGTCAGCATGGCCGCCAACACCGCGCCCATGCCGTTGGGCATGAAGCCTTGGGTGTCCACCAGGTGCGAGACGCCGCTGACCTGGCTGCTGGGCAGCAAGCCACAGATGGCGGCAAGGCCGAGGATCACGAAGCCGATGATGGCCACCACCTTGATCAAGGCGAACCAGAACTCGAACTCGCCGTAGTTCTTCACGCTGAACAGGTTGGTAGCGGTCAGCAGCAGGGTGATCACCAGGGTGAAGACCCAGATCGCCACGTTGGGGAACCAGGCATGCAGGATGGTTGCAGCGGCGTTGGCTTCCAGCGGGATCACCAGCACCCAGAACCACCAGTACAGCCAACCGATGGTGAAACCGGCCCAGTGGCCAATGGCCCGATCGGCGTAGGTCGAGAACGACCCGGTGTCCGGCGAGGCGACGGCCATTTCCGCCAGCATGCGCATCACCAGCACCACCAGGGTGCCGGCGGCGGCGTAAGCCAGCAGCACGGCCGGACCGGCCTCGGCGATGGCGTGGCCGGAGCCGACGAAGAGACCCGCGCCGATAACGCCGGCGATCGACAGCATGGTCACATGCCGTGGTTTGAGCCCCTGTTCGAGGTCATTGGAGAGTTGCGTACCGCTCATGAAAAGCACCTTTGCAACGAAAAAAGAGTCACTCCACCCGGTCTGCATTCGTTCTCGTAAAAAGAATTCAACAGGGCGTTCTTTATTTCGCACGCAAGAATTGCGCCAAAATGTTACAGAGTCCCGGACAACAGGGCTTGGCGAGCCGACCGATGGAAATCCCAAGTCATTGAGAATAATGGTATTTCGCCACTTCGTTACCGGGCGACTCACTTTGTAGGACGAAACAGCGCACCAGAAACACACCCCCAAAGTGCGTGATGCACAATTAGGAAGCAGATCCATGACCTTTGGCCCGTTAACCCTTCCAACACCCGGCCAAAGCTGGCACCATCGCGCCTTTTTTTACGCGACACCTACCGGATTTCAGGCGAATTCAGGGTTCAAACGGGCGTTCGGTTGTTGATGGGGCGACAGTCTTCTGTGCTGATGCGACAACCTGCCACATACCCTCTGTTTACCTCCGGTAGCGCTGTTGGCTGCGCTTGGAACCCTATGCTAGCTTGGCGCCTCGCCAGGAAGGCCGCCAACAGCAGGAGCACAATGAACTCTATGAGGACCGCACATGGCTGAGGCCACGCCCGCGCTTGAAATCCGCAACTTGCACAAACGCTACGGCACTCAGGAGGTACTCAAAGGTATCTCGCTGACCGCACGCGACGGTGACGTGATATCGATCCTGGGTTCCTCCGGCTCCGGCAAGTCCACTTTCCTGCGTTGCATCAACCTGCTGGAAAACCCGCACCAGGGCCAGATCCTGGTGGCCGGCGAAGAGCTCAAGCTCAAGGCCGCGAAAAACGGCGAGCTGGTGGCCGCCGACGGCAAGCAGATCAACCGCCTGCGCAGCGAAATCGGGTTCGTCTTCCAGAATTTCAATCTCTGGCCACACATGAGCGTGCTCGACAACATCATCGAGGCACCGCGCCGGGTGCTGGGCCAGAGCAAGGCCGAGGCCATCGAAGTGGCCGAAGCGCTGCTGGCCAAGGTCGGTATCGCCGACAAGCGCCACGCCTACCCGGCCCAGCTGTCCGGCGGCCAGCAGCAACGCGCCGCCATCGCCCGGACCCTGGCGATGCAACCCAAAGTCATCCTGTTCGACGAGCCGACCTCGGCCCTGGACCCGGAAATGGTCCAGGAAGTCCTCAACGTGATCCGCGCCCTGGCCGACGAAGGCCGTACCATGCTGCTGGTCACCCATGAAATGAGCTTTGCCCGCCAGGTCTCCAGTGAAGTGGTATTCCTTCACCAGGGCCTGATCGAAGAGCAGGGATCGCCACAGCAGGTCTTCGAGAACCCGCTTTCGGCACGCTGCAAACAATTCATGTCCAGCAACCGCTAACGGAGCTACACGCATGCAGAGCTATAAGAAGATCCTCCTGGCCGCTGCCGTCACTCTGGCTTTCAGCGCCAGCGCTGCCGCCGAGACCCTGAAAATGGGCATCGAGGCCGCCTACCCACCGTTCAACAACAAGGATGCCAGCGGCCAGGTGGTCGGCTTCGACAAGGACATCGGCGACGCCCTGTGCGCCAAGATGAAGGTCGAATGCACCGTGGTCACTTCCGACTGGGACGGCATCATTCCGGCCCTGAACGCGAAGAAGTTCGACTTCCTGATCTCCTCGCTGTCGATCACCGACGAGCGCAAGCAGGCGGTGGACTTCACCGACCCGTACTACTCCAACAAGCTGCAGTTCATCGCCCCTAAAGACAAAACCGACTTCAAGACCGACAAGGCCTCGCTCAAGGGCAAGATCATCGGCGCGCAACGGGCGACCCTGGCCGGCACCTGGCTGGAAGACAACCTGGGTGACGACATCACCATCAAGCTCTACGACACCCAGGAAAACGCCTACCTGGACCTGACCTCTGGCCGCCTGGACGCGATCCTGGCCGACAAGTACGTCAACTACGAGTGGCTGAAAAGCGAAGCCGGCAAGCCTTACGAGTTCAAGGGCGACCCGGTTGAAGAAAGCGACAAGATCGGGATTGCCGTGCGCAAGAAAGATCCACTGCGCGAGAGACTCAACGCCGCCCTGAAGGAAATCGTGGCCGACGGCACTTACAAGAAGATCAACGACAAGTACTTCCCGTTCAGCATCTATTGATACTGACTTGCCTGACCGGCGCCTGCCCCCTGGGCGCCGGTCCTTAGCAAAGCCATCCAGACCCCATGAATATCGATCTCTACGGATTCGGCCCGGCGCTCGCCGCCGGCGCGCTGATGACCGTCAAGCTGGCCCTCTCGGCATTGTGCCTGGGGCTGGTGCTCGGTCTGCTCGGCGCCTTGGCCAAGACTTCTCCGTACAAGCCGCTGCAATGGCTTGGCGGCGCTTATTCGACCCTGGTGCGCGGCGTTCCCGAGCTGCTCTGGGTCCTGCTCATCTACTTCGGTACGGTCAACCTGATGCGTGCCCTGGGCGAGTTCTTCGGCAACCCCGATCTTGAACTCAATGCCTTCGCCGCCGGGGTGATCGCCCTTGGCCTGTGCTTCGGCGCCTACGCCACCGAAGTGTTCCGCGGCGCGATCCTGGCCATTCCCAAGGGCCACCGTGAAGCCGGCATGGCCCTGGGCCTGTCGAAATGGCGGATCTTCACCCGGCTGATCATGCCGCAGATGTGGCGCATCGCCCTGCCGGGCCTGGGCAACCTGTTCATGATCCTGATGAAGGACACCGCCCTGGTGTCGGTGATCGGCCTGGAAGAAATCATGCGTCACTCGCAGATTGCCGTGACCGTTTCCAAGCAGCCGTTCACCTTCTATATGGTCGCCGCCTTCATGTACCTGGGCCTGACCGTGCTGGCCATGACCGGCATGCACTTCCTGGAAAAACGCGCCGCTCGCGGCTTCGCAAGGAGCGCCCAATGAACTGGGAAGTGATCATCAAATGGCTGCCAAAGCTGGCTCAGGGTGCAACCCTGACCCTGGAGCTGGTGGCCATCGCGGTCATCGCCGGCCTGCTGCTGGCGATCCCCCTGGGCATCGCCCGCTCATCACGGCTGTGGTACGTGCGCGCCCTGCCCTACGCCTACATTTTCTTCTTCCGCGGCACACCGCTGCTGGTACAGCTGTTCCTGGTGTACTACGGGCTGGCGCAGTTCGATGCGGTGCGTGAAAGCGCACTGTGGCCCTATCTGCGCGATCCGTTCTGGTGCGCCACCGTGACCATGACCCTGCACACTGCGGCCTACATCGCCGAGATCCTGCGCGGTGCGATCCAGGCCATCCCGCCGGGTGAAATCGAGGCCGCGCGGGCCCTGGGCATGTCCCGACCCAAGACGCTGTTCTACATCATCCTGCCGCGCGCTGCGCGCATCGGCCTGCCGGCCTACAGCAACGAAGTGATCCTGATGCTCAAGGCCAGTGCCCTGGCCAGCACCGTAACCCTGCTGGAACTGACCGGCATGGCACGCACCATCATTGCCCGCACCTACCTGCCGGTGGAGATTTTCTTCGCCGCCGGGCTGTTCTACCTGGTGATGGCCTACGTCCTGGTACGCGGCTTCAAGCTGCTGGAACGCTGGCTGCGAGTCGACGCCTGCCAGGGACGCTGACCTTCCCCCGCTCCCGCCCGGGAGCGGGCCTGCCCGGACCCACCGCCCATGCCCTCGATCCTCCAAGGCCCCGCGCTGCTCGATCGCTTCCAGGCCCTGGACGGCTTCCTGCTTGAACACCAGGCGCTCTGGCGCCCGCGCCCGTTCCACCATCTGCAACTGCCGTGGGAATCCACTCATCCCGAACTGGCCCAGTGGCTAAGCCAACGCTCCCTGGAAGACGCCGAAGCCGCCCACAACCATCCGCAGCAGCTCCAGGCGCCGGCGCCCTTTGCCCAACTGGCGGAGCAGGCCCAAGCACTCGGCGCGCTGGGCGAACTTCCCATAAAGGCACTGCCCGCGCCTCACCCGCGCCTCAATGTCGACGTGCCCGGGCGCAAATGGCAGCAGATCGAAGCCTTCGCCGCCTGCCTGCAATTCGACCGCGCTCCGACTCACTGGCTTGACTGGTGCTCCGGCAAGGGCCACCTCGGCAGGCGTCTGCTGCAACCCGGGCAGCAACTGACCTGCCTGGAATACGACCCGGCGCTGATCGACAGTGGCGAGCAACTGAGCCGGCACCACGGTTTGCCCGCGCGTCATGTGCAACAGGACGTGCTGGCCGATGACACGCCCCAGCAGCTCTGCGCCGAGCACAGTCCGGTGGCCCTGCATGCGTGTGGCGATCTGCATGTGCGCTTGATCCAGCTGGCCAGCCAGCAGGGTTGTCCACAGCTGGCCATTGCCCCGTGCTGCTACAACCGCACCCGCGCCAGCCACTACCGGGGCTTATCCACAGCGGCCCAGGCCTCGCGCCTGGAACTGTCCCTGGAGGACCTGGCCCTGCCCATGAGCGAAACCGTCACCGCCGGCGCTCGGGTCCGGCGCCAGCGCGACCGCTCCATGGCCCGGCGCCTGGCCTTCGACCTGCTGCAACGGCAAGTGCGCGGGGTCGACCAATACCTGCCAACGCCTTCGCTGCCCAGCCACTGGCTGGACAAACCCTTCGCCGACTACTGTCGCGACCTGGCCGCCCTCAAGGACTTATCCACAGTCGATTGCCAGGATTGGGCCGCGCTCGAAGCCGCCGGCTGGCAGCGCCTGGCCCAGGTGCGCAACCTGGAGCTGCTGCGGGGCCTGTTCCGCCGCCCGCTGGAATTGTGGCTGGTGCTGGACCGTGCGCTGTTCCTGCAAGAACAGGGCTACGCCGTGCGCCTCGGAACCTTCTGCCAGGCTCCCTTGACCCCGCGCAATCTGCTCCTGCTGGCAGAGCGCCCTTAACCGCCTGCTACGACAACTCCGACCCATGCTCGTTGTGCATAACCACCGCGGCCAGTGACCTCACCAACGGACGTCGGATACCCCATGGGTCACCCGCAAGCCATTGAAAGTCGCCGAGCCAGCCGGGGAAGTGACTCAACTTCACAAAAGAAAAAAACCAAGCTCATGACGCCTACTAGTCTCTAAGGCGTGCAGGGCATATGCCGCACTCAAGCCACAGCTCTGGCGCAACTCAAGCGGTCATGTTTCGACAGGAAGTCGCCAAGCTCACCATCACTGACAGGGAGTCAACCATGAACATCATCGACCCTCAGGCACCCACCTACGAAACCCTGCAAAAGGGTTTCAACTTGCGTTGGCCACCCAGTATCGAACAGGGCGCGAACCGAATTTATGTGTGTACGACACCTGATGAAGTTCTGACGGCAGCCAATACAGCACTGCATGATGGCTATCGCATTACGGTGCGCAGTGGCGGCCACTGCTACGAGGGCTTTGTTTCCAACAAGTTGAGCGGCGAGACACAAAACCTGGCGATTATCGACCTCGGTGAAATGAAAGGCCTGAAGTACGACGAGAGCCAAACCATCACTTCGCCCTGGGATAGCCAGAACAAGACGTATCGTTTCATGGCATTGACCGGCAATCAGAACTGGGACGGCTACCTGTCGCTGTACAAGCAGGCCGGGCGCACCCTTCCTGGCGGCTCATGTTATTCGGTCGGTTTGGGCGGGCACATCAGCGGCGGCGGTTACGGTTTGTTATCGCGCCTTCAGGGCTTGACCGTGGACTGGGTCACCGGCGTCGACCTTCTTGTGCCTGTGGAAAACTCGCGGCAACTGGAGTTCCGGCATGTTCGCGCGGACAGCCCGTCGAACAACGACAAGGCATTGTTCACCGCCTGTTGCGGGGCCGGCGGCGGCAACTTCGGCATCATCATCGGCTACTACTTCGACCAACTCCCACAAGCCCCGCAACAAGCCTACTGGATTCCCCTGGCCTACCCGTGGAAAGAACTGATTCCCAACTTCTCGAACTTCCTGCGGGCCTATTGGCAATGGTTCTCGGATAACGACGCCAACGCGACCAGCCCGGTGGAAGGCGTTGGCAACGGTGGCTTGTTCACCCTGCTGAAACTCAACCATGTGGATACCTCCGACCATGTGGTGCTGGCGATCCAGTACACCGGCCCCAATGGCCGGGTCGGCGGCGCCAACGATATCCCGCTCAACGACTTCATCAGCAAGATGAACGCCGCGGCGGGCATCACGCCGACCCTGCATGACGGCTTTATCGCGCCTAACATTGCCCCGCTCAGGCACCCGCTCGCCGGCAGGAAATTCAGAGGCGCGGTGCCTGAGCACACGGCGATGGACTGGCTGTACGTCACGCAAATGATCAACGGCTCGGGCAACAATCAGCGGGGCAAATACAAGTCTGACTATCAGGTCGAACAGTTCTCCGAACAGGCCTGCAACGCCCTGCTGACGCACTTGACCGAAGCCACGCCAGACAAACGCTTCAGCCAGTCGCTGGTACAGATCGACTCCTACGGCGGGGCGATCAATAAAAAGGGCATGGGCACCACCGCGGTTCCGCAAAGAAGCTCACTGCTCAAAGCCCAATACCAGACGTACTGGACCCACGCTGCCGACGACGCGGTGCAAATCGCCTGGATCCGCAACATCTTCACCGCCGTGCACGGCGGCAAGCCCAAGCGCCCCACCTACGATGGCTGCTACATCAACTACCCCGATGTCGACATGAAATACACCGCCACCGGCACGGTAGACCCCGACTGGCTGAACTTGTACTACGGCTGGAACAGCGAACTCATCAACAGACTGTCCAACTTGAAAGCCGCCATCGACCCCAACAACCTGTTTCGTCATGAACTGTCCATTCCGGCCACGAAGGCCGAGTAGGTCGCAGCCTGGCCCCCCGGCGGCATGACCACAGCCTGCTCGGCTGAGCCTGCGTCGCAGGTTCGATGAGCAAGCTGTGGAGCCGTGCGACAGGCTGTCGCGACCTGTGGATAAGTCTGTTGATGGAATTCTGGCAAAGCCTTTGATTGCATGGCGCTGAAGGACTTTTGCAGACTGGTCATTTTTTGTTCACAAAATAAAAGCCCGAAAAAACAGCCAGTTGCATAAAGATGAGAACGGCTCCACAAATCCGACAGTTCCCGGCCCTGGCGACCCATCCGTTGTGCATAAACACCTGAGCGAACGGGCATAACGCCCTGCGCCCAGGTGCCAGGGAGCGACCTCAGGCAAGGGCCTGATAGCGCCCCTTACTCATCGGCCCGCGCCGGGATCCACCACTCTTCGCCCCGGGCGGTGCTGATGTACTCCGGCCAGCGGAAATCATGGGGCACCTTGAAGTCCTCGGGCAGCAGCGGCGCCTGCCAGCGGCTGCCGCCGATGCCGCCGCCGGTACGCTCGACGAACTCGGCCTTGGCCGCGCTGAGCAGGGCTTCGTCGGTCAGCAGGTCGACCAGGGTCGCGGCGATGGTCTTGGCGGCGACCTCGATCATCGGGTCGATGGTCTGGCGAATGCCGCCCAGGGCGTTGGACACCCAGTCCGGATAGACCGTGCCCGGCGGCGCGCTGAGCATCGGCCGGGCCACCAGCAGGCGCACGGTCGGGCAGTGCCAGGTGTATTCCGGGTAGTCGTCGGAGGTCAGGTAGTTCTGCCAGGCCGGCATTTGCAGGCGCATCTGGCGCTCGCATTCCTGGGGCTCGATCAAGGCTTCGGTGGCCGGCAGGAAGGGCTTGTCCATGGCTTCAAGGCCGAGGTTGCGCTGGATCTCGCGGGCGATTTCCCGGGCTTCCTCATCCCACTGCGGGGCGCCTACCGCCGCCAGGTTGTCGTAAGTGGCCTGGGCCATGACGTGGTTGGGCAGGCCGCCCCGGGACTTGCAGACCCAGGTCTTTTTCCAGCGACAACCGGTGGCCATGGCCGCGGCGGCGGCATTGTTGTCCATGACCTGGGAGATGGTTTCGGCCTGCTCGATGGAGTCGCAACGCAGCAGGTACTGGATCTGCGACAGGTGCGGCGGCAGGTTGTCGGCGGTGGCCTGGCCGGCGGTGAGAATCGCCTCGTTGTAGCTCCACAGGCCGGTGAACGGCAGGGTCGAGCGACGCAGACTTTCGTTGAGGGTGTAGAAATGCACCAGGGCGTCGTTGGCCCCCGGCGCTCGGGCCGCCAGGTGGTTCTGCGGAATCGGGCTGTAACGATCGGCGGCGATCCAGTTCTGCGGGTCCTCGCAGGTGAAGCTGTAGATGTAGGCGTAGGCGATGCCGCAGTGGGTGTCCCAGGTGGTGGTGTTGTTCAGCGGCAGCATGTAGGTGGGGTGAAAGCTGATGGCCGCGTCGAGGTCGTCGTAGTAGCCCTTGGCGGCGTGGACCGGCTTGGAGGCGCGGAGTTTTTCCGCCGGCTCGCCGAAGAACCTGATGCTGCCCTGCAGGCCGAATTCCACCATGGTCGCCTTGGCCGCCAGGGCCCCGCCAAGGGCGCTGATGCCCAGGGCCGAATGCGGGTCGGTGTGCCCCGGGGCAAAGCGCGACAGGCCATCGCGCGGCTGCTTGCGGGTGGTCGCCGCCTGGCAGTTGCCGGGCACCGCATCGTACTCGCCGTAGGTGGCCAGCAGCGGGCCCTGGCCCTGGGTGAAGGTGGCGCAGAAGGCCGTGGGCATGCCGCCGCTGCCGCGCTCGACGGTGAAGCCCTCGGCCTCCAGCAGTTCGACATACCAGGCACAGGACTTGTACTCGCGGAACGCCGGCTCGGCGTAATGCCAGATGATCTGGTGCCAGTCCGACAGTTGCTGGCGGTGGCGCTCAACCCAATCGAGAGCGAATGCTTTGTAGCGGGACATGCGCGGCACTCCTGGTTATCCAGGTTCCGGCCGGCCGCTGCCCGGACGCCTCGGCACCCGTGCAAGACCTGCAGGACCTCTTGTTGTTATAGGGATGGTCCGGTCGGTTGCGGCCCGGATCGAGGTCCAGTATTGGTGAAGCAGCTGCGACATCAATCGAATTTTTTCGCCAGCAATGTCAAAGAAAATTGACCAGTTCGGCGCCATCGCGGCCCATACTGCGACGCGGCCGGCCCCTCCTCGGGGCCCTGCCTGGGCAGCACCCAGGTACCGGCCGGTCCCCTTCGAAGACAGGTTTCCTTGACCCGGAGTTTGCATGCGCTATCCCTCGATCACTGCCCTGCGCGCCCTCGACGCCGTGGCCCGGCTAGGCAGCGTGACCGCCGCCGCCCAGCAACTGAGCCTGACCCGCAGCGCCATCAGCCACCAGATCATCAGCCTGGAACAGAGCCTGGGTTTTGCCCTCACCGAACGGGTCGGGCGCGGCATCGGCCTGACCTACCAGGGCGAGTGCTACGCCCGGGAAGTGCGGCGCATCCTCGCGGACATCCAGGACGCCGGGCGGCGTTTCGACGGCCAGGCGGTGTCGGGCAAATTGCGCATCAGCTGTAATCCGGGCTTTGCCAGTTTCTGGCTGTGCAACCACATCAACGGCTTCCTGCGCCAATACCCCCAGGTGCAGCTGCAGGTGGTCAGCCCTCGGGCCCAGGACGACACCAGCGACGCCGAGGCCGATCTGTTCATTGCCTATGGCATCGGCGACTGGCCGGGGCTGCTGGTGGAGCAGATCGTCACCCTGCGCTTCTCGCCGGTGTGCAGCCCGCGCCTGATCAACGCCATCGGCGGTTTGAAGAGCCCGCTGGACCTCAAGGACTTTCCGTTGATCCACATGAGCGACACCAGCGACTGGCGGGTCTGGCTGGCGGCCGCCGGTGCCAGTCAGGTCAACCCCGACCGTGGCATTACCTTCTCCGACGCCCATTGCGCGCAATCCGCCTGTATCGCCGCCCAGGGCGTGGCCATCGGCGACAACCTGCTCAGCGGCGATGCCCTGGCCCGGGGGCTGCTGGTGCGCCCGTTCGATATCAGCATCAGCGCCCTGCGCGGTTATTTCCTGGTGATCAATCCGGCCAAGGCCGAGCGGCCAGCGGTCCAGGCCTTCAGCGACTGGCTGAAAAACCAGCTGCAGGCCAGTGCCCAAAGCATCAGTGACAGCCCGCTGATCGAGCCCTGAAAGCCGAGTCGAATGGGAAATTTCACTCACCAATGAGGCAAAAATTATTCCATTGATGTGGCGTTGCTTTTCACAATAATGAATCCACCACCTGCTGCACTCACAATAAAAATTCAATCGTGCAGGTGGGTTTCCGGGAGATCTCTGTAGTGTCCAGCAGCCCCTCGACTCAACTCAGCGCCCAAGGAATCAGCCAGTATTACGGCAACTTCACCGCCCTGGACGGCATCGATCTGGACGTTCGCCAAGGCGAATTCCTCACCCTGCTGGGCCCCTCCGGCTCAGGCAAGACCACCCTGTTGATGATCCTCGCGGGCTTCCTCAGCCCCAGCGCCGGCAAGCTGCTGGAGCGTGGCGTCGACATCAGCCGGCGCCCGGCGGAAAAACGCAACTACGGCATGGTGTTCCAGGGCTACGCCCTGTTCCCGCACATGAGCGTGGCCGACAACGTCGCCTATCCCTTGCGCATTCGTGGAGTGAAGGCCGAGGAGCGCCAGCGCCGGGTCAAGCACATCCTCGACGTGGTGGGCCTGGGGGCTCACCTGCACAAGAAACCCTCCGAGCTGTCCGGCGGCCAGCAGCAACGGGTGGCCATCGCCCGGGCCCTGGTGTTCGAGCCGGACATGTTGCTGCTGGACGAGCCGCTGTCGGCCCTGGACAAGAACCTGCGCGAGCAACTGCAGACCGAGCTGCAACGCATCCACCGCCAGGTCGGCACCAGCTTCGTCTTCGTCACCCACGACCAGGGCGAAGCCCTGGCCCTGTCGACCCGCATCGCCATCTTCAACCAGGGACGACTGGCGCAGATCGATACCCCGGAAACCATCTACGACCGGCCGAAAAACCGCTTCGTCGCCGAGTTCCTCGGCAAGATGAACCTGTTCCCGCTGCAGGGCCTTTCCCGCAATGGCAGCCAGGCCAGCGGGCGCTTTGGCGACAGCCCGCTGCACGCCACCACGACCGGTGACATCAGCAACCAGCCGCAGTTGCTGGCGGTGCGCCCGGAACACATGACCCTGCACACCGAGCGCCCACAAGCCGGCGAACACAACGTGCTGCCCGCCTGCCTTGGCGAGCGGGTCTACCAGGGGTCCAGCACTCATCTGGCGCTGAACATCAGCCCGGAACTGGCGCCGGTCAACCTCTCGGTGTCCGGCGATCATCCCGGTGCCCGCTTGCCCAGTGGCACCCCGGTGTGGCTGAGCTGGCCGGTGCGCCACAGCTTCCTGCTGGAAGCCTGAGCCGGCCACGCTCGCTGTCGAGCGTTTGCGTAGAAAGCCAATCACACTATCGGCCGGCGCCTGGCGCATCGGCCTCGCGAGGACTTGCCCCATGAGCCAGCACCACCAACGCGACTGCATCGAAATCCTCATCGAAAAAGCCCGTGGCGGGCAGGTCAGCCGCCGCACCTTCCTCCAGGCCATGGGCCTGCTGTCGGCGGTGCCCCTGGCATTGCGCAGCGGTATCAGCTGGGCGGCGGACAAGCCGCTGGTGGTGGTCAACTGGGGCGGCGATGCGCTCAACGCCTTTCGCAGCGCCTGGACCGACAGCTTCACCCAGAGCACCGGCATCCCGGTGCGCATCGACGGCGCCGGCCCCACCGAAGGCGCCATCCGCTCGCAGCTGGCCAGCGGCCGGCCAAGCTGGGACGTGGTGGATGTGGACAGCTACAGCGCCATGACCCTGGGCCGCGACAAGGTCCTCCAGCCCCTGGACTACAGCGTGGTGCAACGGGACCTGGTGGCCCCGGAGCTGTCCCACGAACACGGCGTCGCCGGCTACCTGTTCAGCTACGTGATCGCCTGGGACAGCCAGAAATACGGCAACCACAGCCCCAAAAACTGGGCGGATTTCTGGAACGTGGAGCAATTCCCCGGCAAGCGCACCCTCTACAAATGGATGAACGGCATGCTCGAAGCCGCGCTGCTGGCCGATGGCGTGGCCGCCGACCAGCTGTACCCGCTGGACGTGCCCCGGGCCTTGCGCAAGATCGATGAGCTCAAGCCCCACGTCCTGTCGTTCTGGGGCTCGGGCGCGGAAAGCCAGCAACTGATGATCGAAGGCGAAGCCTCCATGGGCGCCATCTGGCACACCCGCGCCACCCTGCTCCACGAGGACAGCGGCGGCCGCATCCAGTGGGGCTTCGACCATGCCTTCCTCAACGCCAGCAGTTGGGGCGTGCTCAAGGACAACCCGGCAGGCGCCGCACCGGCCATGCAGTTCATCCAGCACGCCTTGCAGCCCGCCGGCCAGTTGAAGCTGTTCGAAGCCCTGGGCAACGGCCCGTCCAACGCCGCCACCCAGCAACTGATGAGCGCCGAACAGCGGGAGATCAACTGCGCCTCCGAAGCCAACATGAAGAAGCAGATCTTCCTCGACACCCAGTGGTACGCCGACCACTACTCCAGCACCCTGGAGCAGTACCTGACCCACCTGTCCAAGTGAGCCGTCGACCATGAGTGCAACCCGAACCGCGCGCCTGGAACGCAGCCTGCTGCTGTTTCCCCTGCCGTTGCTGCTGGTGGTGTTCTACCTGTTGCCGTTCTTCGGCGTGGTGAGCTGGAGCTTCACCCTGCCCGAGCCCGGGATCGAGCAGTACCAGCGCATCGCCACGGACCCGGCGATCCACGACATGCTCCTGCGCACCCTGCGCCTGTGCCTGACGGTGAGCCTTCTGGCCCTGGTGATCGGCTACCTGCTGGCCTATTGCTGGGTGTTCAGCCCGCCGTTCTGGCAGCGCATGGTGGAGATCTGCGTGTTCATCCCGTTCTGGATCTCGGTGCTGGTGCGGGCCTTCGGCTGGCTGATCGCCCTGCGCAGCAATGGCGTGGTCAACGACAGCCTGCTGTCCCTGGGCTGGATCGATCATCCGTTGCAACTGACCCGCAACGAGCTGGGAGTGGTGATCGGCATGCTGCACTTCATGATTCCGTATGCGCTGTTCCCGCTGCTGTCGAGCATGCGCCAGCTGGATCAACGGGTGCTGCTGGCCTCCCGCGGCCTGGGCGCCGGCGCGCTGCGGACCTTCTGGCAAGTGCTGCTGCCCCAGACCCTGCCGGGGCTCTTGGGGGCCTTCATCATGGTCTTCGTGTTCTGCCTGGGCTTCTTCATCACCCCGGTGCTGCTGGGTGGCGGGCAGACGGTGATGATCGCCGAGTACGTGTTCCTGCAGATGTTCCAGACCAGCAACTGGGGCCTGGGCGCGGCCCTGAGCCTGGTGCTGCTGACCCTGGTCAGCGCGCTGATCTGGCTGCTGCTGCGCGTCACCCGTGTCAATCGACTGGTGGGTTGAGGTCACTATGAATACACATCGCACTGCATTGAGTACCCGACTGATCGCCGTGGTCGCCATGGCCTTCATGCTGTTCCCGCTGCTGACGGTGATCCCGGTGTCGTTCACCGCCAAGCGCTACCTGTCGATGCCGGACGGCAACTGGTCGCTGCGCCACTACGAGGCGCTGCTGAGCAACCCCGACTGGCTGTCGAGCATCGGCCAGAGCCTGGCGATTGCCAGCGCCACCAGCCTGATCGCCACCGTGCTGGCGGTAAGCTTCAGCCTCGGCATCTGGTACCTGCGCTCGCGCCTGGCGACCCTGCTGATCGGCCTGGTGCTGCTGCCCATGGCCATTCCGCCGGTGATCTCGGCGCTGGTGCTGTACTTCATGGAAACCAACCTGGGGCGCATCGCCCCGGGCTGGGGCTACGACACCCTGCCCGGGGTGGTGATCGCCCACGTGGTGATGGTGGTGCCCTACGGCGTGGTGACCATGCTGGTGGCCCTGAGCCAGGTGGACCGGCGCATCGAACTGGCCTCGCGCAACCTGGGAGCGAGCCTGATGCAGACCACCTTCCTGGTGATGCTGCCGAACCTCAAGCTGGGGATTTTCTCCACCGCGCTGCTGAGCTTTGCCCTGTCCTGGGAGGAGGTGGCGGTGACCCTGTTCATCACCAGTGTCGACGTCAACACCCTGCCCCGGCGGATCTGGAGCGGCCTGCGGGACAACGTCGACCCCAGCGTGGCGGCGATCTCGGTGCTGCTGATCGGCCTGACCCTGCTGGTGCTCATGGGCCGCCTGGCCTTGCAGTACGCCGCCCAGCGCCGCGCCCGCACCTGACAGCCCCTTGTGGCGAGGGAGCTTGCTCGCTCGCCACCCCTACTTTCGCGCTCATGACTAATCACCTTCTAGCTGACCGACGTCATGCCCCGCCCCCCGCGTTTTATCCGATAGTGCGCAGCTCGCTCCAACGGCTTGCCCGGGCTCTTCTAGACTCGATGGGTGGTCGTATTCGGAACCGAACGGGTCGCTTTCGTGCGGTTCAATCAGAGGCAGCGTGTCAAGCTGCCCTTTATGCCCTGAACAGGTGCGGCAACGACCGTACCGGGTACAACAAGATACCCATTCAGGGTGCATGGCCAACGGCCTGAAACGCCGCGCTACCGTGACGTGGCAACCAGTGCCGCAGCCGACACTTTCGGACAGCCGACAACCACCAGGTTCGTCCGTGACCGTGAGGAATTGCTGTATGCCTGATGAAACACTGCATCTGCCGTTGATCCACACCCTGCTGGAGCGTCACAAAGGCTCCCCGGGTGCGCTGTTGCCGATTCTCCATCAGATTCAGGAAGAGCTCGGCTACATCCCCGATCTGGCCGTCCCCGACATTGCCCATGCGCTCAATCAGAGCCAGGCGGAAGTGCGCGGGGTGATCAGCTTCTACCATGATTTTCGTACCGCGCCACCGGCGCGGCACATCCTGCGCCTGTGCCGTGCCGAGTCCTGCCAGAGCCGCGGCGCCGAGCAACTGGCGGCGCAACTGCGCGCACGCCTGCAACTGGATGACCACGGCAGCAGCGCCGACGGTTCCATCAGCCTGCGGCCGGTGTACTGCCTGGGTGCCTGTGCCTGCTCGCCGGCCCTGGAGCTGGATGGACAACTGCATGCCCGAGTCAGCGCCGAACGCCTGGACGCGCTGCTGGACAGTTGCCGGGAGGACGCGTGATGCCGAGCCTCTATCTGCCCTGTGATTCCCTGGCCCGGGCCGTGGGCGCCGACGCGGTGGCCGACGCCATCGCCTCCCAGGCCGAGCACCACAACCTGCCGCTGCAATTGCAACGCACCAGCTCCCGTGGCCTGTACTGGCTGGAACCGCTGCTGGAAGTCGATACCCCGGACGGACGCCTGGGCTTCGGCCCGGTGAGCGTCGCCGACGTGCCCTCGCTGCTGAAAGCCCTGCAAGACGCCCCTACCAGCCATCCCCTGGCCCTGGGCCGAGTCGAAGACCTGCCCTACCTGAAAAGCCAGCAACGCCTGCTGTTCGCCCGCGCCGGCATTACCCGGCCGCTGTCCCTGGCGGACTATCGGGCCCACGGCGGCTTCGAGGGCCTGAGCCGCGCCGTCGCCCTGGGCGGTGAGCAGACCGTGACCGCGGTGCTCGACTCAGGCCTGCGCGGCCGCGGCGGCGCGGCCTTCCCCGCCGGGATCAAATGGCGCACCGTGCGCGACACCCCGCAGCAGCAAAAGTACGTGGTGTGCAACGCCGACGAAGGCGACTCCGGCACCTTCGCCGACCGCATGCTGATGGAAGGCGACCCCTTCCTGCTGATCGAAGGCATGGCCATTGCCGGCATCGCGGTCGGCGCCAGCTACGGCTACATCTACGTGCGCTCGGAATATCCCCAGGCGGTGGCGACCTTGCGCGAGGCCCTGGACATCGCCCGGGATGCCGGTTACCTCGGGGCCAATGCCGGCGGTAGCGGCCAGGCGTTCGACATGGAGGTACGGGTCGGCGCCGGGGCCTATATCTGCGGCGAGGAAACCGCGCTGCTGGACTCCCTGGAAGGCAAACGCGGCATCGTTCGCGCCAAGCCACCGATCCCGGCGCTGCAAGGCCTGTTCGGCCAGCCGACCCTGGTGCACAACGTGCTGACCCTGGCCTCGGTGCCGCTGATCCTGGAAAAGGGCGCAGCCTTCTATCGCGACTACGGCATGGGCCGCTCCCTGGGCACCATGCCCTTCCAGCTGGCGGGCAACGTGCGTCATGGCGGCCTGGTGGAACGGGCCTTCGGCCTGACCCTGCGCGAACTGGTGGAAGGCTACGGCGGCGGCACCGCCAGTGGCCGACCACTGAAGGCCGCGCAAGTGGGCGGCCCGCTGGGCGCCTGGGTGCCACCGGCGCAGTTCGATACACCGCTGGATTACGAAGCCTTCGCCGCCATGGGCGCGATGCTCGGCCACGGCGGCGTGGTGGTGGCCGACGACAGCCTGGACATGGCCCACATGGCGCGCTTCGCCCTGCAATTCTGCGCCGAGGAGTCCTGCGGCAAATGCACCCCATGCCGCATTGGCTCGACCCGCGGCGTGGAGGTCATCGACCGTCTGCTGGCGGCCCCCGATCAAGGCCGCCGCGACGAGCAGGCGCTGATCCTCAAAGACCTGTGCGACACCCTGCAATACGGTTCGCTGTGCGCCCTGGGCGGGATGACCTCCTACCCGGTGGCCAGCGCCCTGAAGCACTTTCCCGCCGACTTCGGTCTGCAGCCCTCGGAGGCCGACCAATGATCAGTATTTTCGACCCTGCCACAGACATCGACCTCAATGCCGTGGACTTCGGCACCCCGGCCCGCGACAGCCAGGTGCAAGTCAGCCTGAACATCGACGGCCGCAGCATCAGCGTGCCCCAGGGCACCTCGGTGATGCGCGCCGCGGCGCTGATGGGCACCACCATTCCCAAACTCTGCGCCACCGACAGCCTGGAAGCCTTCGGCTCGTGCCGCATGTGCCTGGTGGAGATCGACGGCATGCGCGGCTACCCGGCCTCCTGCACCACCCCGGTCAGCGAAGGCATGGTGGTGCATACGCAAACGCCGAAACTGGCGACCCTGCGGCGCAACGTGATGGAGCTGTACATCTCCGACCACCCGCTGGACTGCCTGACCTGCTCGGCCAATGGCAACTGCGAACTGCAGACCGTGGCCGGCCAGGTGGGTCTGCGGGAAGTGCGCTACGGCTATGACGGCGCCAACCACCTGGACGATCAGAAAGACAGCTCCAACCCCTACTTCGACTACGACCCGAGCAAGTGCATCGTCTGCAACCGCTGCGTGCGCGCCTGCGAGGAGACCCAGGGCACCTTCGCCCTGACCATCAGCGGCCGCGGCTTCGAATCCCGGGTCGCGGCGGCCGGTGGCGACAACTTCCTGGACTCCGAATGCGTATCCTGCGGTGCCTGCGTGCAGGCCTGCCCCACCGCGACCCTGATGGAAAAAAGCGTGGTGGAAATGGGCCAGACGGAGCGGGCAGTGATCACCACCTGCGCCTACTGCGGGGTTGGCTGCTCGTTCCGCGCCGAGATGAAGGGCGAGCAACTGGTGCGCATGGTTCCGGACAAGAACGGCCAGGCCAACCACGGCCATTCCTGCGTCAAGGGCCGCTTCGCCTGGGGCTACGCCACCCACCCGGATCGCATCACCAAGCCGATGATCCGCAAGCACATCAGCGACCCGTGGCAGGAAGTCAGCTGGGACGAAGCGGTGACCTACGCCGCCAGCGAGCTGCGGCGCATCCAGTTCAAGTACGGCCGCGACTCCATCGGCGGCATCACCTCCAGCCGCTGCACCAACGAAGAAACCTACCTGGTACAGAAGCTGGTGCGGGCGGCCTTCGGCAACAACAACGTCGACACCTGTGCGCGGGTCTGCCACTCGCCCACCGGCTACGGCCTCAAGCAGACCCTGGGGGAATCCGCTGGCACCCAGAGCTTCGACTCGGTGATGCAGGCCGACGTGATCCTGGTCATGGGCGCCAACCCCAGCGACGCGCACCCGGTGTTCGGTTCCCAGCTCAAACGGCGCCTGCGTGAAGGGGCCAAGCTGATCGTCATCGACCCACGGCGCATCGATCTGGTGGACGCGGTGCACGCCCGCGCCGAGTTGCACCTGGCCCTGCGCCCAGGCACCAACGTGGCCATGCTCAATGCCCTGGCCCATGTGATCGTCACCGAGGGCCTGGTCAATCAAGAGTTCGTCGACGCCCGCTGCGAGCCGCAAGCCTTCGCCCAATGGAGCGCCTTCGTCAGCCGCGCCGACAACTCGCCGGAAGTGCTCGGCGCGATCTGTGGCGTACCCGCCGCCGATATCCGCGCCGCTGCGCGCCTGTACGCCACCGGCGGCAACGCGGCGATCTACTACGGCCTGGGCGTCACCGAACACAGCCAGGGCAGCACCGCGGTGATGGGCATCGCCAACCTGGCGATGGCCACCGGCAACATCGGCCGCGAAGGGGTCGGGGTGAACCCGCTGCGGGGGCAGAACAACGTCCAGGGTTCCTGCGACATGGGCTCCTTCCCCCACGAGCTGCCGGGCTACCGGCACATCTCCAACCAGGCGGTGCGCCAGGAGTTCGAGCAGGCCTGGAACGTCACCCTGCAAGCCGACCCCGGGCTGCGCATTCCCAACATGTTCGAAGCGGCCCTGGGCGGCAGCTTCAAGGGCCTGTACTGCCAGGGCGAGGACATCGCCCAGAGCGACCCCAACACCCAGCACGTGACCGCGGCCCTGTCGGCCATGGAATGCGTGGTGGTGCAGGACATTTTCCTCAACGAGACCGCCAAGTTCGCCCACGTGTTCCTGCCGGGCAGCTCGTTCCTGGAAAAGGACGGCACCTTCACCAACGCCGAACGGCGCATCTCCCGGGTGCGCAAGGTCATGGAGCCGCTGGGCGGCAAGGCCGACTGGGAAGGCACCCTGGCCCTGGCGGCGGCCCTGGGCTACCCGATGCACTACAACCATCCCTCGGAAATCATGGATGAAATCGCCCGCCTGACCCCGACCTTCACCGGCGTCAGCTACGCCAGCCTGGATCGCCACGGCAGCCTGCAATGGCCGTGCAACGACGCCGCGCCGGACGGTACGCCGACCATGCACATCGACGAGTTCGTGCGCGGCAAGGGCCGTTTCATGCTCACCGGCTACGTGCCCACCGACGAGAAGGTCAATGGCCGCTACCCGCTGCTGCTGACCACCGGCCGCATCCTCAGCCAGTACAACGTCGGCGCCCAGACCCGACGCACCGACAACGTTGCCTGGCACGCCGAGGACCGCCTGGAAATCCACCCCACCGACGCCGAGAGCCGGGGCATCAACGAAGGCGACTGGGTGGGCATCGGCAGCCGCGCCGGGCAGACCGTGCTGCGCGCCCGGGTTACCGAGCGGGTAGCGCCGGGCGTGGTCTACACCACCTTCCACTTCCCCGAATCGGGGGCCAACGTGATCACCACCGACAACTCCGACTGGGCCACCAACTGTCCGGAGTACAAGGTCACGGCGGTGGAAGTCAGCCGCGTCTACCACCCTTCCGAATGGCAGAAGCGCTACCAGGCATTCAGCGACGAACAGCATCGCCTGCTGGATGAACGCCGGCGCTCCCGGGGCGGCAAGGCGGAGGTGCGCCGATGAGCACCGCCAACCTGATCAAGATGGCCAACCAGATCGCCGCGTACTTTGCCAACGAGCCGGATCAGGCGCAGGCGGTGCTGAGCGTGCGCAACCACATGCAGATGTTCTGGACCCCGGCCATGCGCAAGGAACTGCTGGCCTGGCAGACCGAGCAGCAAGGTGCCGAACTGCATCCGTTGGTCCAGCAAGCAGTACGTGACGCGGGCTGGGAGGCCTAGGCAAAAGCTCCCTGGCCGGCTAACCCCCGGCCGGGGACACTCACTGACCGGGGCAACGCCGGTCCGCTGGAGGCCTGGACTGGACCGCCAGCGGCAGGGTTGCCCCCGGTTTGCTCAGCGGCAGCAACTGGTACACCGCAAACGCACACATCGCTTGCACCTCGCCCCCGGCCACCGGGATGTAATTCAAGCCGACAAAGGCTTCGTAACTCTTGCCCGGCTCCAACAGCACCACCTTCTTCACCGGCGGACAGGCGCGATAGGTACTGCCATAACTGCCTGCGGCAACACCTCCCCCTTCCAGCAGAAAAGGCCTGCCAGCGGGCACCCGATACTCGGTGACGACCTCGTTGTAAGAACCCTCGCCCATACGGATCGCCCCCACGTAGGACGGCAGCTTCGGCGCGAAACGCGGCAGCATGTCGATCTGCCTTGGCTGCATTGGAAACTGCGGATAGTTGATGTTCGCCTGTTGATCGCTGCCGAAGCGCCCGGCCTTGGCCAAGCGCTTGCTGTCACCCTGGCAACCGGCATAGGCCTCACCGCGCACCTCGCCATTGGTGATCACCCGCAACTGCGCCGTCGGCACACCCAGGGGCGGCTCCGAATAAGGCTCCACCGGCTTGACGCTACAGGCGCCGAGCAACGACAGCAGCGCCAGCAAGGGAATATTTCCAGGTTTCATGACTGATCTTTCCTTTGTCTGAAGCGGTATGAGCGGCTGAGCAGGCTATCGGCCGAGTGGGGGCCGTCTGCACTGAATCATCGGCTATCCGCCGATGATTCAAAGCCTCCTCGCGCTTGAGCCCCAGAGTGCCTGGGAACGCTACGTATAGAGTCCGCATGGGCCCACGCAAAAATAGTCAGATTTCAGGGGTTTACAGAACCCCGCCAATCGCTATAATCGTCGCCCTAACACGCCGGTATAGCTCAGTTGGTAGAGCAACTGACTTGTAATCAGTAGGTCCCGGGTTCGACTCCTGGTGCCGGCACCATACAAAGCAAAGCCCCTGCAGAAATGCAGGGGCTTTGTTGTTTCCGTACCTCAGAAAAGCCTCACGTCATGTCGTGAGAGCGCCCACAAATTGTCCGCACCTACGCTTTCGCTTCCTGGCATGCCCATCATTTTCATCGAGACTTGGGATTTGCTCGTCGTCAACGCACGACCTATGCCTCTAGCCATTTCGAGCAGGTCATTTGCATCGAATTTGATCGACGCGCAACCAGAAGGATAAGGAGCGCCCACGTGGCAGGCACCCAGCAGAGCTCCCTCGAAGGGCCAAGGTGATGGAGGTTGGATGAAAAACCCCGCCGAAGCGGGGCTCAAGGGTCAGACTCGCCTATTGGCGGCCTCATAGACTTCATCGTCGCGTCTGGCCCCAATGCACAGGACCAGCACGATCTCAGAACCTTGGATCCTATAGACGATGCGAACACCACCTGTCCGAATCCGGCGGTGACCGGCGAGAGCGCCGCGAAGGAGCTTGCCGATCTTGTCTGGCTCGCCTTCAACGATCCGCTCCCGGATCACCTTAAGGACTCTTTTTGCCTCAGCCCTACCTAACTGAGCGAGATCTTGCTCAACATCAGGGTGAAACCGAACGCTCCAGTTCATTGACTATTGCCTACTTGAAGCGAGCCTCCATGTCCTCAAGGCTCACTGTGTTCTGTTCGTCCAAAGTGGACAGGCGCTCAATGGCCAAACGCTCAGCGCGAAGATCTTCGAGTTCGTCCTGCAAAGCTTGGTAGGCGTCTACACCCACCAGCACAGCTGCTGGCTCGTTATCCTTGAAAATCACCAAATGAGTGACTTCACCGCTCGTAACTTCCTTCAGTTTCGCGCTAAAGCCTCGAACCATCGCTGTAGCGGACACTGCCTGCTCAGCTCGGTCTAGGAGTGCACTCATGCTCTATTGCCTCGATTCATCACTCAGTTCGTTCGTCTTTGTCAGTTCATTATCAGTCGGTATTGCGGCACGCGCACCCTCAATATACGCAATATTATGCATACAACAATACACATCAAAAAAATAACGATGAACGGAACCACATGTGAACCTAACTGTTTTGGCTATCCATCTGCACCGCACTTCATGCTCCAATACCCGCCGATCCCCGTTGTACACAGGCCGCCCATGAAGTCCATTTCCCTATCGATCCTGACCCTGTTGCTCCACTCCCTGCTGTTCAGCGCTCCGGCCCTGGCCGGCGACGCCGAGGCCGGTGGCAAGCTGTTCAAGCGCTTGTGCAGCGGCTGCCACAATATAGGGCCTTCGGTGCGCAGTTCGTTCGGGCCGCAGCTCAACGGCATCATCGATCGCCCGGCAGGCAGTGCCACGGACTATCAATACTCAACGGCCATGAAGTCGTCGGGCATCGTCTGGACCCGGGACAAGCTCATCCAGTACCTGGAAGATCCAAAAGCCGTGGTGCCCGGTACACGGATGATTTTCTGGGGGCTGAGCGATGAAGAAAAAATCGATAATCTGCTGGCCTATCTGCAGACCTTCCCTTCCCCCTGATCCGAGCTCGTTTGCCTACAAGGATGTTTTGATGAAATTTGCTCTGCCGTCGCTCGTCGTCACGGGCCTGGCCCTGGCTGCGTGCATGTCCCAGGTGCAGGCCGCCGGTTTTGACTGCGCCAAAGCCTCGACCCTGGTGGAAAAAACCGTCTGCGACACGCCGACCCTGTCCGCCAAAGACGATGAGTTGAACCGCCGTTATCAGGCGCTCAAGCACCTGCAGGTGTTTCGCCTGTTGCAAACCCAGTGGCTGCGGGAAGTGCGCGACACCTGCATCGACAGCGACTGCCTGGAGTCCGCCTACCGGGCCCAGGTGAAGATGCTCGGGCTGTTGCCGATCCCTCCGGCGCCCGGCAAGGACGAGCTGCTGCCCATGGATCCCACCCGTCAGTACCGCCTGCAGGACCCTGATGACTGGCAGCGCTTCACCCTGGCCAGGTTCACCGCCGCCCCGCCCCAGGGCGATCAGCAGATCGTCGACGCCCAGGTGCTGGAGGGCGTGCTGCATGTGGTGCTGTTCGTCGGTCAGTACCAGAAGGGGCAGGAAGGCTATGTCGGCACCCTCTACGAATACGCCGATGACCAGCCCGGCCTGCACCCCATCGCTCGGGATATCGGTTTTGTCGGCTGGGCCCTGCCGGGGGCCAACGATCAGGGCCAGCGCTTCGCCGGGATCGTTGACGGGGTGTTTTACTACCGCCAGCGCAGCGGCGGCGAGCTGCAGCAGGGCATGCGCTATCGCCTGGGCTCGCGCAGTGCTCCCGAAGCCAGCCAGCAGGTGTTCCAATCGCTCTCCAACACCCTGCGCCATGCCCGGGCGCGGGTCGGCCAGGATCTGAATCAGGAGAACTACAGCCTGTCCCTGGACTACGACCGGCAGAGCAATAACACCTACTCCGAGAACGTCACCGAGCACAATGAGGTCGAGGCCGGCTGGAGCATCGTCAATCCCACCTGGAGCGAAACCCGCCCGGTGATGTACTTCGATAACGAAGGGCCGCGGGCCTGTATCTGGCGGGTCGACGTGCAGCACAAGGTGCTGTCCAAGATCGTCCCGGAGCATGAAGCGATTTCAGCCCGTCCTGTGGATATCCATGGCCGTGAGGCGGTGGTGTACCTGGAAGGCGATCAGCTGAAGTTCGCGATCAATCCGGATGACTGATGGGCAAGGTTGCTGAACAAAAAGGCTCGCCAAACGGCGAGCCTTTTTCATTGCGTCGGCAAGGCTCTGCTCAGGGCAGGCTGATCTGGTATTCGGCCAGCTTGGCCTGGTGCTGCGGTTCGACGTACTTCTGGTCCACCCGCTTGGCGAACTGGGTAAAGTCGGCGCGGGCATCGTCGGTCAGGCCCAGTTTTTCGTAGGCCAAACCACGATGGTAGAAGGCCCAGGCATAGTCCGGCTGCTTTTGCAGACCGGCGCTATAGGCTTCAGCCGCCTCACGGTATTGCCCCAGGTCGTAGAGGGCCTGGCCCAGGTGGTAGTAGGTCGGCATGTTGAAGCCGCTGCCCTTGCCCGCCTCGCCCAGGTTGGCGTCGAGGTTGGACTGCACCAGTTGCAGGGCCTTTTGCGGGTTGCCCGACTCACGATAGAGACGGCTCAGGTCCAGCACCGCACGGGCATCGGGTTTGGGCCCCAGTTCGATGGATTTTTCCTTGGCGCTGATGGCTTCCGGGTAACGCTTGAAGCTAGCGTAGGCGTCGGACTTCAGCCAGTACACCAGGCTCTGCATCGGCTTGGACAGTTGGTTTTTCGACAGGCACAGGTCGGCCTCTTGCAGCACCACATCGAACTTCTCGGCCTTGGAGGCCTGGCCCACCAGGCGGCAATGGGCGTAGTTGATCTGGTCCTGGCTCTGCAGGCTGGCACAGCCAGTGACGGCAAGGGCACACACAAGCAGGATCGACCCGCGTACAGACAATGAAGGCATGTTGTTCAATCCAGCAGGTGAGCGTTGAGGTCAGGGCGATAGACCTGCAGCAGTGGCGCGGTAACCGTGCCCTGCAGGCTGCAGAAGATCGTGGTGCGACCTGAGATCGGCGCGCTGGCGATGCCTTTGTCGATGCTCAATACCCGCTCGACGAAACCGAACGGCGTGGCCACGCCGCCGCCGACCAGACCTTCGGTGCGCCAGCTGTCGATAGGGTCGCCCACCCGGCGGATCTCCACCCGGACCATGGCGCTGCGGTCTGCCTTCAGGCGGTGGTTGTCCACCAGCAGAGGTTTGAGCGCTGCGGCCACTTCACGGGGCTCACCCTCGGCAATAAACCCCCAGAACAGCAGGTTACCCACCGACTTCAGCGACTGGGCTTCGTTGTAGTAGCCCAGCAAGCGCACGCCGTTGACCAGCAGCGGCTGTTCGAACGCCTGGTAGCGGCCGCCTTCCTGCAAGGGGTTCAGGATCTTGGGCGCACTCACCGCACCGTACTTGGCCACGGTCAAGGTCGCGGCCGGCAGTTGGGCGGTGTTCAGGCTCTGGAAAAACTGCGCATCGCAGCGTGAGAACTGGCTGAGCAACTGCTCGGATGCAGTCGCTGGCTGGCCGTGGGCGATGCTGGCGACGCTCAGCAGGCACAGGCCGGATAACAGGGTACGGAACATCGAAATCATCCGTGACAGGAAGGAGCCGCGGACTGTAGCAAGATTGATATCGACCAACCACTCGCCGAAAATCCCGGTGCCCCGTGACCAGGCCATTCATGGCCAGACCTGCCTGCCCCCCAAGGACCACCCGCAGATGGAACTGTCAGAACGACTACTGAAAATCCTCAAGAACAACCCCAGCTGGATCGGGCGGGTGTATGAGTCATTCATCATTTCGGCGATCAAGGACTTCGAGCGCAACAATCCGCCGGCCCATAGCCCTGACTTTAAGCCAGAGACCAACCGTAGGCCTTACGGTTACCTGCACAACAAGCTGTTTGACCCGGTCAGCGAAGACAATGGCGAAAGCGATGTGGCGGATATTTACTTTGGCTATCCGCAACCGCTCCTGGATTCGTGCAAGGTCACCACTGACCCCCTGACCGAAGACACAGACTGGTTCTGCCGAACCACCTGGAACGGCTGGGCGGTGGAGGTCAAAACCAAGCTCGTCGACAAGACAGAGCGACCTCTTCGTCACCTGGCCTATGCCAACGAACTGAAAACTGCGCTGCCGGTGTCTCCCAAGGCAGCCTGGATGCAGACCCGCAATGGCAAGGAATTAGCCAGTAATCAACTCAAACGACGCTGGGCAGACCTCTACGTTTATATCCTCTACCAACTCGACGACGGTATTCCGGACTTCACGGGCGCTACCGGCACCTACATCATGGTGATCCCGACCTTCATCTTGAATGAAGCATTGAAAGACACTGGCGAAAACGCGGAGACCATACAGCTCAACAAGCTCATGAAGGTTCTGGCCCCTCACCACCTGCGCTACTTCACCTACCTGACGGAACACATTCCAGGGAAAATGCTTCATCTCGCCAGCGAACATTGGCAAGAAATGTTTGCCTACAAGCGCGAAGGCGACGCCTTGAAAAGACAGTGGTACGAAAACATCCACCTGCCCTCTCTGGCAAAACCCCGCAAGCGATAACCGAACATGAAAAAGCCCCGAACCAGTCGGGGCTTTTTTGCACGGCAACCACCCAGAGTCAGGTGGTGATCAAGCGCTCATCAGAACACGTTGATCGGGTAGTCGACGAACACGCGCAGTTCGTTGCCACCTTTGTTGTACTCATACGACTTCTGCGACACACGCAGAACCGAGCTGCGCACTTTGATGCTCAGGTCCTTGGCCGGGCCGCTCTGCACCACGTACTTGAGCTGGTTGAAGATTTCTCGCTCGCTGCCACCCGTGCTGTTGACGGTGGTGATGTTGTCGCCACGCACGTAGGCCACGTTGTAGGTCAGGCCCGGTACGCCGAAGGCGCCGAAGTCCAGACCGTAGCCCAGTTGCCAGCTGCGTTCGTCTTCCGCGTTGAAGTCGGACCAGTAGGAGTTGGCCAGGTAGATGGTGTTGCCGCCATCACCCACATAGCCGGACTTCTGATAACCGCCATAGGCGTAGCCCAGGTGGCTGTCGCCGGTGCTGCGCTGATGGGCGACGGTGAACGAGTGCGGGCCAGTGGCGAAGGTAGCCGCCAGGCTCCAGATCTTGTTGTCCTGGCCGCCGGCGTTGAGGCCCTTGGCGAAGGATTTGTCCAGCTTGGTGCGGTAACCGTTGAAGTCCAGGGTCAGGGACTGTTCGGTGGCCAGTGGGAACACGTAGTTCAGGTTCACGTATTGTTTCTTCAGCACGTCTTCGACGTCGGAAGCGTACAGCGCGCCCTTGAACTGTTCGGTGAACTGGTAGCTACCGCCCAATACGTTGATCGACTTCAGACCGCCACTGTCACGGCCTTCGGCGCTCTTGCGCGATTCGGCGGTGAAGTGACCGGCGTTCAGCTCCAGGCCCTTGATCTCCTTGGAGGTGATCAGGGTGCCGGTGTAGCTTTCCGGCAGCAGACGCGAGCTGTCGTAGTTGAGTACCGGCAGGGCCGGCATCTGGTCACCGTAGGTCAGCACAGTGTTGGACAGGCGGAACTTGACCGCCGCACCGAACTTGCTCAGGTCATCGGCGGCGTTGCCGCTGTCGCCTTGCTTGAAGAAGTCGATACCGCCAGCGCCGCTGCGGCCCTTGCCGCCGTCCAGGCGCAGTGCGTACAGGCCGAAGGCGTCAACGCCCACGCCCACGGTGCCCTGGGTGAAACCCGAGGAGAAGGTGCCGATGGCAGCCTGGCCCCACTCGGCCTTGTCCTTGTTACCGTCTTTGTAGTCACGGTTGATGTAGGCGTTGCGCAGCAGCACTTTCAGGCTGCTGTCTTCGACAAAACCCTTGGCATCGGCCTGGCCGTCGGCCATGGCCTGTGTAGCGCTCAGAATCCCCAGTGCAATCAAGCAGATCCGCTGTTTCGACATTTTATTTTCCTTATTACGGTTTGATGACGCGCTGTGAGCTCTTTCGGCTATGGCGTTTGAACGCTCTTCTACCGTCGAAACAAAAAAGCCCGACCGCGGGTGATCGCGACGGGCCTTTTATTATTCTTAAATATGGCTCTTGGCCACAGGCGTTGGGGGCGAATCCTATCTGCGCCCTGAACAACGTGTCAATTTCGTGAATCGTCTTTGAATAGCTGAAAATATTCTAAGAACTGCGGGCTAGAGCATTGCCAGCTGCACGCTATGGCTGTCGACGAATTGTTCGAAGTGGGTGACTTTGCCGTTTTTGAGGGTCCACAAATGGGCCACTCGCACATCGATCGGCTTGCCCGAGGCCTTGTAGATGCCTTGGTAGTTGCCATAGGCGAACACCTTGTCGCCCTGGGCCACATAGTCTTCCACCTTGAAGGTGAAGTCCTGCCATTCCGAGCCCAGGCGCTTGAAAACATGCTCCAGCACCGCCTCGAAACCGACGTAGGTGCCGGCATAGGGAAAGCCCGCCGCTTCGGTCCAACGCGCATCCGGGGCCAGGGCCGCAGCGGTGTTGCGCGCATTTTCCTGGGAGTTGGCACCTTCATAGGTGCTTTTGATCAACGCTAGGTTATCCATGGGTGACTCCACGCAGGTCAGGTGAGATCAAAGCGCACAACCGTCCAGGCCACAGGCCTGGAGCGCGCCATCTTGAGGGGCATTAGTGGCGCCCTGGGAAGCCTTCAACCACTGCGCGAAGGCCTCGGGCTTGCCCAGCCAGGGGCTGATGTCGAGCAACTGATAGCGACCGTCCCGCTCCAGCGCCAGGGTTGGGAAACCCTGGCCGCCAACTTTGGCCAGCAGCGCCCGGCTGCTCTTTATATGCTCGTCCAGCTCAAGGGCCACCGCCTGATCGTAGGCGACGGCGAACGGTTGTGGAGCAAACCCCAAGGTCTGCGCCAGTTCCAGCAGGACGTCGCGATCAGCAATCCGCCGGCCCTCCAGGTAATGAGCCGTCTGCAGGCGCCCCAGCAATTCCAGTCCACGACCGCCCTGGGCCTCGGCGGCCAATACAGCAGCGATCGGCGGTGCCGAGTCGAACACCGCCGAGTGGTCACGCAGCAAGCCCTCGAAATAGGCCTCGCCAAAAGGTTGCCCTGTGTACTCGGCGATGCGTCGGTCATGGGGCATGACGTAATCACGCAACTGCGGCGACACCGGCTGGCGGTTGCGACCGGTCATCATGCCACCGGCATGGGCCACCACCGGCACCACTGCCTGGGCAGCCTGGACCAGTGGCTTGGCGCCATAGCACCAACCGCACAGCGGGTCATAAATGTAGTGAAGGGTGGCCGAGGACATAAGGGACTCCAACAGGATCTTGAGTATTCGATGGCCCGCAGACTATGCCCCGCACGCCAGGGGAAAAACCTCGAAATGGCTTTTAGTCTGTTGCTGTATCCGGTCGAATCAGTCTGTTTAGCCTGTGTATGCGGGCAGATACGGCGCCGACACAATTAGAAACAATAGAGCAAAGGAACTTTTAGCGAATAATTAACATAAGTAAATAGCACGCATTATCATTCGCGCCCCTTGACTCACCTTCCTTTCGGATGCGCTTCAGATGCCTGCCCATTTCCGCCTTACGCCCCTGTCACTGGGACTCTGCACCCTGCTGACCGCCGGTTTTGCCTGTGCTGCCAGCACCACCCTGCCAACGACCTCCATCAGCGCCGAAGCCGAGGCCGACCCCGACGATCCCCGGGTCAAGGAAGTCAGCACCGCGACCCGCACCGCCACCGCTGCGCGCTATGTGCCCCAGGCCATCGACACGATCAAGACCGCCAACGTCCTGGACTACGGCCACAACGATCTGGGCAGCGCCCTGAGCGGCATTCCCAACGTCAGCAGCGGCTCCGACACCCGCTTCGACAGCCTGCGGATTCGGGGTTTCGATGCCAGCAACGACTTCTACCTGGACGGCATCCGCGACGACAGCCAGTACGTGCGCGACCTGCACAACATCGAGCGCATCGAAGTGCTCAAGGGCCCGGCGGCCGTGCTCTACGGCCGTGGCAGCCAGGGTGGCATCGTCAACCGGGTGAGCAAGCTGCCGGAGTTCGGCCGCCGCTCCAGCGTCGAAGTCCAGGGCGGTAGCCAGGACCTGCGCAGCCTGTACGCCGACCTCAGTGCCGATCCGACAGAGAACCTCAGCCTGCGCCTGAACCTGGGCAACCAGGACCAGAACAGTTTCCGCGACGGCGTCAGTGGCAATCGCCAGCTGTTCGCACCGTCCATGAGCTGGCAACTGACCCCGGAGCTGAACTGGCTGGTGCAGTACGAATACAGCCGCTACAACCGCACCCCGGACCGCGGCATCACCAGCCTCAACGGACGCCCGGCGAACGTCGGCCGGGAAACCACCTACGGCGACCACCGCGACTACATCGACGACAAATCCCAGTCCTTGCGCTCCAAGCTGACCTACGAGCTCAACGACAGCTGGCAACTGCGCCACACCCTGGCCGTGTTCAAGCTCGACAGTGACTTCGACAACACCTACCAGACCGGCTACAACGCCAACACCGGCAAAGTGCAGCGCCAGCGCTGGCAGCAGGATCTGAAGACGCGCAACATCTACAACAACACTGAGCTGGAAGGCCGCTTCGACACCTTTGGCCTGGAACACCGCCTGCTCACCGGCATCGAGATCGGCAGCCAGCGCCGCGACCCGATCCTCTACAACGCCGCCACCACAGGCCCCGGCAGCCAGGCGGTTCCCGCCGTGGATCTGTACAACCCCAATCCCTACCAGAGCCACACCGGCCGCATGCAGGTCTCCAGCAACAACCACACCGAGGTCGAAAGCCGAGCGCTCTACGTGCAGGACCAACTGCGCCTGAACGAGCAATGGCAATTGCTCGCCGGCCTGCGCTACGACAACTTCGATGTCGAGACCACCAACCGCCGCACCGGGGTTTCCGATAGCCGCAACAGCCACAGTGTCAGCCCGCGTCTAGGGGCAGTCTGGACGCCACTGGAGCACCACTCGTTCTATGCCTCGTGGAGCAAATCGTTCTCACCGGTGGGTGGCGGCCTGATCGGTATCACCCCGAACGCCGCCGGTAACGGCAACGACCTGAGCCCGGAGCTGACCCGGCAGAAGGAAGTCGGGGTCAAGAGCGATTGGCTGGACGAGCGCCTGAGTACCACCCTGGCCGTGTACGAACTGGAGCTCTACAACCGTCGCACCACCGATCCGCTGGATCGCAACATCATCCTGATGACCGGCCTGCAACGCTCCCGGGGTATCGAGTTGACTGCCAACGGCAAGCTCGTCGGCAACTGGTACTTGCGCGGCGGCATCGGCCTGCAGGACGCGGTGGTGGTCAAGGACAACAACGGTTTCGAAGACAAGCGCGTGAACAACGTGGCCAAGCGCAATGGCAGTCTGTTCATCACCTGGAAACCGGAACTGGGCTGGTACGCCGAGACCGGCCTGACCCTGGTGGGCGACCGCTACGCCGATGGCGCCAACACCGTGGTGCTGCCGGGCTACGGCCGTTGGGACGCCCTGGCCGGCTACCGGCACAAGGACTGGGACGTTCGCGCGGCGCTGAACAACATCGCTGACCGCGAGTACTACAGCTCCGCCACCAGTGCCTTCCAGATCCAGCCGGGGGAGCCCCGTAGCCTGGTGGTCACTGGCAACTACCGCTTCTAAACGACCGGCCAAAAAAAAGCGCTGCCATCCCGGCAGCGCTTTTTACAATCCGTCGTTTTCTATCCTTTCACCACATCCCACAGTGCCTGCAGTTCCGCCTCGCTGAGCAATCCAGCGGGGTAACGCTCAACGATGATCCGGCGCGGATCAGGTTCCCTGATCTGACGCGTTCCATTGGACTTCAACCATTGCGCCAGAACCTGCAGCGACTCGTTATTCATTGCCAAGGGATGGGGTGCCCGCTCGCTGACCATATTCATTCCAGCGCTCTCTCCTGGTATCTGAGCGGCCTAACTTATCCAAGGTTTATGACAGAACAACAAAAGTTCCACCTGTCTCAGAATCACCACGAAGCAGATACAAGAGCTATGCCAAAGTGCCAGGTGGCTCGACGTACGGCCATGAAAAAGCCCGCAACCCAACTGGGCTGCGGGCTTGCTGAAAAGCACCCGGTGCGGAATCGGTCCGACGCCGTCAAACAGGCAACACCATCTGTTACAACGGCACTCAAATTCGCTGCGGCGCGGGCTGCTGTTGGGTAAGGCAATGGATATTGCCGCCACCCAGTAACAGTTCGCGCCCCGGCACCATTACCACTTCATGCTTGGGAAACAATTCCTGGAGGATGGCCTTGGCCGGGGCGTCCATCGGGTCGTCAAAACTCGGCGCAATGATCCCGCCGTTGACGATCAGGAAGTTCACGTAGGAACCCGCCAGGCGCACGGAGGGATTTCGCTCCTGGCTGCCTTGCACGGCATCGACACCGGCGCATTCCTCTTCGGTGGCATACAAGGGACCGGGAATCGGCATCTTGTGCACCTTGAAAGTGCGGCCCTTGGCGTCGCGGGTGTTTTCCAGCACCTGCATGGCCGCTCGGCAGCGGGGGTAGTTCGGGTCCTGGGGATCGTCGGTCCAGGCCAGCAGCACTTCGCCCGGGCGCACGTAGCAGCAGAAGTTATCCACATGGCCGTCGGTTTCATCGTTGTACAGGCCATCCGGCAGCCAGACGATCTGCTCCACCGCCAGGTGCTCGCGCAACACCGCCTCGATCTGCTCACGGGACAGATGCGGGTTGCGGTTGTGATTGAGCAAGCATTCCTCGGTGGTGATCAGCGTGCCTTCGCCGTCGACGTGAATCGAACCGCCCTCGAGCACGAAGCCTTCGGTGCGGTACTCCTGGCAACGCTCGATCTCCAGCACCTTGCTGGCCACCTGCTCGTCACGGTTCCACGGCGCATAGAGGCCGCCTTCGAAGCCGCCCCAGGCGTTGAAGCCCCAGTGCACACCACGCACTTCGCCGCTGTGGTTGATGACGAAGGTCGGACCGGTGTCGCGGACCCAGGCGTCGTCGCTGGACATCTCCACCACGCGGATGTTGGGTACGTCCAGCCGCGCCCGGGCGTTTTCATACTGGCCCGCGGAGACGGCCACGGTCACCGGTTCGAAGCGGGCAATGGCCTTGGCCACCGCCGCGTGGGCGGCCTGGGCCGGCTTGCCGCCCAGGCGCCAGTTGTCCGGACGCTCGGGCCAGATCATCCAGGTCTGGGTCTGGGTCGCCCATTCGGCCGGCATGTAGAAACCGTCGGCGCGCGGCGTGCTGTGCAAAGTGCTCATAGTGTTCAGGACTCCAGGGAACCGTCGAGGGTTTTCAGCGCGCCATAGAGGTTCGGACGACGGTCACGGAAACTGCCCCAGGCGCTGCGGATGTGCTCGAGCTCGTCGAGGTCGAAGCTGTGCACAAGGATACCTTCTTCGGTTTGGTTGAGCTCCTGAACCTTCTCGCCGAACTGATTGGCGATAAAGGACGAACCGTAGAAGGTGATGTCGTAACCGTCCTGCTCTTCGTTGCCGATGCGGTTGCTGGCGATCAACGGCATCAGGTTGGCCCCGGCATGCCCCTGTTGCACTCGCTGCCAGTGGTCGCGGGAGGAAATGCTCTGATCATGGGGCTCGCTGCCGATGGCGGTCGGGTAGAAGAGGATTTCCGCGCCTTGCAACGCCATGCTGCGGGCGCACTCGGGGAACCACTGGTCCCAGCAGATGCCCACGCCGATCTTCGCGTAGCGGGTGTTCCACACCTTGAAGCCGGTATCGCCCGGGTTGAAGTAGTACTTCTCGTGGTAGCCGGGGCCGTCCGGGATATGGCTTTTCCGATAAATCCCCAGGTTGCTGCCATCGGCATCGATGATCGCGATGCTGTTGAATCGCGCACGCCCCGCCAGCTCGTAGAAGCTGATGGGCAGCACCACTTGCAACTCCCGGGCAACTTTCTGGAAGTGCGCGATGGCGACGTTGCTATCGACCGTGGTGGCCAGTTGCAGGTAGTCCGGGTTGGGCTTCTGGCAAAAATACGGGGCCTCGAACAATTCCTGGATCAGGATGATCTGCGCACCTTTGGCGGCGGCTTCACGGACCAGTTTTTCGGCGGTTTCCAGGTTGGCCTCAAGGTCCCAGGAACAAGCCATCTGGGTAGCGGCGACGGTAACGATTCGGCTCATGGAACAACTCCCGGGCAATGGACGCGGTCGATGACAACGGATTAGGAAAAGGACGGGGCACGACAAGGTCGCGCCTGACGACGGCCACTTTATATCCGATAAATATCGACTTTAAAAGCCACAGAATTCTTAAGCGCGCAAAATATCCGGCAAAATACCGATAACAATCGAATAGGCATAAACACATTCGCCGGCAAGCCGGCCCCCACAGAAAGGTGTAGGAGCCGGCTTGCCGGCGAATGGAGATGAACGCAAGCGAACGACGATCCCTTACAGATCTTCGCCCAGCACCTTGTCCAGCATGTCGACGAAGAAATCCACGCTCTGCCGGCTGGTGACCATCGGCGGCTTGATCTTGAGGATGTTCAGGTGATCGCCGGTGGGCTGCATGAAGATCCCCAGTTCCCGCAGGCGATCGCACAGCAGGGTGGTCTCCTCGGTGGCCGGTTCCAGGGTCTGGTGATTGCGGATCAGCTCCAGCCCCAGGTAGAAACCGGAGCCATGCACCGCACCCACCAGGGGATGCAGATCCTTGAGCGCCTCCAGGCGTTGCCTGAAATGTTCACCCACCACCCGTGCGTTCTCCCAGAGGCCCTCCTCCTGCATCACATCCAGCACGGCGATGCCGATGCGGCAACTGACCGGGCTGCCACCGGATGAAGAGAAGAAATAGCCCTCGGCCTCCAGCGCCTCGGCAATCTCGCGACGGGTGATCACCGCCCCAAGGGGCTGACCGTTGCCCATGCCCTTGGCCATGGTGATGATGTCCGGCACCACGCCCTGCTCTTCAAAGCCCCAGAAGAACTTGCCCATGCGGCCATAGCCCACCTGGACCTCATCGGCGATGCACACGCCACCCCGGGCCCGAACCCGTTCGTAGACTGCCTGCAGATAACCCGGCGGCAGCGAGATGCCCCCGGCATTGCCGTACACGGGCTCACAGATGAACCCGGCCAACTGACGATGCTGCGCCTCCAGCTTGTGCAACTGCTGGTCGACGCTGCGCAGGTACTGCGGTGTGCTGTCCTGGCCGCGGAACTCGCCGCGATAGGTGTTGGGCGCCGTCACCGGGTGCACCCAGTCGGGACGGCTGGTGAGGGCCTGGGGATTGTCGGCGATGGAGGTCGACACCGCGTCGGCCGCCACCGACCAGCCGTGATAGGCCTCCAGCACGCTGAGCATGTCGCGCCCGCCGCTGTAGGCCCAGGCCAGGCGGATCGCCAGGTCATTGGCCTCGGTGCCGCTGTTGACCAGGAACACCCGGTCCATGGAATCCGGCGCCAGGGCCAGCAGGCGCTCGGAGAATTCGGCGATCGCCGCATAGTGAAAACGCGAGTTGGTATTGAGCAGCGACCATTGGCGCGCCGCCTCGGCGGCCATGCGTGGGTGACCGTGGCCGAGCACCGCGACGTTGTTGAGCATGTCCAGATAGGACCGCCCTTGCATGTCGATCAGGTGATTGCGCCAGCCGCGCTCGATCCGCGGCGGGTCGACGTAGTAGTGCTTTTGCGAGCGGGCAAAGCTGGCATCGCGTCGCTCCAGCAGGGTCTGCGGGTCCAGCTCCGGCTCGGCATCACAGGCCAGCCCCAGCAGCGCGGCCGGAGAGGGGCACAAGGCCTGCCAGGCTGGCGCGCGGGAAGGGGTACAGAACAGCGGCGGATCCAGCTCGGCCGCTCGACACAACTGCACCTTGAGCCGACCGTCGGCTACCACGGCCCCCAGCACCTGCCCCTTGACCAGGGCCGCCCCCGGGTGCAACGACGGCTCGACGCCCCACAAGCGCACGCTCAACGCCGGGCCATCCAGGCGCAGCAGGCCGTTCTCGGCACGGTGCAGCACACCGGCGAACGGTGCTTCTACCGGCGTGCCTGCCGGTACTTGCAACTGCACATGCAACGGGCAGGTTTGCGGCTCCAGGGCGCTGTCGGGGCAGGTCCGCGACAAGCGGTACTGGCCATAGCGACTGGCGGCCAGGCCATGGGCAACAGCGGCTTCGGCCAACAGACGATCATCAATCCCCGGCTGCTCCCAATTGCCGGCTTCGAAGTGCGGGCTGAGCACTCCCAGGTCGATCAGGGCGAACTCGCGCCCTACCAGGCTCGGCAGCAGCGGGACAAAGCCGTCACTGCCAATGGCCGGCAGCGACTCCCCGACAGCGCTGAGAATGGCCGCTTCCATGAACTCGAAAGACACGGAGCTGGCGACCCGGAAAATCTCCCACTCGTGGTGCAAATTGGCGCGGCTGTAGGCGTTGCCCGGATCGATGCTGACCTGCTGCTCGCCACTGAGCACCAGCACCGCGGCGCGGGCCACGATCAATGGCCAGAGCGCCAGCAGCTCGGCCCGTTGCAGCGGGTTGACCTGGTGATAGGCCTGGATCGCCGGCAGGATGCGCAGCGGATCGCCCTCGGCGTGATGCAGCAGTGCGGCGCACGTCACCGACAGATCGGTGATGCGCCAGGTACGGATCAGGTCGCCGAAATCGATCACCCCCTGCAACTGCCAACGGCGCGCGGCATCCCGCTGCCAGACCACGTTGTCGTCGGTGATGTCCATGTGGATCGCCTGCACCGGCAATTGCTCCTGCAAGAGCTGCAGCCGACGTTCGGCGCGCTGCGCGGTGTCAGCGATCAAGGCCCGTTGCTGCGGGTCCTGGATGACTGGCAACAAATGCCCGATCAGCGCCTGGGCATGCCGGGCATCCCATTGCAGGGTGCGTTCGAGCCCCGGATGCTGGAAACCTTCCAAAGCCAGGTCCATCTGCCCGCAGAGCCGGCCCAGGCCCGCCACCAGCTCGTTCCCCAGGTGCGGCAGGTGGGTCAGGGAGCGACCCTCTATATAGTCGAGCAACCGCACGTGCAGCACTTGCCCGGCAATCTCCAGGGACAGCAGGTCCGCACCGTTTTTGGCCGGAATCACCCTGGGCACTCGCAGATCGGGGTATTGCTGCAGGTGCTTGAGGCCCGCGTGCTGCGCTTGCAACTCCAGGGCCGAGTAGTCGCCACGGCAGATCTTCAGGACAAAGCGGCCCTGGGGACTGTCGAGGCGATAGTTGAGGTCCTGCTGGCTGCCCAGAGACTGCAAGGTGCCTTGCAGACCGTAATGGGTTTCCAGCAGCTCCAGCGCTTGCTGTGCAGTGACCTGTGGGCTGGGCAGACTGGCGCGGTGGATCAAGGTGGCGAGCAACATGCAACGATCCCTGGAATTGTTATAAGCCGCTTATATCGCCATTGCCCAAGGCGTTACGCAAGCCCAAAGAACGGGAAACAGACAGGCACCGCCCCCGCCTCAACCCTGCACTTTGCGAAATTTCCGACCGTTCGCGGTGAAATCGACTGATGGCGCCTCTTGCACCTCAGGCGTCATGTCGACAAGCTATGCTGCATTTTTTGCAGTAAATGATCGTTTTCAAGGACACAGGCCCTCCAACATGCGCATTCTCGTCACCGGCGGAGCCGGATTCATCGGCTCGGCTCTGGTCCGCCATCTGATCCAGCACACAGAACACGAAGTGCTGAACCTCGACAAACTGACCTACGCAGGCAACCTGGAATCGCTGCACAGCATCGCCAGCAACAGCCGCTACGAATTCGTCAAGGCTGATATCGTCGACCAGGCCACCGTCAGTGCGGTGCTCGCACGCTTCCAGCCCCACGCGATCATGCACCTGGCAGCCGAGTCCCATGTCGACCGCTCCATCGACGGGCCGTCCGACTTCATCCAGACCAATATCGTCGGCACCTACAGCCTGCTGGAGGCAACCCGCGCTTACTGGCACAAACTGCCCGAAGCGGAAAAGGCCGCTTTGCGCTTCCACCATATTTCCACCGACGAGGTCTATGGCGACCTGCATGGCGTCGACGACCTGTTCACCGAAACCACGCCCTACGCCCCCAGTTCGCCTTACTCCGCCAGCAAGGCTGCGTCCGACCATCTGGTCCGCGCCTGGCAGCGTACCTACGGCCTGCCGGTGCTGATCACCAACTGCTCCAACAACTATGGCCCGTTCCACTTTCCCGAGAAGTTGATCCCTCTGGTGATTCTCAACGCCCTCGCAGGCAAGCCGCTGCCGGTCTATGGCAATGGCCAGCAAGTGCGCGACTGGCTGTACGTCGAGGATCACGCTCGCGCGCTGTACAAGGTGGTGACCGAGGGTGTGGTCGGCGAGACTTACAACATCGGCGGCCATAACGAGCAGAAGAACATCGACGTGGTACGCGGCATCTGCAGCCTGCTGGAAGAGCTGGCCCCGCAAAAACCCCAGGGCGTTGCCCACTACGCCGACCTGATCACCTTCGTCCAGGACCGCCCGGGCCACGACCTGCGCTACGCCATCGATGCCGGCAAGATCGAGCGGGAACTGGGCTGGGTGCCAGAAGAAACCTTCACCAGCGGACTGCGCAAGACTGTGCAGTGGTACCTGGAAAACCTCGAGTGGTGCCGTCGAGTACAGGACGGCAGCTACCAGGGCGAACGCCTGGGTTCCACCGACATCAAGGATCTGATTGCATGATTAAAGGCATTGTTCTGGCGGGCGGCTCCGGCACCCGTCTGCACCCCATCACCCTCGGTGTCTCCAAGCAACTGCTGCCGATCTACGACAAGCCGATGATCTATTACCCGATCTCGGTACTGATGCTGGCCGGCATCCAGGACATCCTGATCATCTCCACCCCCCAGGACTTGCCGCAGTACCGCAACCTGCTGGGTGATGGCAGCCAGTTCGGCGTGCGCTTCAGCTACGCCGAACAACCTTCACCGGATGGCCTGGCCCAGGCGTTCCTGATCGGCGAAGAGTTCATCGGCAATGACCCGGTGTGCCTGATCCTGGGCGACAACATCTTCCACGGACAGTACTTCGGCGAACAGCTGTGCGCTGCCGCCAAGCGCAATTCCGGCGCTACGGTGTTCGGTTACTGGGTCAAGGACCCGGAGCGCTTCGGGGTGATCGACTTCGACAGCGAAGGCCGCGCCCTGTCTATCGAAGAGAAACCCAAGAAACCGAAATCCAGCTACGCGGTCACCGGCCTGTACTTCTATGACAACGACGTGGTGCAGATCGCCAAGGCAGTCAAGCCGTCGCCCCGTGGCGAACTGGAGATCACCGACGTCAACAACGCCTACCTCAAGCGTGGCGATCTGCATGTGGAGCGCTTTGGCCGGGGCTTTGCCTGGCTCGACACCGGCACCCACGATAGCCTGCTGGAGGCCTCGCAGTACGTGCAGACCATCGAGCACCGTCAGGGTTTGAAGGTCGCCTGTCTGGAGGAAATCGCCTACCAGAACCAATGGATCAGCCGTGAGCATCTGCTGGAGCGCGCCGCCTACTTTGGCAAGACCGGCTATGGCCAGTACCTCTTCACCCTGGCCGGGGAGACGCAATGAAGGTCATCCCCACCGACCTGCCCGGCGTGCTGATCATCGAGCCCAAGGTGTTCGGCGACGAGCGTGGGTTTTTCTACGAGAGTTTCAATGCCAAGGCCTTCGCCGACGCCACCGGCCTGAACCAGCCGTTTGTCCAGGACAACCATTCACGCTCGGCCAGGAACGTCCTGCGCGGCTTGCACTACCAGATCGAACATAGCCAAGGGAAACTCGTGCGGGTCATTGCCGGTGAGGTGCTGGATGTGGCCGTGGACATTCGCCGTGGTTCGCCCAACTTTGGCCGCTGGGCCAGCGTCCGCCTGTCCGCCGAGAACAATCGTCAACTGTGGATACCCGAAGGTTTTGCCCATGGTTTCGTAGTGCTCAGCGACTTCGCCGAGTTCCTCTATAAAACCACCGATTACTACACGCCATCCGCTGAGCGCTGCATTCGCTGGGACGACCCGACCCTGGCAATCGATTGGCAGTTGCAGGAGCCGCCAACGCTCTCCGCCAAGGACCAGAATGGCAAAAGTCTGAAAGAAGCCGATCTGTTCCCATGAGCACTCCCCTGAAAATCCTCATCAGCGGCCAGCACGGCCAGGTTTCCCGCGAGCTGCAGCAGCGGCTCGGCGACCTGGGCGAACTGGTGGTCCTTGGTCGAGACCAACTGGACCTGAGCCACCCGGAACAGATTCGCCAGCAGGTCCGCGCCATTGCTCCGCATCTGATCATCAACGCCGCCGCCCACACCGCCGTCGATCAGGCCGAAAGCGAGCCGGAGCTGGCCTTTGCGATCAACGCCACGGCCCCCGGGATCTTCGCCGAGGAAGCCCGGGCACTGGGTGTGCCACTGATTCACTACTCCACCGACTACGTGTTCGATGGCCGCAAGGACACGCCCTACGTAGAGGAAGACGAGCCCAATCCGTTGGGGGTCTACGGCCAGAGCAAGCTGGCGGGCGAACGGGCCATCAACCTGGTACAGGGCCAGCACCTGATCCTGCGCACCAGCTGGGTCTATTCCAGCCATGGCAAGAACTTCCTGCTGACCATGCAGCGCCTGCTGCAGGAACGACCCGAGCTGCGGGTGGTGGCCGACCAGATCGGCGCGCCCACCTGGGCCGGCACCATCGCCAACAGCACGCGCGCCCTGATCGAACGCTGGCAGTCCGGGAATCAAGGCGCCTGGGGCACCTACCACCTCACCGCCCACGGCGAGACCTCCTGGTTCGGTTTCGCCCAGGCCATCGGCGAACAGTTGCTGGCCCTGGACAAGCCTTGCGCGGTGCTCGAAGCCATCCCCTCCAGTGCTTACCCGACCCCGGCTCCCCGGCCGCTGAACTCACGCCTGGACTGCAGCCGCCTGGCTCGCGAATGGGGCGTGACCCAGCCGGACTGGCGCAGCGCACTGCGCGAGTGTCTTGCCGAGCAGGGCTAGGCATAATGCGCCTGTATCCACAGGCGCCCTTTCCATGACCGCACCTCTTCCCCGTCGTCCCCGCTGGCGCAGCCTGGCCCTGCTGGCCCTGTGCCTGGCGCCGTTGCTGTGGCCGCTGGAGCACTTGGCCGAGCGCTACTATCGCAACGAGCTGACCAGCCAGAATCGCCAGACCCTCGACCTCTACGTGGCCAACCTGCTGGGCACCCTGCACCGCTACGAAGTGCTGCCGCAGATCCTCGGCGACCTGCCGGCACTGCGGGCGGTGCTGGGGGCCCCGGACGACGGCGTGACCCAGGGCAACGCCAACCGCCTGCTGAAAAACATCAGCGCCCAGACCGGCGCCGAAGTCATGTACCTGATGGACACCAACGGCAAGACCCTGGCGGCCTCCAACTGGGACAAGCACGACAGTTTCGTCGGGCGCAATTTCGCCTTCCGCCCCTATTTCAGCGAAGCCATGGCCGGACGCCTGGGACGGTTCTTCGGCCTGGGCACCACCTCGGCCAAGCGTGGCTACTTCTTCGCCGCTGCAGTGCGCGACGGCGAACGGATGCTGGGCGTGCTGGTGGTCAAGGTGGACTTGGACCATACCGAAAGCCTGTGGGGCAAGACCCCGGAACAATTGCTGCTGACCGACCACAATGGTGTGGTGATCCTCACCTCGCGCCCTGAATGGCGCTTTCGTGCGACCCGGCCACTGAGCGACGAGGAACGCCAGGCCATCGTCGCCATCCAGCCCTACCCAACCCGGGATCCGCGCCCACTGAACCTCAATCCCGATGCCTGGCTGACCCAGACCCAGCAGATCGAGGAAACCCGCTGGAGCGTCAGCATCCTCGCCCCGCGCACCCTGATCGATCGCCCGGTGCGCACCGTGGTGGCGGTCGGCGCCGCTGCGCTGCTGGTGCTGATGCTGCTGCTCGGCCTGATGATGCAGCGCCGCCGCCACTACCTGGAGCGGATCGCCTTCGAAGCCAAGGCCCGGCGTGAGCTGGAAAGGCGCGTAGCCGAACGCACCAGCGATCTGGAGAGCCTCAACCGGCGCTTGAAACAGGAAGTGCTGGAACGCGAAACCGCCCAACAGGAACTGGTGCGCGCCCAGGACAATCTGGTCCAGGCCGGCAAGCTCTCGGCCCTGGGCACCATGTCGGCGAGCATCAGTCACGAACTCAACCAGCCCCTGGCCGCCATCCGCAGCTACGCGGAAAACGCCGAAGTGCTGCTGGACCACCAACGCACCGATGACGCCCGGGGCAACCTCAAGCTGATCAGCGAACTGACCGGGCGCATGGCCTCGATCATCGCTCACCTGCGGGCCTTCGCCCGGCGCGATCACCACGCCCCGGAAAGCGTCGCCCTGCAACCGGCCCTGGACGATGCCCTGGCCCTGCTGGCCAAGCGTCGCCGGGCCATGGAAGTGGAACTGATCCGCGACCTGCCAGCCGCTACCCTGTGGGTCGAGGCCGGGGAAACCCGCCTGCGCCAGGTCCTCGGCAACCTGCTGGCCAACGCCCTCGACGCCCTGACCGAAAAGGGCCCGCCGCGCAAACTCTGGCTGAGTGCCGAGTCCACCGCCACAGGCGTCAATCTGTACATCCGCGACAACGGCCCGGGCTTCTGCATGGAGGCGCTGGGCCGCGCTGGCGAGCCGTTCTACACCACCAAGACACGGACCCAGGGCCTGGGCCTGGGCCTGGCGATCTGCGACACCCTGATGCGCGCCTTCGGCGGTGAGCTGTCGTTCGCCAACCACCGTGAAGGCGGCGCCCTGATAACCCTGCGCCTGCGTGCCGGGGCCCCCGGCGTCAGCCTGCAGCCCTCCGAGGACCGCGGGGTATGACGCGCAGCGGCAATCACCTAGCAACCACGCCCGGCCCGGCGTTGCCGGCCACGACACGACCTGGAAATTGAGCGATGACCCGTCCCGACAGCCTCGACCCTCAGTTGCAAGTGGTGTTGATCGACGACGATCCGCACCTGCGCCAGGCCCTGAGCCAGACCCTGGACCTGGCCGGGCTCAAGGTGCTGTCCCTGGCCCAGGCCCAGGGCCTGGCGCCGCGCCTGGAGCGGGACTGGCCGGGGGTGGTGGTCAGCGACATCCGCATGCCCGGCATGGATGGACTGGAACTGCTCAACCAGCTGCACGCCCAGGATCCGGAACTGCCGGTGCTGCTGATCACCGGTCACGGCGATGTGCCCCTGGCGGTGCAGGCGATGCGCGCCGGTGCCTATGACTTTCTGGAAAAGCCCTTCGCCAGCGATGCCCTGCTCGATAGTGTGCGCCGCGCCCTGGACTGGCGGCGCCTGGTGCTGGACAACCGCAGCCTGCGCCTGGCCCTCAGCGACCGCCAGGAACTGAGCGCGAGGCTGGTGGGCCAGTCAGCGCCGATGCTGCGCCTGCGCCAGCAGATCGGCGCCCTGGCGGCGACCCGCGCCGATGTGCTGATCCTGGGTGAAACCGGCGCCGGCAAAGAAGTGGTAGCCCGCGCCCTGCATGACCTCTCGGGGCGGCGCAACGGGCCATTTGTGGCCATCAATGCGGGCGCTCTGGCCGAGTCGGTGGTGGAAAGCGAACTGTTCGGCCACGAACCGGGGGCCTTCACCGGCGCGCAGAAACGCCGCATCGGCAAGTTCGAATTCGCCAACGGCGGCACCCTGTTCCTCGACGAAATCGAAAGCATGAGCCTGGATGTCCAGGTCAAGCTGCTGCGCCTGCTGCAGGAGCGGGTGGTGGAACGCCTGGGGGGCAACCAGCTGATCCCCCTGGACATCCGCATCATCGCCGCGACCAAGGAAGACCTGCGCCAGGCCGCGGACCAGGGCCGCTTCCGCGCCGACCTCTACTACCGCCTGAACGTGGCCCCGTTGCGCATTCCACCGCTACGCGAGCGAGGCGAGGACATACTGATGCTGTTCCAGCACTTTGCCGACGAGGCCAGTACCCGCCACGGCCTGCCACCCCAGGAACTGCAACCCGGGCATCGTGCCCTGCTGTTGCGGCATCGCTGGCCGGGCAACGTGCGGGAACTGCAGAACGCTGCTGAGCGCTTCGCGCTGGGTCTGGAACTGGCCCTGGACAACAGCGAGCCGGAGCAGGCTGCCATCGCCTCCCCGACGTTGATTGCCGGCGGTCTGAGCGAACAGGTGGAACACTTCGAAAAGAGCCTGATCGCCGCCGAACTGACGCAACCCCACAGTTCGATGCGTAGCCTTGCCGAAGCCCTGGGCATTCCGCGCAAGACCCTGCACGACAAGCTGCGCAAACACGGCCTGAGCTTCGCCGACAGCGGTGCCAGCCAGCCCGGCGATGAGTCCGAATGAACCGCACCATCCACCCTTCCACCCTTGAGGCCCGTGCATGAACCGCGACAGTCGCTACCTGGAATCCATCCTCCACCACGACATTCCCCTGACCCGGGACATGGGCCTGAAGGTGCTCGACTGGCAGGCGCAGCAACTGCGCCTGCAACTGCCGCTGGAGGCCAACGTCAACCACAAGAGCACCATGTTCGGCGGCAGCCTGTACTGCGGTGCGGTGCTGGCCGGTTGGGGCTGGCTGCATTTGCGGCTCAAGGAAGAAGGGATAGATGACGGGCATATCGTCATCCAGGAAGGCCAGATCAGCTACCCGCTGCCGGTCACCGGCGATGCCGTGGCCATCTGCTCGGCACCGGAAGACAAGGTCTGGAAGAAATTCCTTGCGATGTACCAGCGCCACGGTCGTGCCCGCCTGACCTTGCACAGCCGTGTGGTCAACGTCGGCAGCGAAGACGACGCCGTACGCTTTGCCGGTCAGTACGTCCTGCACCGCTGACCCGTTTCGGAACCTGCTCAACTCTGTAGGAGCTGGCTTGCCAGCGAAGAGGCCGGAAATTCTTGCACAGGGCTCAAGGGCCCCTTCGCCGGCCAGCCGGCTCCTACACAAAAGGTGGCAGAGGCAAGTCGCCGTGGGGCGATCAGGCGCGGGCCAGCTCCAGCAGTTTGCCGCGCCACGCCGCCTTGGCCGGTAGCGCCAGGAAGAAGCCGTTGAGCAACGACTCCCGGGGGGGATAGCAGAACGGCGCACCGGCAAGATCCAGCACTTCGCCACCCGCCCCTTCGAGTACACCCTGGGCCGCCGCGGTGTCCCATTGGGAAGTCGGCGCCAGGCGCGGATAACAGTCGGCTGCGCCTTCGGCCAGCAGGCAGAATTTCAGCGAGCTGCCGATATTGGCCAATTGCAATTCACCCAGGGCCGCGCTCAAGCCACCCAACAAGCGCTCCTGCTCCGGGCTCGAATGGCGCCGACTGGCCACCACGGTAAAGGCCTCGCCAACACCTGGCTGTTCACGCACCTGGATCGCTTGCGGCGCTTGCCCCTGATCCACACGCCAGGCGCCAAGGCCAGCACCACCGAGATAACAACGGCCATTGGTGGGCATCGACACCACGCCAAACACCACCCGCCCCTGTTCGATCAGGGCGATGTTGACGGTGAACTCTTCACTGCCGGAAATGAACTCCTTGGTACCGTCCAGCGGGTCCACCAGCCACCAGCGCTGCCAACCGGCGCGAGTGGCCTGGGGAATGTCGGCATCTTCTTCGGACAGCACCGGGATGCTCGGGTCCAACGCCGTCAGGCCAGCCACGATCAAGTGATGGGCCGCAAGGTCGGCGGCGGTCACCGGCGACTCGTCAGCCTTGTGGTTGACCGCCACGTCGGCGCGCCAGAACGGCAGGATCGCCTCGCCAGCGCGCAAGGCCAGCTCGGCCACCGGTGCCAATAAAGGATGGGGAAAATTCATCGAAGTCATGCTCATGCTGGAAAGGCTCCGCGCTGGCTCAGCAGGTCGCGGGTCAGGTACAGCGCGGCCAGGGCCCGGCCTTCGCTGAATTGAGGATTCTGCGCCAGGCTGGCCAGCTCACGCAGGTTGACCTTGTCGACCCGCATCGGCTCCGGCTCATCGCCCTCCAGGCGCTCTTCATACAAATCGGTGGCCAACACCACCTGGATCTTCTGGCTCATGTAGCCCGGGGACAGCGACAGCTCGGTCAGATGCTCCAGTTGCCGCGCGCCAAACCCGGCTTCCTCCTTGAGTTCACGCTCGGCCGCCGCCAGCACATCTTCACCCGGCTCGATCAGGCCCTTGGGCAGTGACAGCTCGTAGGCGTCGGTGCCGCCGCAATACTCCTCCACCAGCACCGCATGCTCGGCATCGAGCATGGCCACGATCATCACCGCGCCATAACCGGCCCCTTTGCCCACCAGGCGCTCATAGGTGCGCTCGACGCCATTGGAAAACCGCAACTGCACCTCTTCGACACAGAACAGACGACTGGTGGCGACGATCTCGCGGGCGAGTACAGTGGGTTTCTGGCGCATAGCGGGCTCCTTGGCGATAGCGGGTTACTATACAGACTGTTTTCTTACCGCTGGAGAAGTGTTCAATGGCCCTGCTGCCCTGGTGCGATATCGATACCGTCCTGCTGGATATGGACGGCACCCTGCTGGACCTGCACTACGACAACCACTTCTGGATGGAACACTTGCCCCAGCGTTACGCCGAATTGCACGGGGTCAGCCGGACCATGGCCGAGCTGGAACTGCAACCGCTGTTCGAACGCAACGCCGGCCAGTTGCAGTGGTATTGCCTGGATTTCTGGAGTACCGAGCTCAAACTCTCGGTGCGTGAACTGAAGCTGGAGACGGCTCACCTGATCGCCCTGCGACCGGATGCCGACACCTTTCTCGCGGCGATCAAGAAGGCCGGCAAGCGGGTGATCCTGATCACCAACGCTCATCGTGATTCCTTGTCATTGAAGTTGGAACGGATCGAGCTGGCGCCTTACTTCGAGCGCCTGATCAGTTCCCACGACTACGGGTTCCCCAAGGAGAATCCACAGTTCTGGGATGCACTGCAGGCCGATATTCAGTTCGATCCGGCCCGCAGCCTGTTTATCGACGACACCCTGCCGATTCTGCGCAGCGCGCGGGATTTCGGCGTAGCGCAGTTGCTCGCGGTGAGCCAGCCAGACAGCCGCAAAGGGCCGAAGGATACGGCGGAGTTCGCGGCGGTGGGAGATTACCGGGAATTGATCGAAGGGCTGTGAAAGCCTTCGCGGGCGATCCCGCTCCGGCACTGGGAGCGGCATCGCCGGCGAAGAGGGTCGATCATTCAGGGATGCGCAACACCTGGCCCGGGTAGATCTTGTCCGGGTGGGACAGCAGCGGCTTGTTGGCCTCGAAGATCTTGTTGTACTTGTTGGCGTCACCGTATTGCACCTTGGCGATGGCGCTCAGGGTATCGCCCTTCTTCACAGTGACGAACACCGCAGAAACCACCACGGGACCGATCACCGTAATCTGGTCCTCGACACTGCTGACACCGGCGATGTTGCCCAGGGCCAGAAGGATTTTTTCCTTCTCTTCCTGGCTCGCCACTTCACCGCTGACGATCACCTTGTCGCCTTCCACCGTGGCGTGAACATTGGGATTGCCCAGGCCGACCTTTTCGATGTGCTCCTTGAGCTGCTCGCTGGCATTGGCATTGCCCGGGGTCAGCAGGTCGATCAGTTTTTCACCGGCTTCTTTCACAAAGCTGAAAATGCTCATGTCGCACACTCCTTGGTTGATAGATCCAGACGCGAAAGACTAGACCAGCCTGGAACAATGAGGTTCCCGGGCGACCAGTGACCCAAGGCCCGGCCACCACGGTAGAATCCCGGCCTTTTGCCGCTCCGGAGCGAAGATGGACCTCAAGCAGCTGAAATTCCTCATCGCCCTCGACGAAACCCGCCACTTCGGCCAGGCTGCCGCGCGCTGTCATATCACCCAGCCAACCCTGTCCATGCGCCTGCGCAGCCTCGAGGAAGAACTCGACCTGCCCCTGGTCAACCGCGGCCAGCGCTTCGAAGGCTTTACCGCTCCTGGCGAACGGGTGCTGGCCTGGGCCCGGAGCGTCATGACCGCCTATGACGGCTTGCTGGCCGAGGCCGCCGCGTGCCGGGGCAATCTGGTGGGCACCCTGCGCCTGGGAGTGGTGCCGCTGTCGAGCTTCGACCCTCTGCCGTTGATGCAGCGCCTGCATGCCGAACACCCAAACCTGCGCTTCGAACTCTCGTCACTGAGCTCGGAGCAGATCCTCGAACAGTTGGCGAGCAATCGTCTGGACCTGGGCGTGTCCTACCTGGATCGCCTGGACAGCGAGCACTTCGACTTCCTGACCCTGGACCCGACCCACATGGGCCTGCTCTATGACCAGCGGTATTTCAGCTTCGGCGAACAGCCCCTGAGCTGGGAGGCGCTGATCGAGTTGCCCCTGGGCCTGCTCACCAGCGGCATGCACTTTCGCCAGTCCATCGACCACCACTTCCACATTCGCGGGCTGCAGCCGCAACCGGTACTGCAGACCGACGCCGTCCATCAATTACTGCGCATGGTCCACGGCGGCCTGTGCTGCGCAGTGATGCCCCTGGACAGCGGCCTGGAGATCGTCACCGAACACTTGCGCCTGCATCCCATCGCCGACGCCCAGACCCTGGCCCGCCTGGGCCTGATCATGCGCCGCAGCGCGCCGCGCTCAGCCCTGGCACAAGCCTGCTTTACCCTCTACCAGGAATCCTTCAGCCCTTCTTGATCGACGCCATCTATCAATAGATCAGTACTAGCAATTAGACGCGACACAATGCCGCGCTTAGTCTTGGGACCCGATGGCCGCTGGTCCCTCATTCAATGCCAGCCCCGGCAACTCCCGCCCTCGCGCTCGGCGCCAGCCAGACCCACAGACGCCTTGAGCGCCCGCCAGCGCAGACACCCGCCAGGCCGGGCAATGGCCGCGTCATCACCGCCTCAACCTTGTCCACCTGCCGCAGAACCGTGCGCCGCGGGTCCACAGCCCCGCGATGGAGAACCCCTGTGAGTACACACAACCAAGCCGATCAGACACCCGTTGCCCGCTACAAGCCTTACAAGGGCCCGGCCGGTGGCTGGGGTGCCCTGATCAGCGTGGCCCAGGCCTGGCTGACCAGCGACAACGCCCTGAAGAACATCCGCATGATGCTCAAGACCAACCAGAACGGCGGCTTCGACTGCCCGGGCTGCGCCTGGGGCGATTCGCCGGAAAGCGGCATGGTCAAGTTTTGCGAGAACGGCGCCAAGGCGGTGAACTGGGAAGCCACCAAGCGCCGGGTGGACGCGGCCTTCTTCGCCAAGCACAGCGTCACCTCCCTGCTGGAACAAAGTGATTACTGGCTGGAGTACCAGGGCCGGCTGACCGAGCCGATGCGCTACAACGCCGAAACCGACCGCTACCAACCCATCAGCTGGGAAAACGCCTTCAGCCTGATCGCCCAGCACCTGAACGACCTGCCCAGCCCGGACATGGCCGAGTTCTATACCTCGGGCCGGGCCAGCAACGAAGCGGCGTACCTGTATCAACTGTTCGTCCGCGCCTACGGCACCAACAACTTCCCCGACTGTTCGAACATGTGCCACGAAGCCAGCGGCGTAGCCCTGGCGCAAAGCGTCGGGGTCGGCAAAGGCACCGTGACCTTCGACGACTTCGAACATGCGGACGCGATTTTCGTCTGGGGCCAGAACCCCGGCACCAACCACCCGCGGATGCTCGAACCGCTGCGCGAAGCGGTGAAACGCGGCGCCCAAGTGGTGTGTATCAACCCGCTGAAAGAGCGTGGCCTGGAACGCTTCCAGCACCCGCAGAACCCGCTCGAAATGCTCACCAACGGCAATCGCCCGACCAACACCGCCTACTTCCGCCCGGCCCTGGGCGGCGACATGGCGCTGTTGCGCGGCATGGCCAAGTTCCTCCTGCAGTGGGAGCGTGATGCGCAGAAAGCCGGCGCAGAATCAGTGTTCGACCACGACTTCCTCAATGCCCACACCGCCCACGTCCTCGATTACCTGGGCACCCTCGACGACACCCCTTGGGAGCAGATTGTCGAGCAGTCCGGCCTGACCCTGGTGGAAATCGAGCAGGCAGCGCGCATGTACGCCAAGGGCAAGAACGTGATCATGTGCTGGGCCATGGGCATCACCCAGCACCGCCACTCGGTGCCGACCATCCAGGAAATCGCCAACCTGATGCTGCTGCGCGGCAACGTCGGCAAGCCCGGCGCCGGGCTGTGCCCAGTGCGCGGCCACAGCAACGTACAGGGCGACCGCACCATGGGCATCAACGAGCGCCCGCCGGTGGCCTTCCTCGATGCCCTGGAGCGGCGCTTCCAGTTCAAGGTCCCTCGGGACAACGGCCACAACGTGGTCGAGGCGATCCACGCCATGCTCGAAGGCCGCTCCAAGGTGTTCATCGGCCTGGGCGGCAACTTTGCCCAGGCCACCCCGGACAGCCCGCGGACCTTCCAGGCCCTGAGCAATTGCGACCTCACCGTGCAGATCAGCACCAAGCTCAACCGCAGCCACCTGGCCCACGGCAAGGACGCGCTGATCCTGCCGTGCCTGGGTCGCACCGACATCGACCTGCAGGCCGGCGGCCCGCAAGCGGTGACCGTGGAAGACTCCTTCAGCATGGTCCACGCCTCCAACGGCCAATTGCAGCCACTGTCGTCGCAGATGCGCTCCGAGCCGTGGATCGTTGCGGGCATGGCTGCCGCGACCCTGGGCAGCCAGCCGGTGGACTGGAACTGGCTGGCGGCGGATTACGGGCGTATCCGCGACCTGATCGCCGACACCATTCCCGGCTTCAAGGACTTCAATGAACGACTCAAGCACCCGGGCGGTTTCTACCTGGGCAACAGCGCCGGTTCGCGCCAGTGGAACACCCCTTCGGGTCGGGCCAATTTCCGCGCCAACCTGCTGCCCAAGGACCTGATCCACGAACGCACCCGGGCCACCGGTCAACTGCCGGACCTGATCCTGCAATCGATGCGCTCCCACGACCAGTACAACACCACCATCTACGGCCTCGATGACCGCTACCGCGGGGTCAAGGGCCAGCGCGACGTGCTGTTCGCCAACGAAGCGGACATCATCCGCCTGGGCTTCAAGCCGGGGCAGAAAGCCGACATCGTTTCCCTGTGGGATGACGGCCGCGAGCGTCGAGTCAAGGGCTTCACCTTGCTGGCCTTCGACATCCCGGCCGGCCAGGCTGCCGCCTACTACCCGGAAGTGAACCCGCTGGTGCCCCTGGAAAGCACCGGCGACGGCAGCCACACCCCGACGTCCAAGTTCATCGCCATCCGTCTGGAAGCGGCCAGCGACAACGGCCTGATCATGGCTCGCTCGGCCTGATTCCTGGCTTGAGGGCCTCTTTGCTGGCAAGCCAGCGCCTACCGTTAGCGCGTGAATCGTAGGCGCCGGCTTGCCTGCGGTTCAAAGCCGCTGCACAGCCTTGAACCGCAGGCACAAAAAAGGCCGCTTTGTTAACAAAGCGGCCATTGCGAAGTAGCTAAAGACCGGCGAAATTCACTTAAGTTCCGCAATAAAAACAGTAAGTTACGAGATTGTGTACAACTCGTGCTATTCGTCGGATTTCGTTTGTAAGCGGCGTGGTCCGGCCTCAGGATCGCGCCGTCATCCCTTTGAGGCTCCTGTATGAAGTTCTCCTCGATTCTCTTGTTGTCCCTTGGCCTGGTCAGCGGCGTTGCCTCTGCCGGTGGCACCGTTGAAGCCGGTGTGGGCGGCGCATTGGGTGGGGTTCTAGGCTCGGTGGTCGGTCAGCAGATCGGCGGCAACACCGGTTCGGCCATTGGTGCGGCCCTGGGCGGTGCCGGCGGTAGCGCGGTGGGTGCGGACAAACGCAGCCGTGGCCAGGCAGCCATCGGTGGCGCCCTGGGCGCAGCCGGCGGCAACGTGGTGGGCCGCAGCATGGGCGGCAATACCGGCAGCCTGATCGGCGCCGCGGCAGGCGGTGGCGCCGGCGGTGCCCTGGGCAACTACATGGGCAACGAAAGCGCCCGGGAAGATCGCGACTACCGTGGCCGCGATGACCGCCGCTACTACCGCGACGGCCACCGTGGCCGTGGTCATGCCTACGGGCATCGCAAGCACCGTCACTATCGCGACTGACCCCCCGCCCTGTAGCCGCTGCCGCAGGCTGCGCACGAGGCCTCAGGCCTCGCCAAGCCAGGTGCTGCGGTGGGTCAGTTGCCCCGTGGATTGAGGTTTGGCGCCTCCTGCGCAGCTGATCGCAGCCTTCGGCAGCGGCTACAAGTGCCAGTGCCGGGGGTTGAGATCGAGTATCGAAGTTCACGCCAGCAGCAGGCGCTCCAGAGCCGCTCGCAATGCGGGCGGAATCGGCACCGGCTGGTTCGACCGCCGATCCACGAATACATGGACGAAACGCCCCGCCGCACAGGCATCCGCCTCTCCCGCCTTGAACACCGCCAGTTCGTACTGCACCGAACTGTTGCCCAGCTTGCCGACCCGCAGGCCGATCTCGATACGTTCGGGAAAGGCGATGGACGCAAAGTAGTCGCAGGCCGAGCTGACCACGAATCCCACCACCTCGCCATCATGGATATCCAGCCCGCCCTGTTCGATCAGGTAGGTGTTCACCGCCGTGTCGAAGAAGCTGTAGTAGGTGACGTTATTCACATGGCCGTAGACGTCGTTGTCGTGCCAGCGGGTGATGATCGGCTGGAAGTGGCGATAGTCGCCACGTTGCGGCATAGGCTCGGACATCGGGGCTCTCTCCCTTGGATTGAAGGCCGGGCGATCGGTTGATCGCCCGGCATTTCACCGCAGACAGCCAAGCCTGGGCAAACCCTTTTGCGTCCATTGCGCCGGTGGCTTGTCAGGCGGCCAGATGAGCCTCGCACCACTCCCGCACGGCGGCGTAAGGGTAATCCTCCAGTGCCGCGAAACCGGGAATGCTGCGGGCCTTGAGCTTGGTGAACAAAGGCACGCTGATGCCGCAGAGAAAACGCGTCAGCCGCTCTGCTCCCGGCACATCGCCGGTGTGCTGCTGATGCCTGTGGATAAAATCGCCGCACAACCCGTTGAAGTTTTTATCCACAAGCGCGGGCAACACGGGTGGCTCCGGCAGTCGTGCCACCTGGCCGTGACAGACCGAGCAATGCCCACAACGCTGGGGCGCCTGATCGTCACCAAAATACTGCGCCAGGCGGTGCCCCAGGCACTGCTCGGTGGCGAACAGGTCGAGCATGGCGTGAATCCGCGCTATTTCGCTGCCCTCGTGCCGGGTGAAATAAGCATGCAGATCAGTGCTCAAGGCAGCGGCATCGAAGTCGGTTTGCAGCAGGCTGTAGACCTCGGTCATCTGCTTGCTTTCCAGCTCCACCCAACCCTTCTCCTGGAAGTAATCCAGGGCCTTGACCACCCGGGTGCGCGGCGCCTGGTACTGCTCGTAGAGCGCGTCGAAGTTCACCGTGGCCCAGGTCCGGGCCCGGCTGGAGGTGTTGATGATGGCCTGGACAAAGTCCCGGCGCTCGCCTTCGAAACGCGCCAGCAAGGCCTCGGGTTCCAGCAGCAACTTGAAGCGGTACTCGGCGAAGTAGGCATAGCGTGGGGCGATCAGGCCCCGCAGTTCCAACTGCACCAGCAGGGTCTTGAGCGGCAACTGGCGAACGTTGCTCTGGTCCGCCAGGGGCCCGAGCAGGAACTCCCACTGTCCGTCCGGCACCGACGCCTGCAACTCATCCAGCACGCAGCGGATGCCGCTCAGCTCCGGGGTGTCGCCATAGACGAAGTTCTCCAGCACGTTGAGGCTGTCGCGGTTGGCCAGCACCAGGCAGTCCGAAGGCTGGCCGTCGCGCCCGGCGCGGCCGATTTCCTGGCTGTAGTTCTCGATGGACTTGGGCAGATCAAAGTGCACCACGTTACGGATGTCGCTCTTGTCGATGCCCATGCCGAAGGCGATTGTCGCGACGATGCAGTTACTGCGCCCTTCCATGAACCGGCGCTGGATCGACTCACGCTGCTCGTGGGGCAGACCGGCGTGGTAGGCCTCGGCGGCGATGCCCTGGTGACTCAAGTGCTCGGCGATCTGCTCGGCGGTCTTTTGCAGGGTCACGTAGACAATGCTCGGCTGCCCGGCCCGCTCACCCATCCACTGCACCAGGCGCCGGCGCTTGTCCGCGCCGCGCACCGGCTCCACCAGCAGGTTGAGGTTGGGCCGGTAGAAGCCGGTGGTCACCACGTCAGCGGCATCAATGGCGAACTTGGCCTGCATGTCGGCGATCACCTTGGGCGTCGCCGTGGCCGTCAGCAGCAGGGCCTGGGGAATGTTGAACTGGCGCTGGTAGTCCGGCAGTTTCAGGTAGTCGGGACGGAAGTTGTGGCCCCATTCGGAAATGCAGTGAGCCTCATCCACCACCAGCAGGGAGATGGGCACCTGCTGCAAAAAGTTGCGGAAGCGCTCGTTCTTCAAACGCTCCACCGAGATCATCAGGATCTTCAGTTCACCGGAGCGGGCCCGAGCCATGACGTCATTGGCTGCATCACGGCTCTGGGCCGAATCGATGCTGGCGGCGGCAACGCCATGACGCTGGAGAAAGGCCAACTGATCCTGCATCAACGCCAGCAGCGGCGAGACCACCAGGGTCAGGTGCGGCAGCAGCAAGGCCGGCAATTGGTAGCACAGGGACTTGCCGGAGCCGGTGGGAAAGATCGCCGCCGCCGAGCGCCCAGCCAGCACCGCACTGACTGCGGCCTCCTGGCCCGGACGAAACTGTGGATAACCGAAGACCTGTTCGAGGGTGCTGTGCATAAGGGTCACTCCTTTGACCGCTGACCTGTCCTTGAAGACTAGCGGCACAGGTCGGCGGTTCGAGAAAAGGTCGCGGGAAAACAGATACCGGATGATACCGGGCGGGAGCACTTTCACCGGTAAGCCGGCTCCTACCCAGGAGTCGGCTTACCGACGATAGGGAGCCTGGGCCTAGCGCAAGGTTCGGCAGTCCAGCCATTGCACACCATTGTGCCGATTGGCCTCAAGCAGTGCCGGCACCGCCTGGGCGGCCTTGGCGTGGGTGTCATGGAACAGGATGATGCCGCGCCGCCAGAGCAGCATCAGGGTCTGCACCCGCTGGGCTGCGGCTGCGGCGCTGACCTTTTTGCTCCAGTCCTGGGAGTCGATGTTCCACAGCATCAGTTGCAGCCCCTGGGCCTTGAAGAAGTCGGCACTGTCAGCGCGTCGCTGCCCATAGGGCGGACGAAACAGCGGCTGGTATTCATCCGCCAGAGTGCGATTGGCCAGGTTTGCGCTGTGGATCACCGAATGCTGCCACTCGCTCCACGAGGCGTGGGACTTGTGTTCCCAACCGTGTACACCCACACACTGGCCATCGTACAACTGGCGCATCTGCCCTGCCGAAGATTGACTCAGGCGCGCCTGAAACGAGTCCCCCAGAACAAAGAACAGGCTATGCAGATCCTTGGATCGCAGCACATCGATCAGTTGATCGGTATGCCCACCCCGCAGGCTCGGCCCGTCATCGAAGGTCAGCAGGAACTCCCGGTCCGCCAGCTCGTCCCCCAGGCGTTCCGTCGGCCCCATGCGCTGGATCTCGCTGCTGACCACGGTGAACAGCGCCGCCAGGCGCAGTTGCTCATTCAGGTACAGCTGATGAAACCGGGTGCTGGCCTCGGCCCACGCCCCATAAGTGGATTTACTCTCCCCGGTAAAACTGGCCACCAGTTGCCGCAGCTCACCGAGATTGCGTACAGGGAGGCAGAACGGCGTACCTTCACAGTCCCGGCTGGCCAAGCGGTAGTTGTTCAACAGCAACTCCCAGAAGCGCTGGCGCACCTGATTCACTGACTTCAGATCCAGTTGCCTGACTCCTAGCCGCTGCTTCAAGGCCTGTTCATCCAAGGCTTCGCTGGCCAGCAGCGCTTTGCCGAACATCAGAATCTCGCCCCGTGAGGCGGTGTCGAATTCCGCGGTGCTGGTCAGGGCATTCGGCCAGCCACTGCGGTCGATGGTGGCGAACACCTGCGGCCCGGCCGCCCGGGCCACGCCGCTGGACAGACACAGCGCCAGCAGCCAGGGGAGAACACCAATTCGCATACCAACCTCCATAAATGCACAACGCGCCACTGTCGGCGCGTTGTGGAGATAACTTCTGCCTGTGTGATCAGCGGTTTTGCAGCCGCTCTATGGCCTTGTCGTACACCGGGTTGGCCTTCTGCTCCCGGGCCTTTTGGTAGTGCTCAAGCGCCGTGGCCAACTGCCCGGCGTCCTCGTAGATGCGCGCCATGTCGTAGTAGGCACTGGCGCGAATGGTCGATGCGGCCGGGCCACTGGCCAGGGCGATGGCCTTGCGGTCCGCGACTATGGCGTCGTCGGGGCGGCTGTTCTTGCGATTGGCCAGGGCCAGGTTGCTGTAGGCCTGGGCAAAGCCCGGCTCCAGCTCGATGGCTTCGCTGTAGAAGATCCGCGCCCCGCCGAAATCGCCCTTGCGGTAAGACTCCTCGCCCTTGAGGTTGAGGCTCTTGGCATCCACCGGCCCGAAGTCCGCACCCACCACTTCATCGATGGACTTGGCATTTTCCAGCAGCGGGTCGAGCACGCTCATGACCGATTCCGGCTCCTCGCTGCCTAGCAGCAGCCGATCGATATCCTGCAGGCGGCCATCGGCGGTCAGGCGAAACACCACCCACAGATTGCCCTTGCGGTTCTGCGGCACGCGGTAGCTGCGGATCAGCGCAGCGCCTTTATAGACAAAGACCCGAGCCTGACTGCGGCCCAGGCGCAACGCTTCGTAGGTGGTGCTGTTGGTGAAGTCGTGCACGGCAAAAACGTAGGCGTCGCCCGGCACACGCTGGTCGATGGTGATGGTCTCCGGCCGGCTGCTGTCGCTGCTGTCCGATTCCAGACGAGCTCCGGGTCCCTTGCCGGTGGCGAAGTACAACAGTTTGTGGGGATAACTCAGGTGGGCATCGAGGTCCTCCCCCGGCGCGCTCCAGCTCAGCACTATCCGCAGGCTTTCCGGGTTGTCCAGCACCGGGCTCAGGGCGTAGTTGAGCCCCTGGCAAGGACACTTGACCCGCAGGTCGGCGTAACCGGCCTTACGGATCAACAGCTCACTGGCCGGCGAATCGGCCACCTGGGCCGCCAGGGTGACCCGGCCCTGGGCATCGGTGCTACCTGCTACCTGAGTCGCGCCCTGTTGCAGCTGCACCTGGACATCGGCCAGTGGCGCGCCCTTGGCCACCGCGTCCAGCACTTGAATCGACAGGGCCTGAGCCTGTACCGAACCCGCCAGCATCCCTAGCCACAACAGCGCCGCGAGGCGAAAAAAAGCCATAACAAAATCCCTGTAGATAAGGATGACCGGGCCTCTGCCCCGGCCCACCAGCCAGCGGCGAACCATACACAGTTTTGCCCGCCAATGCTCGGTCCAACCAGGGAAATACCGGGCAAAAAAACAGTGCCGATCTCTCGAAATGGCCCGCTGGCGCAACCACTTGGTGACTTGCAACTCAGCCGGAGAATCACCGTACACTGCACCTTCTCAAACGCCGCAAGTGAACTCCGATCATGCAACTGGCCCCCGGCTTTCCCGACGACGCCACCATGCGCCAACTGCTGCAGTTGCTGCATGAAGAAATCGGCCTGCCCGAACGCAAGACCCTGCGCCTGAGCACCGCCATCAACCTCGACCTGGGCTGCGACGGCGCCGACGCCCGGCATTTGCTGCAGGCCCTGGAAGAGCAGTTCGTGATCGATTTTGTCGACTTCGACAGCTATCGCTACTTCCAGCCAGAAGGCTTCGACCCATTCCAGAAACGCCGGGCCAAGGGCCGGGGCGACAAGGTGCCGCTGACCATCGGCATGCTGTACCAGGCGATCAGGCAACAACGCTGGGACACCCAGGTGCTGGAAGCGCTCTAACTGCGCAACCATGGCTTCATGCTCGAACCCGGGCGCGGCTGGCGCCTGTCCCCGGCCTACGACGTGAACCCCTGCGCCCAGGCCAGCGGGCTGAAACTCAACATCAGCGAAGCCGACAATGCGCTGGACCTTGATCTGGCACGGGAAGTAGCGGCATATTTCCGCCTCGGTCGTGCCGAGGCAGAAGGCATCATCGAACACTGCCAGAGCGTGGTTCGCCAATGGCCCACCCTGGCCCAGGCCCTGGGGCTGTCCCGGCGTGAACAAGAACGCATGGCGCCGGCGTTTCGACTCGCACAGCAGTAAACAGCACGGCCGTTGGACTCCTCCAACCCGTCAATCGACAAGGACAGTCAGTGGACGTATTGATGGGCTTGCTCGCCGCCCTGCTCTGGGGCGGCACCGATTTTCTCGTGGGGCTCAACGTCCGCGCCGTGGGCGTGAAACGGGCAGTGTTCTTCAGCCAGAGCCTGGGGTTCACCCTGATGAGCCTGCTGCTGGTGATCTTTCCCGCCATCCTCTACAAGGCCCTGGCCGCGCCCGCGCAAGTCTGGCTGATGGGCGTGCTCGCCGCGGCCTTTACCGTCTCCGGCGCCCTGGCCCTGGGCAAGGCCTTCGCCCTGGGCAAAGCCTCCATCGTCGCCCCATTGGTGACCTCCTACGGCGTGGTCACCACCCTGCTGTCCTGGGCCAGTGGCGAACAGATCAGCCTGCTGCAACTCATGTGCATCCTGTTGTGCGTGATCGGCGTCATCCTCTCCAGCCTGCACTCGGACAGCAAACTGCCCCACAGCACCGCCGCCGGCCGCTCGATCTTCTTCGCCCTGCTCTCGGCCGTTCTGTATGGCACCAGCTTCTGGCTGCAGGGCCGCTACACCCTGCCGCAACTGGGGCCGATCAGCATGCTCTGGCTGGGTTACGCGGTGGGCAGCGCAGTAATGCTGCTGATGGTGCTCAAAGTCGCGGACGGGCTGAAGATCCCGCCGCTGAAGAACTGCGGCCTGCTGGCCTCCACCAGCCTGATGAACCTGGGCGCGTTCTTCGCCTTTTCCTGGGGCGCCATGAGCGGCTCGGTGTCGGTGGTGACGGTGATCAGCACCCTGTCCGGCGGCATCGCCGCGGTGCTGGGCTATGTGTTCTTCAAGGAGCGGCTGACGGCGGTGCAAGTGACCGGCGTGGTGCTGGTGCTGCTGGGGGCGTTGGTGTTGCACCTGAAGACGTGAGGCGAACGGCTATTCGCAGCCCATAAAAGACATGCCCTACAGAGTGCGTCGAATTGGGCTGATGGAGCCCCCTGAGCGATCGAACCTATAGTTCGGACATCGCTGAAAATTTCAGCGAGCGGGTTTGGTCACCCGACAACAGCACACATAACTGTCATGATGCGCACCGCCATCTCTATGGCTGTGTAGCGCAATGCTATGGCGGCTGTGTGTGGGACGCCCTAGGGCGTGCCGGTTGCTGTTCCGGTTGACCAACCCGCGCACAGTCCGCCACCTATCGTTTGGTCACGATGCTGGCGGTTACTTAACAGCAAAGTGGGTAATCGACATGTCCAATAAAACTTCTGTCACTCCGTCAGCGCGACCGTACATATTCACTTCAGCTGTCTCAGGAGGTGAGCAATGGATCGCTATCTAGCCCTCAAGAGCAATTTTACGGATACACCGGTACTTTTTATCGATAGCCATGCCTGTAGGGTGGACATCCAAACCTGTGCGCAACAGCGCCTAAAAGCAACCGCCGACCTGCTTGAAACACTGACGTGCCTCAGCTTTTATCAGGCTGATCCCAAAGACATCACTCACATCGTTAACGCCCTGTATCTTCTGGCACAAGATGCATGCGATTTACTGGAAACAGCACAGCTAGAAATGTGTTGAGAGCCTAATAGCCCCGCGCTACGGTGCGGGGCCCTACCCAGTCATAAAAGCCAAATATTGGTGCTATCTAACACGCCCTCTCTCACAAGAATTACCTATCTCTTCCTACTAAATCCTTCCTTCTACCAAAGTCTGGTCCGCGCTTTGTCGCCAGACGCTGGCAAAACGACATCCCCTGGGTTTAATCTCTACCTCGGCATGCAGTATTAGTAAGCCATACTGAAGGCAAAATCAGTCAAGGAAGAGAAAACTGTGATAACACACCAAGTCGAAGCTTTTTATCCGAGATTGGTTCATATAAAAATAATTAATGAACAATCTATTTGTCGAGAAAAAAACCCAGATATAGACATCAAGAAAATCAAATTAAAAAGAAGACCTAAAAATGTCTAGACCCTTTAAATCCAACGGAGTCATTGAAGAGTTTTTTTCAGAAAACAACCTACGATGCTACATCGTAGGTTATGACTTAGAGGACCACGGCGGACAGTCTTATCGGTGGAAACCTCTGGTGAAAACAATAATATCAGCCATTCATGAGTTTGCATTTGGCTTACATGAAAGCGCTATAACCGATAATACAGAAACTGTCGAAAAAGTGGTGGAAGCCGCAAAATCAATATACAAAATAGAAAATTTCGAGAATGTAAAAAATATATATCTAAACGGAAAACATATAGCTGACGACATTGAAGACAAATATCTTAGACGAGGAGAGTTCGGAGAACTTATACTACACCTTCTTCTTAGGGACTATCATCAAACAATCCCGCTGTTGTCAAAAATATATTTCAAAGACTCTTACGGATTTACTGTGCACGGTTTCGACTCTGTACATATAAACCCCAACACAAAAACACTATGGCTTGGGGAGTCAAAGCTTTATATAGACCCAGTACTAGGTGTAAAAGCGCTAATAGAAGACCTTAAAGAACACATCACATCCGACTACTTGAATTCAGAATTCAATATAATCACAAAAAAGACAAAACACTTTGACTTCCACCCAGATGTTAATTACTGGACAGAAAAACTATCAACAAGTGAAAAACTTAAAACAAGATTAAATAGCATCGTAATCCCTATGCTTTGCACATATAGCTCGAAGTCATTTGCAAATCATAACGATGATGAACTAGAGATTTTCAAAAAAGATTTAACAGCTGAGATAAATACGCTCCAACAAGTTTTTTTAGAAAAAAATGATCACCCACTAAGAGAAAAAATCAACATTCTCCTGATGTTTTTTCCAGTCAAATGCAAAAATGAACTGGTCAAAAGGCTTCACACAAAACTGTCGCTATTACAAGCAGTCGGAGATTAAGACATGGACGTCGCAGACTTAGTTAGTCATATCGAAAAAAAAGAAACATTTAACTTTGACGAAACCTTCCACATATACAAAGAATGCTCAATCCTATTATCAAGAAATAACGACAACAACGAGCTAATACTAGCAACTATTGAGCACAGAGAAAAATTCTCTAACAAACTAGATGACATATTAACGGATTTAATAGAAGCCTATGGGTTATACCCATATCTAAAACGCGAAAATCTTAGTCCAACCTCTACGCATTCAGAAATTAGAGAGGCCTATCATAAATCTGATACAGGAACCAACCTAAGTTTTCATGAGGCCCAGAAACTAATATTTGAAAAAATAAAAAAGTCGAAAAAAAACTTAATAGTCAGCGCTCCGACAAGTTTTGGAAAAAGCCTTCTTATTGAAGAGATTGTTGCTTCAAATAATTACAAAAATATAATCATAATCCAACCAACACTAGCACTGCTTGACGAGACCAGAAAAAAACTATCCAAATACAGAGAAGTGTACAAGACGATTGTACGAACCACACAGGAACCGTCAGCCACTTTAGGAAACATTTTTCTTCTTACAGCAGAACGCGTTAACGAATATCAATATTTCAATCAAGTAGATTTCTTGATAATCGATGAGTTTTATAAGCTCAGTGCACAGAGAGATGACGAACGTTCAGACTCACTGAACAATGCCTTTCATCACATATTGAAAGAATTCAATTGCAGATTCTATTTACTCGGCCCAAATATAGATGGAATCTCTCAGGGCTTTGAAGAAAAGTACAATGCTGAATTCATTAAAACTGATTTTAAACTCGTAAGAAATATAGAAATAGATATATATAAAGACCACATAGGCAAGTTTGGAAGCAGGGGTGCTAAGAAACTATATAAAGAAGAGACCCTATACGAATTACTAGACAAGCTTTCAAAAAATCAAAATATAATCTACTGCTCATCCCCCCGTAAAGCTCGCCAACTATCATATGGCTTCTACAAACACCTGCTACTCAAAAAAACAACACAAAAAGAAGAGCTAAGTATAATCCCTTGGATACAGCAAAATGTCTCAGAGAAATGGTCACTTATAGAGTTCTTAAGGTATGGCATTGCCTTTCATGATGGCGCACTTCAAAAACATATAACGTCCTCTATCATCGACTACTTTGAAGAGGGCGCTATAAACTTTTTATTCTGCACAGCAACAATCATAGAGGGAGTAAATACAAGTGCGAGGAATGTGATTTACTTCGACGATAAAAAAGGTGACAACCCCATCGATTATTTTGATTATTCAAACATCAAAGGTCGGGCAGGCCGGATGATGAAACATTACAGTGGCTACATCTATAATTTCAGCCCGCCGCCAAGCAAGCAAGAAACTTTTGTAGACATCCCGTTCTACGAGCAAAGTCCAATTTCAAATGAAGTACTAATCCAGCTAGATGACAATGAAGTCATAGATAAAAATAGCGAACAGTACATAAATCTTAAAAAAATAGACCCTTCCGAACTAAATATATTCAAAGAAAATCAAATACATATAAAAGGACAGCAATTCGTTTTAAATAGACTCAGAGAGGAACTAGCTAGTAATTATGAGCTTATAAACTGGACAACATACCCTAGCAAAGCCCAGCTAGAATATACATTAGGTATGGCTTATGATTTTCTTGCTCAAGAACATGAAAAAAGCCGAACAATGTCCAAGAAGAGACTCATAACTCTTACATCTATTTATAGCTTCCATGAGTCCATATTTCCAATAATAGAAAATATATACAACTTTGAGTTAACAAGAGCCAAAGAGGATGCGTCAAAACAAGAAATCTGGGATGCTGCAATTAGAGATGGCTTTCAAATATTAAGGCACTGGCTAAAATACAAAGTACCGAAATGGCTGATCGTTATGAATAGCCTTCAAACATATATTTGTTCAGAACGAGGCTGGAAGCCCGGCAACTATCTTCACTTTGCAAGTCAAATAGAAAACGATTTTCTAAGAGGTAACCTTTCTATTCTTGATGAGTATGGAATCCCAAAATCCGCAATTGAAAAACTCAGTAAATACATTCCAGAAAATGCAAACGAAGAAAGTGTCATAAATATAATTAAAAAATCAGCATGCTATAAAAATAGTGAGTTCCTTACATACGAAAAAGAAAAAATAATTGGTGTAGTTGGCACGTCTTAACTTTCTTTCTGTCCTTTAACTCATACAAAAAAGCCGCCCCGAGGGGCGGCTTTTTCATGGCAGGCCGAAGCTTACAGCTTTGGACCTGCAGCCTTGATCGCGTCGCTCACGTCGAACTTCTTGAAGTTCTCGATGAACAGGCCGGCCAGGGCCTTGGCGGCTTCGTCGTAGGCGGCTTTGTCAGCCCAGGTGTTGCGTGGGTTGAGCAGGCCGGTTTCGACGCCCGGTACGGCTTTCGGCACGTCCAGGTTGACGATGTCCAGGTGCTCGGTCTCGGCACCGATCAGCGCGCCGCTCTGGATCGCTGCAATCACGCCACGGGTGGTGGGGATGTTGAAGCGTTTGCCGACGCCGTAGCCACCGCCGGTCCAGCCGGTGTTGACCAGGTAGACCTTGGAGCCGAAGCCGCGGATGCGCTTGATCAGCAGCTCGGCGTATTCGCCCGCCGGACGCGGGAAGAACGGGGCGCCGAAGCAGGTGGAGAAGGTCGACTTGATGCCCGAGCCCGAACCCATTTCAGTCGAACCCACCAGCGCGGTGTAGCCGGACAGGAAGTGGTAGGCGGCTTGTTCTTCGCTGAGGATCGACACCGGTGGCAGTACGCCGGTCAGGTCGCAGGTCAGGAAGATCACGGCGTTAGGCTCGCCACCGAGGTTCTTCGGTGCACGTTTTTCGATCAGCTCGCGCGGGTAGGCGGCGCGGCTGTTCTGGGTCAGGCTGTCGTCGGCGTAGTCGGCTTTCTTGGTGACCGGGTCGATCACCACGTTTTCCAGTACGGCGCCGTGCTGGATGGCTTTCCAGATCACCGGCTCGTTCTTTTCCGACAGGTCGATGCACTTGGCATAGCAACCGCCTTCGATGTTGAACACCACGCCCACGCCCCAGCCGTGTTCGTCGTCACCGATCAGGTAACGGCTTTCGTCGGCCGACAGGGTGGTCTTGCCGGTGCCCGACAGACCGAAGAACAGGGTCACGTCGCCGTCTTCGCCCATGTTGGCGGCGCAGTGCATCGGCAGCACGTCGGCAGCCGGCAGCAGGAAGTTCTGCACGGAGAACAGGGCTTTCTTCATCTCACCGGCGTAGCGCATGCCGGCGATCAGCACTTTCTTGGCCGCGAAGTTGAGGATCACGGTGCCGTCGGAGTTGGTGCCGTCGCGCTCAGGCTCGCAAACGAAGTTTGGCGCGTTGAGGATCTGCCATTCGTCTTTGCCACCGGCGTTGTACTGCTCGGGGTTGATGAACAGGCAACGGCCGAACAGGTTGTGCCAGGCAGTCTCGGTGGTCATTTTCACTGGCAGGTAGTGCGCCGGATCGGAACCTACATGCACGTGGGAAACAAAACGCTCGCGCTCGCCCAGGTAGGCTTCAACGCGGTCCCAAAGGGCGTCGAACTTGGCCGCCGGGAACTTGCGGTTGATCGGGCCCCAGGCTATAGCGTCCTGGGTGGTGGGCTCTTCAACGATGAAACGGTCCACTGGCGAACGGCCGGTACGATGACCGGTGCGAACCACCAGAGCGCCGGTATCGGCCAGTTCGCCCTCACCGCGGTTCAGGGCTTCTTTGACCAGATCATCCACACTCAGATCGGTGTACACGGCGTTATTGGCTTGCGTCATGAGGTTCCCCGTCGGCCATTGGCCGAGTGCTCCAAACGTTTTGTAGTAGAAACTCGCGCACTACTACCGCGAAAAAAGTGCGCCGGATTATGCCAGAAAAGCCCAAAAATAGTAGGGTCCTCCCGTCAGTACGGCGTAATTCCGGCGTTTGCCAGGTGATTTACCTGCGCTGAACCGTTTTAGTGACGAGTATCTGACGGCGTGTCGACGCCCGCACCAGCAAACAATTGCGTGATATCGGCGGCATCGAACAGATAACGCTCGTTGCAGAACTGGCAATCGATCTCGATGCTGCCGCCATGTTCCACCACCAGCTCCTGAGCATCTTCGAGCCCCAGGCTGACCAGCGCATTGCCCGAACGCTCGCGGGAGCAGCTGCAGCGGAAGCGCAGCGGTTGCACGTCGAACAAGCGCACGGCTTCTTCGTGGTACAGGCGGTGCAGCACGGTTTCGTTGTCCAGGCTCAGCAGTTCATCGGCGGTCAGGGTGCTGGCCAGGGCGGTGAGGTGCTGCCAGTTGGCTTCGCGCTCTTCCGGATCGCGCAGGCGGTCGGCAGGCAGTTGTTGCAGGAGCAGGCCGCGGGCATTGCGGCCGTCGGCGTAGAGCCAGAAACGGGTGCCGGTCTGTTGCGACATGACGAAGTAGTTGGTGAAGCATTCGGCCAGGGTGGCGCCGTCCAGGTCGACGATGCCCTGGTAACGCTGGCCCTGGGTCGGGTCCACGGTCAGGGCGAGGACGCCGTTGGGCATCATGTCGGCAAGGGTCGCGTCAGGGGCGATCTGCGACGCGTCGTAGCGGGCCAGGCCGCGGATCTCGCGGTTGCTGGAGCACTCGATCATCAGCAACGGCACCGGGCCTTCGGAGCGGGCCTGGAGAATCAGCAAGCCATCGAACTTCAAGGTGCCAACCAGCAACGATGCCGCCGCCATCAGCTCGCCGAGCAGTTGTGCCACCGGCTCGGGATAGGCGTGTTTGGCAAGGACTTCAGCGTAACTGCGCTCCAGCGCCACCAGCTCGCCGCGGGCGTCGCTCTCATCAAAGATGAAGCGTTGAGTGAAGTCGGTATCCGGCAAATCAGTCATAGGTCTGGGTATCTGAATGATGACAAAAAGGTTACAAGCACCGAAAATTGCGGTTTTGCACCATGAAGGTGCAGTTTTTGCGGTGATTGGAGATATTTTATGAACAATCCGGGTTTGTTCCAAGCAAGGTGGAACCTCGGCAAGCTGGTTCTGTGCAATTTACTCCCTTTGGCCCTGCTGGGATTCTGGTTGTGGCCGACCGGACAGATGTACTGCCTGATGTTCGACGAGTGGCTGTTCCGTCACCTCAACACTCCCCTTGCAACCAACTCCACCTGGCTGCACATCTGGGCCGTGGCCAGCCTGCGCCCCTTCGATATCGTGGTGGGCCTGATCATGCTCGGCCTGCTGATTCGCGGTGATTGGGTGTTCAAGGCGGTGGACGTGCGCCGGGCGTTTTTCGGCTTCCTGTCGATCCTGATTCTTATGGTGGTGATTCGCGCGCTGTTTTCCAAGTTGGTGGCGCTGATGAATTGGCAACACAACAGCCCGTCCATGGTGCTCGAAGGCGCCGTGCACATGAGCGACTACTTCCCAGGCTGGGAGAAGACCTGGGAACTCAAGGACCGCTCCAGCCAGAGCTTCCCCGGCGACCACGCTTCGGTGCTACTGATCTGGGGCCTGTTCATGGGCATGTTCAGCCGCAGCGTCGGCCAGTTCCTGATCGTCTGGGGCCTGACCCTGCTGTTCATGATGCCGCGCCTGGTGGCGGGCGCGCACTGGGGCCAGGACGACTACATCGGCGGAGTGCTGTTGGCGGTGCTGGCCCTGGGCTGGGGCTACTACACGCCGTATGCGGCGCGGATGTCGAACTTCCTGCTGCGCCTGACACACCCGCTATTCAAACTGATGACCCGGATGCCGGTGCTCTCGCGCATGAGTGTGGTCCGCTCCAGCAGCCTGCTGCGCTGATCAGACCTGTAGGAGCCGGCTTGCCGGCGAATGGACCCGTGAAGGACGCCTTCGCCGGCAAGCCGGCTCCTACGCTTTCACTCGTGACTGCTGCCGTGGAATTTGAATAGATCACGGCGCTGCTTCTTGCTCGGTTTGCCGTCGGTGCTGACCCCCAGGGCGCCAGCCTTGCGCTGGGCTGCCGCGGTTTCACGCTTGGCGATGCTGGCTTCGGTTTCCGTGTAGAGCGTCTGCGCTTCGGGCGCGCCACGACGGACGATGGAAAGTGCCTGGACCACCACGGTGCGCTCGTCGAAGCCGGCGCGAATCTGATACTCGTCGCCTACCCGCGGCTCCTTGCCCGGCTTGCAGCGCTCGCCACGGTGATGCACCTTGCCGCTTTCAATAGCCGCCTTGGCCAGGGCGCGGGTCTTGTAGAAGCGCGCCGCCCACAGCCATTTATCCAGACGAACCTTGTCCTCTTCTTCCTGCTTGTGCGCCACTGGAATTCCTCTTGCTGAAAAATGTCGCAACTGTACGGCCCGCCTACGGGCTCTCATAAATCCTGTCACTCACCTAAAATAACCCAGGTTGCGTCCTGACACGCGAGGAGTCCCCGTGACTGATTTCCCCACTTCCCTGACCTCGCCGGACAAGCGCTGCGAAGGCTGCCAAAAAAGCCCGCCACTGGGTTTCGATTTTTCCTTCGCCTATCAACCCATAGTCGATCTGCGCGACCGTTCGATCTTTGCCCATGAAGCCCTGGTGCGCGGGGTCAATGGCGAAGGCGCCCACACCGTGCTGGACAAGGTCGACGACAGCAACCGCTATCGTTTCGACCAGCGCTGCCGGACCCTGGCCATCACCACGGCCGCGCAGATGGGGATGCAAAGCCACCTGTCGATCAACTTCATGCCCAACGCCGTGTACCGTCCGGAACTGTGCATCCGCACGACCCTGGAAGCCGCCCGCGCCCAGCACTTTCCCCTGGACCGGCTGATTTTCGAAACCCTGGAAAGCCAGCACGTAGATAACAGTCGCCATTTGACCCATATTCTGCGTGAATACCGCGAATTCGGCTTCAAGACCGCCATCGATGACTTCGGCGCGGGGTACTCGGGGCTGAACCTGCTGGCGAATTTCCAACCCGACCTGATCAAGCTCGACATGGCGCTGATTCGCGATGTCGACCAGGATCGCGTACGCCAGGCGATCGTTCGCGGGATTGTCACAATCTGTGCGGAGTTGGGCGTTACAGTCATTGCCGAAGGCATTGAAAGCGCTGGTGAACGGGACTTTCTCAGCGACTGTGGAATTTATCTGATGCAGGGTTACTGGTTCGCCAAACCTGCATTCAAAGCCCTGGCCGAGGTCCCGGTCGCGGCCTGGAAAAGCTAATTGCGGATTTCCCCTATTTGAAGACTTTTGACCATTTGACCGTTGTCGGTCTGCGCGAGTGGGTGGCGCTTCCTGATCTGGGAGTGGCCGGCCTGCGCGCCAAGATCGATACCGGAGCCAGTACCTCCAGCCTGCATGCCACCGAGATCGAGCCCTTCGAGCGCGACGGTGAACAGTGGGTGCGTTTCAATGCCCATCTGGGCAGCGTGGTGCAGTTGCGTCACCGGCGTTGCGAAGCGCCGCTGGTGGCGATGAAGACCATTAAAAGCTCCAACGGCCAGGCTCAGGTGCGCTATGTGATCAGCACCACCCTGGCCCTGGGCGATCGCGTATGGCGGGTGGAATTCACCCTCGCCTGCCGCAAGGCCATGCGCTATCGCCTGCTGCTGGGTTCCAAGGCGCTGATCGACGGCCAGTTGGTGGTCAATCCGGGCATCAAATACGTACAAGACAAACCGGTGTTCCCGGTATCCACTACCTCTGCCACAGGTGTTGCATGAAGATCGCTGTGCTGTCGCGTAACCCGCGTCTGTATTCCACTCGTCGTCTGGTCGAAGCCGGCACCGAGCGTGGCCATGAAATGGTAGTGGTCGACACCCTGCGCGCCTACATGAACATCGCCAGCCACAAGCCGCAGATCCACTACCGCGGCAAGCCCCTGGAAGGCTTCGATGCGGTGATCCCGCGGATCGGTGCCTCGGTGACCTTCTATGGCTGCGCGGTGCTGCGCCAGTTCGAAATGATGGGCGTCTTCCCGCTCAACGAGTCGGTGGCCATCGCCCGCTCCCGGGACAAACTGCGCTCGCTGCAGTTGCTGTCGCGGCGTGGCATCGGCCTGCCAGTGACCGGCTTTGCCCACTCGCCAGACGATATTCCCGACCTGATCGAAATGGTCAACGGCGCGCCCCTGGTGATCAAGGTACTGGAAGGCACCCAGGGCATCGGCGTGGTGCTGTGTGAAACCGCCACCGCAGCGGAATCGGTGATCGAGGCCTTCATGGGCCTGAAGCAGAACATCATGGTCCAGGAGTACATCAAGGAAGCCGGCGGCGCCGACATTCGCTGCTTCGTGGTGGGCGACAAAGTGATCGCGGCGATGAAGCGCCAGGCCAAACCGGGTGAGTTCCGCTCCAACCTGCATCGCGGCGGCAGCGCCAGCCTGATCAAGATCACCCCGGAAGAACGCATGACCGCACTGCGGGCGGCCAAGGTCATGGGCCTGAGCGTGGCGGGGGTGGATATCCTGCGCTCCAATCACGGGCCGCTGGTGATGGAAGTCAATTCCTCGCCAGGCCTGGAAGGCATCGAGACCACCACCGGCAAGAATGTGGCAGGGATCATCATCGAACACATCGAGAAAAATGGCGGGCCGAACATGACCCGGACCAAGGGTAAGGGCTAAGGGGTACGCTCGATCGGCGGCCCCTGTAGCCACTGCCGCAGGCTGTGACCGGCTGCGCAGCAGTCGCGCTTGCGGGCCGCGCAAGGGCCTTCGGCCCTTATCGCAGCCTGCGGCAGCGGCTACAGGTGTTCAGTCCGCATCGCGTGGCAGCAACAAGCCCAAAGGCAAGCGCACTCGCGCTTCGAGGCCGCCATCGGGACGGTTGCGCAGTTCGACGTTGCCGCCGTGCATGGCGGCAATCCGCTTGACGATGGCCAGGCCCAGGCCGGTGCCCTTGCCACCCCGGGCACGGTCGCCACGGGTGAAGGGGTTGAAGATCGCTTCCAGCTCAGAAGGGTCGATCCCCGCGCCGCGGTCCATCACACTCAGCACCACATACGGCGCATTGGTGTCACCGGACACATAGGCCGCCACTTCGACATCCGTTCCCGCGTGATTCAAGGCGTTGCCAATCAGGTTGTTGAGCAGGCGCTTCATCGATACCCGACGCAGCGGGAACGGCTGGATCGGCTCCAGGCGCAGGTGCACCCGTTCCTGGTTCTGGTTGTAGGGCGCGGCCACCTCACGCACCAGATCGCTCAAGTCCACTTCTTCCACCGACTCGTCGCGGCCGTCGCGGATGAAGGCCAGGAACTGATCGAGAATGGCGTCCATGTCCTCGATATCCCGCACCATGTCGTCGGTCAGGTCGGTGTGCGCGCCCATCAACTCCAGCGACAGGCGCAGGCGGGTCAGCGGCGTGCGCAGGTCGTGGGACACCCCCGCCAGCATCAGTTCCCGTTCACGCCCGGCCTGCTCCACATCCTCGGCCATCTGGTTGAAGGCGCGGTACACCTCGGTCATCTCGCTCGGCGTATCGCTGATCGGCAGGCGCACGCTGCGCCCCTGACCCAGTTGCCGGGCGGCGTAGACGAGGCGCTTGAGCGGTTGGTTGAGCTGGCTGACGAAGATCCACGCCGAGGCGGTGGATAACAGGCCGATGGCCAGGAACCAGCCCAGCACGCTCCAGATCTTCTGCCCCCGCAGCGGATGCGGATACAGCGGCACCTTGAGCCAGCCATCCCCCAGGCTCGGGGCACGTACCCAGAGCGCCGGCGGTGCATGCATGCGCAGGCGCACTTCGGTGTCGGCGCCCAACTCGGCCTGCATCTGCCGCTGGTAGATCTCGCTGTAGGGCCAGTGCTGCTCGCCGGCCGGCACGCCGCTGCCCACCACCTTGATCAGCCCGGCGGCTTCGGCGATCTGGTCGCGGTTGGATTCGTCGGCGGCCCAGTAGGCGCGCAGGGTCAGGGCCACGCCGTGGCTGTATTGCCGGTCCACCAGCACGTCCTCGTTCATCAACAGATAAACCAGGGTCAACGCCTTGGAAAACAGCACCACGATCAGCACCAGCCACAGGGTGCGGGAGAAGAAACTCTGGGGGAACCACAGCGGGGTTTTCATAACAGCCAATACACACTTTGCAGGAGCGGCTCGCGCTCGCGGAGTGGCAGAATGCGAACGCCCGGGTCGTTACCGGCCCGGGCGTTTGCTCCTACAAATCACCTATCACTTGGTCGCGGTGCCATCCGGCACGAAGACATAACCCACGCCCCAGACGGTCTGGATATAACGCGGCTTGGAAGGGTCGGGCTCGATCATCCGCCGCAGGCGGGAAATCTGCACGTCGATGGAACGCTCCAGGGCATCCCACTCGCGGCCACGGGCCAGGTTCATCAGTTTGTCGCGGGTCAGCGGCTGGCGGGCATTCATCACCAGGGCCTTGAGTACCGCGAACTCACCGGTGGTGAGCATGTGCACTTCATCGCCACGCTTGAGCTCGCGGGTAGCCAGGGACAGTTCGTAGTCACCGAAGGTCACGCTTTCGTCTTCGCTGCCCGGCGCACCCGGCACCGGAGCCGACTGACGACGCAGCACGGCCTTGACCCGGGCCATCAGTTCGTCAGGGTTGAACGGCTTGGCCAGGTAATCGTCAGCACCCAGTTCCAGGCCCTTGATGCGGCTCAGCTCGTCGCCCTTGGCGGTGAGCATGATGATCGGAATCTGGTTGTTGGCACTGCGCAGTCGGCGGCAGGCGGTCAAGCCGTCTTCGCCGGGCAGCATCAGGTCGAGGACCACCAGGTTGAACACTTCGCGACCCAACAGACGGTCCATTTGCTCGGTGTTCGGTACCGCGCGGGCACGGTAGCCCTTGCTGACGAAAAAACGCTCCAGCAGGCTGCTCAGCCCCGGATCGTCGTCAACAATAAGAATTTTTTCGCCTTCAGCAGTTTGTGCAGTGCTGCTCATTGGATGCTCCTCTAATCTCGGTGCGCATTATGGCGTAGCTGCCGTTATACGCACCGTGTGCATTGTTAGCAGATTTTTCCTCTATCGCCAGCAAACCCGCTGTCGGCCTGAGGCCGGCGATCACCCCGAAGACCGTAACGCTGGGTATAATGCGCCGCCTTTTGTGTTGGGCAATATCTGATCAGTACGCCTGCGGCCGGTTTTTTTTATTTGCCTGGGCCGGCAGTATTTTTTCGATTTCACGGGTCAACAGCCAGCCTTTTGATCCAGGTGGCGGCGCATGCCAGGCCGCTCAACCAGACCCGCCGGGCCTCAACTTCCGTGCCCGCGGGCCTGCTTTCACACATTTGTCAGGTGGTTTTATGGACAGCATCAACAGCCGCATTGCCGAGGAACTCGGCGTACGCCCACAACAGGTCGAAGCGGCCGTCGCTCTATTGGATGAAGGCTCCACCGTGCCCTTCATCGCCCGTTACCGGAAAGAGGTCACCGGCAGCCTCGATGACACCCAACTGCGTCATCTGGAAGAGCGCCTGCGCTACCTGCGAGAACTCGACGAACGGCGGATCAGCATCCTGGCCAGCATCGAAGAGCAGGGCAAGCTGACCCCGGAGCTGGCTCGCGACATCAAGCTGGCCGACACCAAGACCCGCCTCGAAGACCTGTACCTGCCTTATAAGCAGAAGCGCCGCACCAAGGGCCAGATCGCCCTGGAAGCCGGCCTCGGCGAACTGGCGGATGGCCTGTTCAACGACCCAAGCCTGACTCCGGAAGCCGAAGCCGCGCGCTTCGTCGACGCCGACAAAGGCGTGGCCGACGTCAAGGCCGCCCTGGAAGGCGCCAAGTACATCCTCATGGAGCGCTTCGCCGAAGACGCGGGTTTGCTGGACAAGCTGCGCAACTTCCTCAAGCAGGAAGCCACCCTCAGCGCCCGCGTGGTGGCTGGCAAGGAAGAGGAAGGCGCCAAGTTCCGCGACTACTTCGAACATGACGAACCGCTGAAAAGCATGCCGTCGCACCGCGCCCTGGCGATTTTCCGCGGCCGCAACGAAGGCATTCTCAGCTCCGCGCTGAAAGTCGGTGACGAGCTGCCGGGCACCATGCACCCCTGCGAAGGCATGATCGGCCAGCACGTGGGCATCCAGAACCAGAACCGTGCCGCCGACAAATGGCTGGGTGAAGTGGTGCGCTGGACCTGGAAGGTCAAGCTCTACACCCACCTGGAAACCGACCTGCTGGGCGAATTGCGCGACAACGCGGAAACCGAGGCGATCAACGTCTTCGCCCACAACCTGCACGACCTGCTGCTGGCCGCTCCGGCCGGCCCGCGCGCCACCCTGGGCCTGGACCCGGGCCTGCGCACCGGCTGCAAGGTGGCGGTGGTGGATGCCACCGGCAAGCTGCTGGATCACGCCACGGTCTACCCCCACGTGCCGCACAACAAGTGGGACCAGACCCTGGGCATCCTGGCCGCGCTGTGCGCCAAGCACTCGGTGGACCTGATCGCCATCGGCAACGGCACCGCCAGCCGCGAGACCGACAAGCTGGCCGCCGAACTGATCAAAAAATACCCGGCCATGAAGATGACCAAGGTCATGGTTTCCGAAGCCGGTGCATCGGTGTACTCGGCCTCGGAGCTGGCGGCCAAGGAATTCCCGGACCTGGACGTGTCGATCCGTGGCGCCGTATCCATCGCCCGCCGCCTGCAGGACCCCCTGGCGGAACTGGTGAAGATCGATCCGAAATCCATCGGTGTCGGCCAGTACCAGCACGACGTCTCGCAACTGAAACTGGCCCGCGGCCTGGACGCCGTGGTCGAGGACTGCGTGAACGCCGTCGGCGTCGACGTCAACACCGCTTCCGTGGCCCTGCTGGCGCGGATCTCCGGCCTGAATGCGACCCTGGCGCAGAACATCGTCAGCCACCGCGACGAACACGGCGCGTTCAAGACCCGCGCCGCGCTGAAAAAGGTCGCCCGCCTGGGTGAGAAAACCTTCGAACAGGCCGCCGGCTTCCTGCGCGTCATGAATGGCGACAACCCGCTGGACGCCTCGGCGGTCCACCCGGAAGCCTACCCGCTGGTGCAGCGCATCGCCGCCGACACCGGCCGCGACATTCGCTCGTTGATTGGCGACAGCGGCTTCCTCAAGCGCCTGGACCCGAAAAAGTTCACCGACGAAACCTTCGGCCTGCCCACCGTCACCGACATCCTCCAGGAACTGGACAAGCCCGGCCGCGACCCGCGTCCGGAGTTCAAGACCGCCGAGTTCCAGGACGGTGTGGAAGACCTCAAGGACCTGCAACTGGGGATGATCCTCGAAGGCGTGGTGACCAACGTCACCAACTTCGGTGCCTTCGTCGACATCGGCGTGCACCAGGACGGCCTGGTGCACATCTCGGCGCTGTCGGAGAAGTTCATCAAGGACCCGCGTGAAGCGGTGAAGGCCGGTGACGTGGTCAAGGTCAAGGTCATGGAAGTCGACATTCCGCGCAAACGCGTGGGCCTGTCGATGCGCATGAGCGACACCCCGGGCGAGAAGATCGATGGCGCCCGTGGTTCCCGTCCAGGCTCGGCGCCGCGCTCCTCTCAGGGCAACGCACCACGCAAGGAAACCACCGCGGCCGCTCCGAGCAACAACGCCATGGCCTCGCTGTTCGCCAACGCCAAGCAGTTGAAGAAACGCTGATGCAGATCCCTGCCGGCCTGACCGAAAGCGCCTTCAGCCAATTGCTCGGCTGCCGTCTGCAACGCCTGGAAACCGGCGAGGCGGACGTCGCCCTGGAGCTGACCCCACAACTGCGCAATCGCGGGCAAAAGCTGCACGGCGGGGCGATCTTCAGCCTGGTGGACATTGCCATGGGGCTGGCCTGTTCCAGCACCCACGGCTTTGACCAGCAGAGCGCCACCATCGAGTGCAAGATCAACTACATCCGCGCCGTAGCCGAGGGTGAAGTGCTGTGCCGGGCCAAGGTGATCCACCCCGGCCGGCGCACCCTGGTGGTGGAAGCGGACGTGATCCAGGGCGACAAACTGGTCGCAAAAGCACAAGGCACCTTCGCCGTCCTATAGCTCCCTGTCATGAATTTGGGTTAATTTCGGCGCTGCGAAAGCGGCGTCGGAGTTTTTTGCCTGCGCTAAAGCCAGATTCAGGGATGAAGGATTGGCGTTTTCAAGCGAGTCGGCTTGACTCAAAAACCAGGCGAAAACGCCAGTTTTAACTTCACCCTTGTAGACCGTCCTGCCCACCCCCATATTGGGGCGACTGACGCGTGAAGGAATCCAACTTGAGCGAACTTCTCAACCGCCGCCTGGCTCTGCTCGGCGAGCGCGCTAACCTCTCCCTGCTCGAGCAGTGCCTGCACGGTATCGAACGTGAATGCCTGCGTGTTACCGGCGAAGGCCGCCTGGCACAGACCCCGCACCCGGAAGAACTGGGTTCCGCGCTGACCAACGAACAGATCACCACCGACTATTCCGAGTCGCTGCTGGAGTTCATCACCCCGGCCCTCACGGACCCGGCGGACACCCTGGCCAGCCTCGACAAGATTCATCGTTTCGCCTACAGCAAGCTCGGCAACGAGTACCTGTGGAGTCCATCGATGCCGTGCCCGTTGCCGGCCGAGGAAGACATCCCGATCGCCTATTACGGCACCTCCAACATCGGTCAGCTCAAGTACGTGTACCGCAAGGGCCTGGCCCTGCGCTACGGCAAGACCATGCAGTGCATTGCCGGAATCCACTACAACTTTTCCCTACCGGAACAGCTGTGGCCGCTGCTCAAGCAAGCCGAAGGCTTCGTCGGCAGCGACCGGGACTACCAGTCTTCGGCCTATATCGCGCTGATCCGCAATTTCCGCCGCTACAGCTGGCTGTTGATGTACCTGTTCGGTGCTTCGCCGGCCCTGGACGCGGGCTTCCTGCGCGGCCGCTCGCACCAGCTGGAGCAACTGGACGCCGAGACCCTGTACCTGCCCTACGCCACCAGCCTGCGCATGAGCGACCTGGGCTACCAGAGCCAGGCCCAGGCCGGCCTGACCCCTTGCTACAACGATCTGAACAGCTACACCGACAGCCTGCGCAAGGCCGTGGCCACGCCCTACGCGCCTTACGTGGCGGTCGGTACCCACAAGGATGGCGAGTGGGTGCAACTGAACACCAACATCCTGCAGATCGAAAACGAGTACTACTCCAACATCCGTCCCAAACGCGTGACCTACACCGGTGAGCGGCCGATCCAGGCGCTGATGGCCCGGGGCATCCAGTACGTCGAAGTGCGTTGCCTGGACATCAACCCGTTCCTGCCCCTGGGCATCGACCTGCAGGAAGCGCGCTTCCTCGACGCCTTCCTGCTGTACTGCGCGCTCAACGACAGCCCGCTGTTCGAGAACAACGAGTGCGGCAACGCCACCTCCAACTTCCTCGCCGTGGTCAAGGAAGGCCGGCGTCCGGGCCTGCAACTGCAGCGCCAGGGCCAGCCGGTGGAGATGAAGGAATGGGCCGCCGAACTGCTGGAGCAGATCGCGCCACTGGCTGCCCTGCTCGACCAGAGCCACGGCAGCAACGTGCACAGCAAGGCCCTGGACGCCCAGCTGGCCAAGGTCAAGGATTCGTCCCTGACCCCATCGGCCCAGGTGCTGGCGGCCATGAGCGAGCACAAGGAAAGCTTCAGCCAGTTCTCCCTGCGCCAGAGCCAGGTGCATGCCGAGCACTTCCGCAGCCAGGCCCTGAGCAAGGAAGAGCAAGCCGCCTTCGAAGACGCGGCGCGCAAATCCCTGGAGCAGCAGACCGAGCTTGAGCAAAACGAAGTGGGTGATTTCGACGTGTTCGTCGGCGCCTACCAGGCCAGCATCCTGGCCATCAGCAACTAGGGCCATGGCGAGGGTGCCTGCTCCCGCTAGGTCGGCCGGCCTTCCGCGGCGCAGCCCCTCCCAAACCGGGCGACCGGGTATTCCTGCATAAGCGCGTGGCCTGAGCTGGGGGCCGCGTTGCAGCCCGGCGAGAGCCGGCGCCCTCGCCATAACACTTGTCTGGCTACGGCCACGAATTTCACCTCATAAGCTAATGCAAATAAGTTATTTATTTCTGCATTCTTAGATCATTTAGTCTCCTCCCACGCCGATCACCGGCCGCCTATGAGGAGCCCCCCCATGAAACTGCATTTCCCCCTTCGCCTCCTGGCGGCCGCGTCCCTGGCCGCTGCGAGTTTCTTTGCCCAGGCGGCTGACGTCACCGTCGCCTACCAGACCACCGTCGATCCGGCCAAGGTCGCGCAAGCCGACGGCAGCTACGAAAAAGCCACCCAGGCCAAGATCAACTGGCGCAAATTCGACAACGGCGCCGACGTCATCGCCGCCATCGCTTCCGGCGATGTGCAGATCGGCTACCTGGGCTCCAGCCCGCTGACCGCCGCCATCACCCGCAAGGTGCCGGTGCAAACCTTCCTCATCGCCACCCAGATCGGCGCCGCTGAAGCCCTGGTGGCCCGCGACGGTTCCGCGATCAACAGCCCTCAGGACCTGATCGGTAAAAAAGTCGCCGTGCCCTTCGTTTCCACCGGCCACTACAGCCTGCTGGCGGCGCTGAAGCACTGGAACATCGACCCCTCGAAAGTGCAGATCCTCAACCTCGCGCCACCGGCGATCATCGCCGCCTGGAAGCGCGGCGATATCGACGCCACCTACGTCTGGGACCCGGCCCTGGGCGTGGCCAAGGAAAACGGCAAGGTGCTGATCACCTCCGGCGAGCTGGCCAAGTTCGGCGCGCCGACCTTCGACGCCTGGATCGTGCGCAAGGATTTCGCCGAGAAGCACCCGGAAATCGTCACGGCCTTTGCCAAGGTGACCCTGGAGGCCTACGCCCAGTACCGCAAGGACCCACAAGCCTGGCTGGCCAACCAGGGCAACGTCGACAAGCTGGTCAAGCTCTCCGGGGCCAAGGCCAGCGATATCCCGCTGCTGCTGCAAGGCAACGTCTACCCACTGGCCGCCGACCAGGTGCTCAGCCTCGGCGCCCCGACCACCAAGGCCATCACCGACACCGCGGTGTTCCTCAAGGAGCAAGGCAAGGTCGAAGCGGTGCTGCCGGACTACGCCCCCTACGTCAGTGCCAAGTTCATCCCTGAATAACCCGCGACCGGACAGGAGATAGCCGTCATGGCCTTGCTACAACTGGAGCGCATCAGCGCACAGTACCCCGGCGCCGCCGAACCGGTGCTGGCGGATATTTCCCTGACCCTGGGGCCACAGCAACTGCTGGTCGCCCTGGGTCCCTCCGGCAGCGGCAAGACCTCGCTGCTGAACCTGATTGCCGGGTTCGTCGACCCCAGCGCCGGGCGCATCAGCCTCGACGGCGTGCCGGTCAAGGGCCCCAGCGCCGAACGTGGCGTGGTGTTCCAGGACGACGCCCTGCTGCCCTGGCAGGACGTGCTGGGCAACGTCGCCTTCGGCCTGGAACTGGCCGGCGTCGCCCGGGACCTGCGTGAAGCCCGGGCGCGGGAGATGCTTGCCCTGGTGGACCTGGCCGGCTTCGACAAGCGCCGCATCTGGCAACTCTCCGGTGGACAGAAACAGCGCGTGGGCCTGGCCCGCGCCCTGGCTGCCGACCCGCGCGTGCTGTTGATGGATGAACCCTTCGGCGCCCTGGATGCCTTCACCCGCGAGCAGATGCAGGAGCTGTTGCTGCAAGTCTGGCGGCGCACCGCCAAACCGGTATTCCTGATCACCCACGACATCGAGGAAGCAGTGTTCCTGGCCACCGACCTGATCCTCCTGGCGCCCAACCCGGGGCAGATCGTCGAGCGCCTGAACCTGGACTTCGGCCAGCGCTACGCCGCCGGCGAATCGGCGCGGGCGATCAAGTCCGACCCGTTGTTCATCGAAACCCGCGAACACGTGCTGTCCCGGGTGTTCTCCCAACGCAGCGCCACCCAGCAGCAGGAGCGCCCATGAGCAGCTACGAGATTCCCGCCACCACCACCCGCGATGCCAAGCCGAAAGCGCCCCAGCCAGTGCGTCGTAGCCTGAGCACCCGCTGGATCAGCGTGCTGACCCTGATCACCCTGCTGGCCCTGTGGTGGGCAGTCACCGCCAGCGGCCTGATCGAACCGCTGTTCCTGCCACCGCCTGCCGCCGTACTGCAAAAAGGCTGGTTGCTGGCCACCAGCGGCTACATGGATTCCACCCTCTGGCAGCACCTGGCGGCGAGCCTGGAGCGCATCGGCCTGGCCCTGGGCTTTGCCGTGCTGACGGCGATTCCGGTGGGCATCGCCATTGGCGCCAACCGCATTGCCCGCGGCGTGCTCGACCCGTTGATCGAGTTCTACCGGCCGATTCCGCCCCTGGCCTACCTGCCGCTGATCGTCATCTGGTGCGGCATTGGCGAGCTGTCCAAGGTGCTGCTGATCTACCTGGCGATCTTCGCCCCGATCGCCATTGCCACCGCCACCGGCGTGCGCACCGTCGACCCGGCCAAGCTGCGCGCCGCGCAGTCTTTGGGCGCCACCCGGGCCCAGCTGATTCGCCACGTGATCCTGCCCAGCGCCCTGCCGGACATTCTCACCGGCGTGCGCATCGGCCTGGGCGTGGGCTGGTCGACCCTGGTGGCGGCGGAGCTGATTGCCGCCACCAGCGGCCTGGGCTTCATGGTGCAATCCGCGGCGCAGTTCCTGGTCACCGATGTGGTGCTACTGGGGATACTGGTGATTGCCCTGATCGCCTTCGCCATGGAGATGGGCCTGCGCGCCCTGCAACGCAAGCTGGTGCCCTGGCACGGCCAATCCCACTGACCTGCCTGCCCCGCACGCGGTTCACCTGTAGCCGCTGCCGAGCCCTGGCGAGGCTGGGACCGAGCGCGTAGCGCTCGCAGCAATCGATGAGGAAGACCTCGTTGCATGGGTTTGCATCTACTGCGCCGCCGTTCGCAGCCTCGCCAAGGCTCGACAGCGGCTACAGGGTCACGACACCACCAGCGCAACCGTTTTTTTAGTTTGATGCCGATAAACCGAATCCGACCACGCCGAGCGTTCGGCGCCGTACAAGAGAACCACCATGAGCCTGACCATCACCCCTTTAAGCTCCGCCCTCGGCGCCCAGATCAGTGGCGTCGATATCAGCCAGCCGCTCAGCGTCGAACAGCGCGACGCCATCGAGCAGGCGCTGCTCAAGCATCAGGTACTGTTCTTCCGCGACCAGCCAATCACCCCACAGCAACAGGCGCGCTTCGCCGCCCACTTCGGTGACCTGCACATTCACCCGATCTACCCCAATGTGCCGGAGCAGCCGGAAATACTGATCCTCGACACCGCTGAAACCGACGTGCGTGACAACGCCATCTGGCACACCGACGTGACCTTCCTGCCAACCCCGGCCCTGGGCGCGGTGCTCAGCGCCAAGCTGCTGCCGCCGTTCGGCGGCGACACGTTGTGGGCCAGCGGCATCGCCGCCTACGAGGCGCTGTCCGAGCCCATGAAGAACCTGCTGCAGGGCCTGACCGCCACCCACGAGTTCATCAAGTCCTTCCCTCTGGAACGCTTCGGCAACACCCCCGAAGACCTGGCGCGCTGGGAGGAAGCCCGGCGCAAGAACCCGCCGCTGTCGCACCCGGTGATCCGTACCCATCCGGTGAGCGGGCGCCAGTCGCTGTTCGTCAACGACGGCTTCACCACCAAGATCAACGAACTGTCCGAGAGCGAAAGCGCGGCCATCCTCAAGCTGCTGTTTGCCCACGCCACCCGCCCGGAGTTCACCATCCGCTGGCGCTGGCAGGAAAACGACGTGGCGTTCTGGGACAACCGTGTGACCCAGCACTACGCCGTAGACGACTACCGTCCACAGCGCCGGGTGATGCAGCGCGCGACCATTCTTGGGGATGTGCCGTTCTTTCGCTGAAACGCGGGGAGATGCAGCAGGCCCCGGCCCCGCTGGATGAGCGAAGCCGGGGACCGCGGGCTATTTGACGCTGGAGGGAGCTTTCTTCTTGCGATTGCCGATATGAATCGCCTGGCCATTCACCGACAAGGCGGCTTCATGCAGGGCTTCGGACAGGGTCGGGTGGGAGAACACCATCATTCCCAGGTCTTCGGCGCTGGTGCCGAACTCCATGCCGATCGCGCCTTCCTGGACCAGTTCCGCAGCGCCCGGGCCGATCACATGCACCCCAAGTACCCGGTCGGTGCTGGCATCGGCAATGACCTTGACCAACCCGGCGGTGTCGTTGGCTGCCATGGCGCGGCTGCTGGCGGAGAACGGGAAGGTGCCGATGTTCAGCTCGATGCCCTGGGCCTTGAGGGCCTGCTCGGTCTGGCCAACCCAGGCGATTTCCGGGTGGGTGTAGATCACTGACGGGATCAGCTCGTAATTGAGCGGATGGTGATGCCCGGCAAGGCTCTCGGCCACCATCACCCCCTCCTCCGACGCCTTGTGCGCCAGCATCGGGCCACGCACCACGTCGCCAATGGCGAACACCCCAGGCACGCTGGTCAGGCACTGGCCATCGACATGAATAAAGCCACGCTCGTCCAACTGCACCCCGCTGTCGGCGGCCAGCAGATCGGTGGTCAGGGGCCGGCGCCCCACGGCGACGATCAGGCGGTCGAAGGTCTGCTGCTTGTCCTCGCCGCCCTCGCTGAGGCTGACCTTGACGCTGTCGCCTTGCACTTCGGACGCCGTCACCCGGGCCCCCAGGCGGATATCCAGGCCTTGCTTGCCAAAGATCTTCTGCGCCTCCTTGGCGATCTGCACGTCCACCGCCGGCAGGAAGCTGTCGAGGGCTTCGAGCACCGTCACTTCGGCGCCCAGGCGGGCCCAGACCGAGCCCAGTTCCAGGCCGATGACGCCAGCGCCGATCACCCCGAGGCGTTTGGGCACGCGGGTGAATTCCAGGGCTCCGGTGGAGTCGACGATCACCTTGTCCGTCAGCGGCGCTGCGGCGATATCGATGGGCCGTGAGCCGGGGGCGAGGATGATGCTGGGGGCGCTGATGCGCTGGGTGCTGCCGTCGGCCGCGGTGACTTCCACTTCCTTGTTGGCCAGCAACTTGCCGTGACCTTCCAGCAGGGCCACGCCATTGGCCTTGAACAGCGAGGCGATGCCGCCGTTGAAATTGCGCACCACGTTGTCCTTGCGCGCCAGCATGGCCGGCACATCCATCTGCGGATTGCGGATGCCAATGCCGTGCACTTCAAAACCGTTGCGCGCCTCGTAATAGTGATGAGAGCTGTCCAGCAATGCCTTGGAAGGAATACAGCCCACATTGAGGCAGGTGCCACCCAGGGCGGTCTTGCCGTCCTTGCCCTTGTAGCGCTCGATACAGACCGTCTTCAGTCCCAGCTGCGCCGCCCGGATCGCCGCGACATAGCCACCAGGACCCGCGCCGATCACGATCACATCGTATTGTTCACTCATAGATTGCCGTCCTTTGCACAGACAAACTCGACCACAGCCCCCATGGTCGCCCTGTCCTTGAGAATTTTCAGGTGGCCAAGCCCGCGGGTTTGCAGGACTTGCCGGTGACGCAAGCCTTCAGCGAAGGATTGCAGGTCATCTGCCGGGACTTCCTGATCCTGCTGGTCATGCACCAGCAGCACCGGGATATCCACCTGGTGGCCATAACGACTGACCGCCAGGCTGCGCATGTCCTTCTGATAGCGTTGCTCAACCAGAAGTTGCATGCGTTGTCTGACGTCATCGTTGATCCACAGAAAAGCCGCAAAACGCCGAACGACGTTTTCGATGTCGGCCGGCGCAGCCACCAGCACCGCCCGCTCGAAGCCCTTGCCGACCGGGGTGCTCAAGGCATACCCGGCGGCAGCCCCGCCCAGGGAGTGCCCGATCACCGTGTCGAACGGCCCCAGCTGTTGCTGCACCTGATCCAGCATGCTGACGAAGGTCGGCAGCGACGCTTGCCGACCGCCGCTGCCGCCATGGCCGATGCAGTCGAAGGACAGCACTTCACAGCCCTCCTCCAGCAACAGTGGAATCAGGTACTGCCACTGGGTACTGGCGCCACTCCAGCCATGCACCAGCACCACCCGGCGCCGGACCTGCTGCGGGGTCCAGCAAAAACAACGCAGCCGCCCTTCCTCGGTTTCCAGGTCCTGCACCGTGGCGCTGGGCAGCGTCAGCGGAAAATGCTGGCGCAGCCGTTGTGGCGTGGTGAACAGCTTCAGCGCGCGCGTCGCAGCACGCCGAGGAAGCAGCCGCGACTCCATCCAGAAGCTGCAACGCAGCAGCCCCAGAACCCCGTTGTAAATGCCCTTGAAGAGCATTTTCTTGAAGCTGCTACGCCGGCCCTTGGCGGGTGCCGACGCTTGCTCTTGGGTCGCCATCTTGCTTCCTCATCGACTACAGGGTTCAGCGCTGGATTACAGCTTCACCATGTTGAAATCCAACTTGCTCACGCCGCATTCCGGACAGGTCCAGTCTTCGGCAATGTCATCCCAGGCAGTGCCCGGAGGCACCCCCGAATCGGGATCGCCCAGCCGTTGATCGTAGATCCAGCCGCAGATCAGGCACATCCACAGGCCGGACTCGGTCACGGCGCTTTCAGCATAGGTCGTCATGGGTGGTTAACCATCGTCAAAAGATTGTGCGTTGTGCTCATGCGCTGGCCTGAGCAACTTCGGCCACCTTGATGTTCTGTACAAGGAACTGGGCCACCTGCTCCAGCACCGCGGCATCGGAGAGAATGCGCACATGGCCGAGCCCGGACACTGGCTCCAGCTTCGCCCAAGGCATCAGCGTGGTGATCTGCTGCGCTTCGCAGAACGGCACGATCGGGTCGTTGAGGTCGTGCAGCACCAGGGTCGGCAACTGCAGGCCGTTGCCCAGGGCCGGGATGTCCCAGTGCTGGACCGGCACGCCGTTACGCTTCCACAGCTCACGGTGCATGGCCTGGACCACCGCCGGCTTGAGCTTGAGGTAACCGTTGGCCCAGCGCTGGATCACCACCGGCAGGTTGGCCGGCGAGCCCAGCAGGCACAGGGCCTTGATCCGATGGGTCTCGGCCAGTTCCGCCAGGGCCCCGGTGGCGGCGATACCGCCCAGGGAGTGGGCGACGATTCCCACCACGTCACCCAGGGCGACGATGGCTGCTTTCACCGCGTCCTTGAACTCGGTCATGGTGCTCAGGGAGCCCGGCGAGATGCCGTGGGCCGGTGCATCGAAGGTCGCGACCTTGAAGCCTTGGCGCTGCAGGACGCGAGTGAAGGAGTACAGGCTGCGACTGTCTGCGCCCCAGCCATGGACCAGGAGGATGGTCTGGTCGCCCGTGCCCCATTGATAGCCGTGGGGAACGCCGGCGATGCCCTTGATATGGAAACGCTGGGCGCCCAGGGGGCTCATTTCCTTGTCAGGTTGCTTGATGTACTCCCGGGTGTAGCCGAACAGATCCGTGGCCTTGGCACCGGCGCTGTCCACCGAGAGCGACCCCAGAATGCCCATGTAGCTGCGCAGCAGCTGCTGCTTCAGGGTCAGAGGACTGTTGGCCGCCTTGGCGCCCGGCGTGCTCTGCCCCTCGGCGGCCTGGGCCGGCCGGTCAAAGGACTCATAGAAGCCATTGACCGGGTCGTACAGGTGACAATTGCGCGCCACGTGCCAGACATCCTGCACGGTCATGGGTTTTTCCCTGACCATCCCTGGGAAGGCGCTCTTCAACGCTGCCTGGGCTTCGGGCAGGTTGTAGTGGGGAATGATCGGCGCCACGTGGTGCGCGGTGTGCACCGAAATGTAGTGGGTCAGGAACAGCAGCCACTTGGGGTACATGTAGTCAGTGGTCAGCAGCAGTCGGCTGCTGTTGAAGCTCCAGTGCTCCTTGGTCAGGAACGGAGTCTCGTCGCTGATGTGGTGCATCATGGTGGTCAGGCTGAACCAGGCATGGGTCGCCAGCCACGGGGCAACGAAGTACAGGAACAGCCCGGTGAAGCCGGTGAAGTACACCAGGGTCGGCAGGTAGATCAGCGCAGCCACCACCATGAACAGGATCGAACGACGCACTTCGTTGCGCGCTTCGAGCTTGTGGAACATCGACGGACGGAAGCCCGAGTGGCGCTGGTAGTTGACCGTGCCCAGCCAGAACAGCCAGGTGCGGGTGCTGCTGTAGACCAGCTTGTCCCACCAGGGCATGGCGTCGTATTGCACGCGCAGTACCGGGCGCCAGTCGACGTCCATTTCCAGGTTGTTGGTGTTGGCGTGGTGCATGTTGTGCATGTGGCGCCAGCCGTGGAACGGGTAGAGCAACGGCAGCAAGGCGATATGCCCGAGAATGTGGTTGAAGCTGCGATTGCGCGAGAACGAGTTGTGCCCGCAATCGTGTGCCACACAGAACAGGCCCCAGCCGCCCAGGCCGGCCACCAGCCATAGCGGCAGGTAGAACATCCAGTGCACGTGGGCGACCGCCACTATCGCACCGATGTAGAGCATGTAGCTGACGACGAAGCTGAGCATTCCGCGCCAGACCCGTGGCTGATACAGGTGCTTGGGGATTGCGTCCGTCAGACGCAGGCCTTCGATCTCCTGTGAGCGTCGGAGCAGGTCATTGAATTTATCGTTTTTTTGCGAAGGCATCTGTGCAATGGCCATGGCCAAACTCCTGCGAAGTCAAACTTCGGATGTGGTCAGTTCATTGGCCAGGTATTTGGACAAGTCATCGATGCTGGAGTATTCGAACAGCAAGGCCGGGGACAGGCGCTGTTCCATGAACTTCTCCAGGTCGCCCGCCACTTTCACCGCCACCAGCGAGTCAAGGCCGTAGGACTCGAAGCTGCGGGCGGTATCGACCTGGGACGGGTCGATCTTCAGCAGCGTGCCCATCTTCTGCACCAGCCAATGCTTGATGCTCTCTTCGTTGAGTTCGACCGCCGCCTGTTTTTTCTCCGAGAAGCTCAGAGTGCTCAGCAAATTGGAAATGAAGTTGGACATAGGATCTTCCTTGATGAGTAGGGTGGTTTACAGATCAGACGATCCCGTTGTTCAGGATGCGGCCTGACGCTTACGGACTTTGTCGATCATTGCCTGGGACGGTGAACGCAGGTCTGAGACCAGTCTCAGCTTGCCCATTAACGCCAGTGTCCAGCCCGACAAGTCGGGCTCCCACCAATGCACGCCATGCCGGTACCAGGCAGGGAATGCGTGGTGATTGTTTTGCAGCCCCTCGCCAAAGGTGAGGAACGCGACAATCCAGTTGTTGGTGCTCTGGTCGTGGGTCACGAACGGCCGGGCGCCATAGCGGTGGCAGATGGAGCCCACGCACCAGGCCGCCTGGTTGGCCACGAAGATCCGTGCCAGGCCGCCGAAGATCAGGCCGCTCCAGGCACCGGACCAGCTCTGGGTGACCAGGCCGCCGATGATCCCCGGCAACATCACGCCCAGGGCGACCCAGAACAGGTAGGTCTGGTTGTAGAAGAACAGCCGACGGTCACGCAGGATGTCGGGGGCAAAGAAGTTCCAGCTCGACATGTCCGGCGCCAGCATCCACGGCATGTGCGCATGCCACAGGCCCTTGGCGCGCTCCAGGCGGCTCTGGCCCATGAGGTTGGGCGAATGCGGATCACCGTGCTGGTCGCTGTAGGTGTGATGCCGGCGATGGGTGGTGACCCAGAACAGGATCGGCCCCTGGGCCGCCATGGAGCCGGCGATCAGCATCAGGCTGCTCATCAGACGCGAGGTCTTGAACGCGCGATGGGCCAGGTAGCGGTGATAGCCCATGGAGACGCCGAACATCTGGATCGCGTAGAACACCCCGAAGAGGATGAAGTCCAGGGCGTGCACCTGACCGGTGACCCACAAACGGATCGCCTCGAAGGCACCGAACAGGGGTACCAGCATCACCGCCAGCGCAATGCGTGCCTTGGTTCTGGCGGCTGCCGGACTCAGCTGCGCGACCCCGCTGATCTCTGGAGTCGCAGTGGTTGTGAGGATCTCGTCCATGAATAGCTTCCTGTGAGGTAAGGACCGGCAATCAGCTTTCTGTAGGTTCTGCAGCAACCGGCGCACCAGGACGCTTCACGTCCCAAGCCAGGCCGCACAAGGCCAGCAACTCGATGAACCAGCCACCGATATCCAGCTGCCAGGGCTTGAGCCCGGCGTGGGCCAGCGCCGGAAAGGCGTGGTGGTTGTTGTGCCAGCCACCACCGACCGTTGGAATCGCCAGCCAGAACACGTTGCGGCTGGTGTCCCGGGTCGGGTGGTCACGGCCACCGACCCGATGGGCGAAGGAGTTGATGCACCAGGTGGCGTGGTCCACCAGGAAGATCCGCACAAAGCCACCCCACAGCAGGCCACTCAGGGCGCCTTCCCAGCGTCGGGTAATCAACCCGCACACCAGGGTCGGAAGCAGCAGGCCGAGGATGATCCACAGGTAGTAGCGCTGGTTGATCTGCATGATCAGCCGGTCGCGAATCAGGTCGGGAACGAACTGGCTCCAATTCTGCTTTCTCAGGCTGAACAGCCAGCCCAGGTGGGCGTGCCACCAGCCTTGGATATTGCCGACAAAGCCTTCCTTGAGCGGACGCGGCGAGTGCGGGTCGCCTTCCTTGTCGGTGAAGGCGTGATGCTGGCGGTGGGTGGCCGCCCAGAACAGGATCGGGCCCTGGGCTGCCATCGAACCGGCGATACCGAAAAACGCAGTGATCACCGGGCCGGCCTTGAACGCATGGTGGGAAAAGAAGCGGTGCATCCCCACTTCCACCCCCAGGGCGGTCAGCAGGTACATGCTGGCCAGTGCACCAAACTCCAGCCAGCCAATGCCCTGCTGCCAGGCCAGGACCAGTGCGACCAGGGTGCCCACCGCCGGCACACCGACGGTCAGCCAGGCCAGTTGACGCTCGCGATGACCGGTACGGTCGATATGAGGATTCATGGCCGTCATGACAGAGCATCCGTAGGGGTTTTAAGAGGTTGTGCCGAGGCCGCTGCGGCCGAACGTCCGGCGCCGTAGCGCGCCAGGCTGTCGTTGAGCAGGGCCTGCCGGGTGGCCTGGCGCTGGACCTTGCCGCTGGTGGTCAGCGGGATGCCGCCCATGGGCGCCAGATGAATACGTGCCGGGGACACGCCAAACTGGCTGACCAGGGTGCTGGTGATCAGCTGGCGCAGTTGTTCCTGCTGGGCTTCGTCGAGTTTTTCGCTGCGCTTGATCTCGACCACGATCGCCAACTGCTCCTGCTGGCCGTTATCCACGCCCACCGCCACGCAACCATTGCTGCGGATGCGCGGGTCCGCACTCTCGACCGCCAGTTCCAGGTCCTGGGGATACAGGTTGCGACCGGCAATGATGATCAGATCCTTGAGGCGGCCGGTGACGAACAGCTCATCCCGATACAAGGCCCCCAGGTCGCCGGTGCGCATGAAATGTCCGTCGACGCCCGGCAACTGGGCGCGGAACACTTGCTCGCTCAGCGCCTCCTTGCCCCAGTAACCGGCACCCACGTTGTCGCCCTGGACCCAGATCTCGCCGATCTGGCCGTCGGCGACCGGCAGCAGGCTGACGGGATCGACAATCGCCAGGCGCAAGCCCGGGGCCACCCGCCCGCTGCTGACCAGTGGCAAGGCGAACCCATCTTCGGCGTCGACAATGGCCAAGGTTCCAATGGCGAGCTGGTCCCGATCCACCTGGGTATTGAATGCCGGTTGGTCATGGGGTTTGCCCGAGACCAGCACCGTCGCCTCGGCCAGTCCATAGCAGGGGCCCAGGGCCACAGGGTTGAAGCCGGCGGCGGCGAAGCGCTCGGAGAAGCGCGCCAGGGTGCTTTGCCGGACCGGTTCGGCCCCACAGTAGATGGCCTTGAGCTTGCTCAGGTCGAGGGCTGCCAGCTCGTCATCGGTGATGTTTTCAACACACAGATCAAAGGCGAAGTTCGGCGCGATGGTGACGTCGGCGCCATACCTGGACACCGCATCCAGCCAGCGCAATGGCCGCTGGACAAAATGCCCGGGGCTGATGAGCACGGTCGGAAAGGCGTCGTAGATCGGCTGCAATATGCCGCCCATCAGGCCCATGTCGTGATAGGGCGGCAGCCAGCTGCAACCGACGCGGTCCTTGGCCTTGCCCATCCACTGGCTGGCGCTGCGGCAATTGCTGTAGAGGTTGGCGTGGGTCAGCATCACGCCCTTGGGCGCGGAGGTAGAACCTGAGGTGTATTGCAGCAGGGCCAATTGACCAGGGGTCACAGCCTGCGCCTGCCAAGGTGCATTCTCCGTGGCCAGCTCTTGCGGATCGACCCATTGCGGCGCGGGTACATCATCCTGCAACAAGGCGTTGACCCGTTCCTGGGAGCGCATGAAACGCGAGCTGGTCAGCACGATTTGCGGATGGGCGTCGGCGCAGATCAACGCCAGGCGCTCCAGGCCTCGGGTCCCCACCGGCGGGAAAGCGGGAATCGCCACCGCACCGGCCAGGAACAGTCCGAACAGGGAAACGATGTAGTCGATACCGGTCTCGAACAGCATCAGCACCCGTTTTCCCCGGGGCTCGAAAATCTGCAGCGCCGCGGCCAATCGTTGACTACGCTGCCACAGTTCGGCGTAGCTGATGGCCGCCGCCTCTTGCTCGCCATCGAGCAAGTGGATAAAGGCGGTTGCATCAGGTTGAAGCCAGGCGCGATAAGCCAGTACTTCCGTAACCGAACTTAAACATTCGATTCCCAGGGTGCCGGCCAGCGACAAATCATCAACTGCTAAATGCGCTGAGAAGGTCTGATTAACATCATTTAGATAATCACGAGGCACGGCGTAGTTCATTCAAAATCCTTTTTAAATGGAGAGCCATATATTGACCTAATGGTCGTTTATTATTTTCAGCACTAAGGAACCGAACAAACACCCCTAACAAGGGGAGCTCTAACTAGGCAGTAGACAAGATGTCATTTTATTGACAGGGCGAAGCATTCACTTAATGAATGCCTATTTTCTTATATGTCCCACTGGGAATAGCGTGGGCAGAGAAAGTTAGATTTGGACGCGTTGAGAAGTCTGCCACCAGCTTGTATATTTTGCTAATGCACAAATGGACACTTACAGGGAGAAAATGGACATGGATGTGCTCACGTTGATCGCGCTGGAAGGAGCCATGGGGTCAAGTGTGGCGATCACCTTGGATGTGCTGCGTACTGCCAACCAGATCGCCGAAGTCATGGGACGCCCCACCATTACCTGGAAAATCATCGGCAGCAGTGAATCCGTACGAATGCGCAATGGCATGCGCCTGGATGCACTGCCACTGGACAGCGCCCAGACCATTGAGGGCAGCATGCTGGTCATCCCGGGGCTGGGGCTGGAAAACACCCAGGAGCTGGATTTCTTTGGCTGTCGCCGGGAAAAGAGGCAGCCGGGCCTCAGTCAGTCCACCGAGCTCATTGCCCGGCTCGGGCACAACGACATCCGCAAGCTGAGCAAGCTGGTGCAAGAACACCACCTGCGCGGGCGACAGACTGCGGCGTCCTGCTCGGCGGTTTTCGTCCTGGGGGAGGCAGGGATTCTCGAGGGCCGCACCGTCACCACCCACTGGCAACTGTACGAGACCTTCAAGCAGCGTTATCCCGAGGCGATACTCGACACAAAGCGCATGCTTATTCATGACGGAAATATGATTACTGCTGGCGCAGGCATGTCGCAAATGGATCTGATGCTTTATGTACTGCGCAATAAGATGGGTAATCAAATTGCCGAGCTGACCATGCGCTATCTGCTGATAGATGATCGGCCTGCGCAATATCACTACATGGCCCTATCCAACTTAAAAACAGAAAATCGCGAAGTGCTGATGCTGGAAAAGTTTATCGAGGACTGCCTGCCCAACGTTCCTCCATTGAGCACCATTGCCGAGCACTTGCGCATCACCGAGAAGACCTTATCGCGCAGAATCCGTAGCGCCACGGGTAAGCCGCCCATGGCCTTCATTCAGAAAGTTCGCCTGCAACATGTTCAAAGCTTATTGGAAACTACCAACATGAGCATTGAAGAAGTTGCCTTCAAAGTAGGCTATTCCGACGCGACGGCACTACGTCGATTGATGTGGAAAAACATGGGCTGCACGCCGAGCCAGTTGCGCAAGGCCAGGTCCGGCCCGCCGATCATCTGATCAGCGCGCGCTGGAGCCATCACTTGTCATCCTCGGCCGTGCCTGGCGCAGCCGGGGGAACCTTGCACAGCGGCACCAGCAGCAGCGCCACCACGAACATCATCGCCATCAGGCGGAATACATCGCCAAACGCCAGGGTCAAGGCTTCACGCCCCACCAATCTGCCGAGAATGCCCTGGGCCATGAGGAATGCGTGGCTGGAGTCAGGCGTATCGGCGGCGATCTTCAGGACCAACTGCCCCATCAGTTCCTGGGCCGCAACAGCCTTGGCACCCAAAGACTCCGACAGACGCAGCCCCTGGGTTCGGGCGTCGTCCTGCAGCCAGGTGTTGACCGTTGCAATGCCAATGGCGCCCCCCAGGTTGCGCATCAGGTTGAACAGGCCGGAGGCCTGACGCAATTCCACGCCCTGGAATGAACTCAAGGCCATGTTCACACTGGGAACGATGCAGAGCATCAGGAACAGGCCGCGGGCAACTTGAGGAACCAGCAGCTCATCGAATCCCCAGTTGGACGTGACCCGGGAGGTCAGCCACAAGCTCAGCGCCAGGCCCAGAAAGCCCACCGAAATGATCAAGCGTCGATCAACCTTCTCCGAAGCCCGGGCGGCAATGATCGTACTCACCAGTTGCCCGATTCCCACGACGAAAACGGTGGTGCCGATTTCCAGGCTGTCGAAACCCCGCACTCGTCCGAGAAACACCGGGACCAGATAAGTCGAGGAATACAGGCCGAAGCCAATCACCAGGTTCAGCAGGCAGGCGATGGAAAAGGTCCGATCGCGAAAGGGCACCAACGACACAATCGGGTTATTCGAATACAGCGAACGCTCGATAAACAAACCAAAGGAGACAACGGAAACCCAGGCGGCAATGACAATCCCGCTATCGCTGAACCAGTCCTTGCGCGGCCCCTCTTCCAGCACGTACTCGAAGCAGCCCAGTGCCAGGGCCATGGCCACGAAGTGCAGCCAGTCGATCCGCCGCAACATCGACAGATCGGGGCGATCCACATCGATCAGCAGCGCCGCACCAATGCAGATCAACAGCCCCGGCAGCACGTTGATAAAGAAGATCCAGCGCCAGTCCAGGTAGAAGGTCACCAGCCCGCCCACCGTGGGGCCCAGCGTCGGCGCCAGCACCGCTGTCATGCCGAGGATGGCCGGGACCATCGCCCGCTGCTTGCCCTCGAATAGCACGAAACCCACGGCAAACACCGTAGGCACCATGGCCCCGCCAGCGAAGCCTTGCAGGGCCCGCAATACAATCATCGACTCGATGTTCCAGGCCATCCCGCAGCCAATGCTGAACAAGGTAAAAAATGCCGCACTGACAGAGAACAGCCAGCGGGTGGAAATCGCCTGGGCGAGGAATGCCGAGAAGGGAATCATGATCAGTTCGGCGATCAGATAGGCGGTCTGCACCCAGCTCACTTCATCAGGGCCGGCACTGAGTCCAGCCTGCACATCGTTCAGGGATGCCGCCACGATCTGGATATCGATCAACGCCATGAACATGCCAAAGGCCATGATGGTGAAGACCAGAAACTTGCGTCGGGTGGACTGTTGACCAGGCTGGACGCCCGCGTCAGGGAGGTCGGATACGCTTGTCGTCACGGTAGGTACTTCCCTGTAGTATTGCGACCGCCATATGAATATTATGATCGTAATTCAAAACAGCATGGAGCTTCAACATGGAGCAGAGCACCCAGACTCAGAACGCCATCCTGCAAGCCACGCAAGAGACGGAAAAGCCGCGCAAGCGCTCCAAACGGCCTCTGATCGCTGGTGCCATTGCCATGACCTTGGTGGCGGTCGGAGTGGCCTGGGTGCTGATGGCGCCTTCAACCGAAGCCACCGACGACGCCTACATCGCCGCCGATGCCACCTCCGTCGCACCACGGGTTCATGGCCTGGTGACCGAAGTCCTGGTCAAGGACCACCAGACTGTGACGGCCGGACAGCCCCTGGTGCGCATCAACAGCGAAGAGTTCGATAGCCGAGTCGCCCTGGCCGAAGGCGATCTCGCCGACAATCAAGCCCAGGTCGCCCTGGCTGAAGCAGCCCTGACGATCCAGGATGCCGAACAGCGCCTGGCCAACGCTCGGGTGCTGGCGGCGCGCACCTCAATCCGCACCAACCAGGCCGAGTCCAAGCGCGCAGGGGCGGAACGTAACCGTTTCGACACCCTGGTCACTACCGGTGCTGTGGCGCGCAACGAAGTCGAGAAATACAGCACTCAGGCGATCTCGGCAGAACAAGGTCTCGCCTATGCCCAAGCCATGCTGCAAGTGGCGGAAAACGACCTTGCTGTCACTTCAGCCCAACGCGAACGCTTGCAGGCGCAGCTGCAAATGGCCAAGGCCAAGGTGGTGACGGCGAAAGCCCGACTGGAGCTGGCGCAACAGGACCTGCGACACACCACTATCTATGCGCCGATGGATGGCACCGTGGGCAATCGGCAGATTCAAGTGGGGGACTATGTACAACCGGGCTCACGCCTGCTGACCCTGGTGCCGCTGCATGACCTTTATGTATTGGCCAACTTCAAGGAAACCCAGACTCAGCACATGTACCCAGGCCAATCCACCCGTATCAAGATCGATGCCTTGCCGGGCGTGAGTATCGCCGGCACCGTGGAAAGCCTGGCACCGGGTTCAGGTTCGACCTTCGCCCTGCTGCCCTTTGAACCGGGAACCGGCAACTTCACCAAGATCGTGCAGCGGGTGCCGGTGCGCATTCGCTTCAACGCCGACCAACCGGGCCTCGAGCGTCTGCGGCCGGGTCTGTCGGTGACCGCCAAAGTCGATCTGGGAGACTCTCAGGAGCGCGCAGTGGCCAGCACCCAGACCTCGCTGAAAGTCAGCACCAACACACCCGCCCCGGCGCACTGACAGGGCCGGCAGCAGCTTCACCCTGCGCCCCACTACAGACGCCCAGACAGCCCCCGACAGATAACTCTGTTGAGGGCTGTTTGCTCAATGCAGATCCTGAAGGACCTACTCTGCCGTCGATGGCCTTTCCCACAGGTTGATCCGCCCCTCTTTGGCGAAATGATCGATTTCCGCCAGCTCCTCCACGGTAAAACTCAAGTTCTGCAACGCCCCGACATTCTCGATGATCTGCTCCGGCCGGCTCGCGCCAATCAGCGCCGACGTCACCCGCGGGTCGCGCAGGGTCCACGCCAGGGCCAACTGCGCCAGGCTCTGGCCGCGATTCCTGGCGATCTCGTTGAGGGCCCGCACATGGGCGATATTGGCCTCGGACAAATGAGCGGCCTGCAACGAACCACCGCCCGGACGATTGACTCGCGCATCCTCGGGAATGCCATTGAGGTACTTGTCGGTTAGCAGCCCCTGGGCCAGCGGCGTAAAGGCGATGACCCCGACCCCAAGCTCGTCGGTGGTATCCAGCAAGTCCTTCTCCACCCAGCGGTTGAGCATGTTGTAGGCCGGCTGATGGATCAGCAACGGCACCTTCCACTCCATGAGCAGCGCGGCGATTTCCCGGGTTTTCACCCCGGAGTAGGAAGAAATGCCGATGTACAGCGCCTTGCCCTGCTGCACCGCGCTGGCCAGGGCGCTGGCGGTTTCCTCCAGCGGGGTATCCGGGTCGAAACGATGGGAATAAAAGATATCCACATAGCCCAGGCCCAGGCGCTGCAGGCTCTGGTCCAGGCTGGCCAGCACATACTTGCGCGAGCCTCCGCCCTGGCCGTAAGGCCCTGGCCACATGTCCCAACCGGCCTTGCTGGAGATGATCAACTCATCGCGATAGGCCTTGAAGTCTTCCCGCAGCAGCCGGCCGAAGTTGATCTCGGCACTGCCATAGGGCGGTCCATAGTTATTGGCCAGGTCGAAGTGATTGATGCCCAGGTCGAAAGCCGTGCGCAGCAAGGCGCGTTGGGTATCGATGGGCGTGCTGTCGCCAAAGTTGTGCCAAAGCCCCAGGGACAGCGCCGGCAGCACCAGGCCACTGCGTCCGACACGGCGATAGGGAATGGAGTCGTAGCGATTTTCGGCAGCTAGATAAGTCATCGAATCCTCTTTGGGTTGGGGTCAATCTGGAAGGGTTAACCTCGGCACACACATTGCCGGCCTAACTCACCGGCACACCACCGTGGGTACGGCCCTTCATACTCTGCTCTGAACAATCCGCGCCACTGCAGTTCCGGATTCTCCTGCGCCGCAAAATCCTGCAACCCTGCCGGACGATGCGATACCCACTGCCGGAAGGACTCAAATTTTTCCCGGGCACGACGCTGCGGTCAGCCATGAAAACGAACGCGCCAAGTATAATTTTCATGGATTACATACTAAATTCGTACTACCCGAGACACCCTTTCAGGCCGGCGTAAAGTCCTGGGCGCAGGCCCGGGAGGACCGCACAGTGAACACCACCTCAGCGGTTTGCACCGCCAGATCGCGCCCGTTCTCAAAGACCCGGACTAGACAATCACGGGATAACCCTGGGATGGCCGCGCCACATTCAACGGCCCTTTGATTGGGAAGATTGCCGCGAAACTGCCCAGTAAATGCGTTAGTTGCGGGTTATCGTACTGACCACTCATCCTATCCCGGACACAGGCATCGCCCTGCCATTTGCCCCAAAGCCCGGTCACAGACTGATAGAACTTCCGTGCCCGACGATGAGGTTCGACATGTTGCTCACGACCGAAATTCGCGCTTCGACGGCATTGTCGGAATTCACCCGACCCACCCCTTCCGCCGCCTGAAAGAAGGACCTTTATGCCTCTCTACGTACTACGTAGCACGGTACGTTATAGTTCTTAGCATTAGTGGCAATACGCCCCGTTCGCTCGATCACGGCCGCCAAGGCCCAGCGCACAACCAAGGGTTCGAAGAAGGTGGAGCGGGCCATGCGCTCGGCAATGGAGTCTGTGGCGCTTGCCAGGCGATCTGCGCCAATTCTTTATAGACCGCAAAATCCAGTCTTGCCTGGGCCAGCACATCTGCATGACGCCAGGCAGCAAGGTGCTGATCGACAGCCATAAGAAAGGTCCCGAGCTTGTTTGACGGGGGGGAACTGAGCACGGATGACTCCATGCTCATGCTGCAAAAGGGACAACCCCAAAGCCCGCCGCAAGAGCCGGTCGATGCGCTCCGAGCTCGTCCAGGCTGCGCGGCTCACCGTGATGCGCCAAATAGCTCGGGCTGGCGCAGGTCACCTGCTGCCAATTCGCCACCCGTCGGGGCAATCAGCGAGGGCGGCCGCAGCTTCCTGGCAAGCCCGGCGGCGGCCTGGGTCAACGGACAGATTCTGCAGGCCAATGGCGGGCGGGTTTGACGCCTATGCTCGAAACACAAGCCCGTAAATCCATTCACCGGCAAGCGGTACGCCGCCTGGCCGCTCCTGCAAGGAGATGCCCATCATGCACACCACCATCATCATCACCTTCGGCCTGATCCTGCTGGCGCTGGTGCTGTTTATCGGCGAACGACTGGGCTTTGCCCGACAGACATTGAGCTATGGATTTACTGGGCTGTGGCTGGCGTTGACGGTGATCAACGGCGCGGTGGGGATGGTCACCGCCCATCAGCCCCTGAGATCGGAACTGATGGTCGGAAGCCTGGTGTTTGCCGTGCCAGTGCTGGCCCTGGTGCTCTACCTGCTGTTCACCAGGGCCTGAGCGCCTGGCTCAGCGCACCAGATGCAGGAACTGCATGTGGCGTTCGTACTGGTCGAGGATGTCGTTGATGATCTGTTCCTTGCTGTAGCCCATCAGATCGTAATCCTGACTGCCCTCGGCCAGGTGCACCTCGGCCCGGTAGTAGCGGCGGTTGCGCAGCTCTTTGGGGCCCATACCGCCACGGGCGAAGGACGGGGTGAAGTAGCCGCGCATCTGCACCTGGTAGATGAACGGGTGCTGGTCGCCATGACCGATTTCCAGGCTCACGCTGTCGTTGGCCGGGTCGGGCTGGGTCACCACGTTCAGGCCCTTCTCGGCGAACACCGCGGTCACCTCTTCGATGGCCGGGCGCACCGTCTGGTCAAGGAAGCGATACACCTCATCCCGGGACGGGAAGTGCACCGCCTGGCTCAGGCGCTGGCGCCAGCCGCCCTTGCCGCGCCGCGAAGGCGCCACCGGGGCCAGGGAATGCAGCTGGGCAATGCGCCGCTGCGACTCCAGGTAGAACGCCTTGTGCAGCCCCCACATCATCAACAGCAGAATCAGCGAGAACGGCAGCGAGGTCAGCACCACCGCCGACTTCAGCGAGTCGATGCTGCCAGCGAACAGCAACGCGCTGGTGACCAGCGCGGTCATCGCGCCCCAGAACACCCGCAGCCATTTCGGCCCGTCTTCATCGGCGTTGCCGCCCCGGGCCGACAGGGTCGAGAGCACCACGGTGCCGGAGTCCGCCGAGGTGACGAAGAACACGAAGCTGATGAACACCGTGACCGCGATCACGGTCTTGCTCCAGGGGTAGGTTTCCAGCAGCAGGTAGAGGGTCATCGACGGGTTCTCGATGGCCGACAGGCCCAGGGCGCTCATGCCGTGGTTGAGCACCTGGTCGATGGCGCTGTTACCGAAGATCGACATCCACGCCAGGGTGAAGCCCAGGGGAATCAGCAGCACGCCGAAGACGAACTCACGAATGGTCCGGCCCCGGGAAATCCGTGCGATGAACAGCCCCACGAAGGGCGACCAGGCAATCCACCAGGCCCAGTAGAACACCGTCCAGCCGCCCAGCCAGTCGCTGGGTTTGTTATAGGCGTAGACGTCGAAACTCTTGACCGGCAAGGCACCCAGGTAATCCCCCAGGTTCTGGATCAGGGTGTTGAGCAGGTGCTGGGTCGGACCGGCGAACAGCACGAACAGCAGCAGCGCCACCGCCAGCAGCATGTTGATGTCGGACATCACCCGCACGCCCTTGTCGACTCCGGACACCGCAACAATGATCGCCGCGCCCATCATCAGGGTGATCAGGCCAACCTGAATCCACTGGGTGTGAGCGATGCCGAACAGGTAGTCGAGGCCGGAGTTCAGGTGCAGCACACCAAAGCCCATGTCGGCACCCAGGCCGAACACCGTGGCGATGATGCCGAAACCGTCCACCGCGTAGCCGATGGGGCCGTTGATGCGCTTGCCAATCAGCGGATACAGCGCCGAACGCAGGGCCAGCGGCAGGTTATGCCGGTAGGCGAAGTAGGCCAGGGCCATGCCGACGAAGGCGAACACCCCCCAGCCGTGCAGGCCCCAGTGCAGGAACAGCAACTGCATGCCCTGGCGCGCCGCCTCGGCAGTGCCGGCCTCGCCCTGGGGCGGTTGCAGCATGTGGGTCAGGGGTTCGGAAACGCAGAAGAAGAACAGGGTGATGCTGATCCCGGCGGCGAACAGCATGCCGGCCCAGGACAGGTAACTGAACTCGGGTTCGTCGTGGTCGGCACCGAGCTTGATCTTGCCGTAGCCGGACAAGGCGGTGACCACCACGAAGACCAGGTACAGGGTCATCGCCAGCATGTAGTACCAGCCGACCGTATTGGCCGCCCAGTTTTGCGCCGCAAGGAGCCAGGCGCCGGCCTGTTCGGGCATGGAAATCACCACCACGCCGAAGATCAGGATAAAGCTCGCGGCGAAGTAGAACACCGGAGGGTTCATGCGAATCAGAGTATTCGCGGAGCTGGATGGCGCACTCATGAACGGTGCACCTCGAAGGGATGAAACACGGCTGAAATGTACGGACTCAGCAAAGGCAAGCCTCCTGTTGTGAGCGGGCAGCGAACCACCGGTTTAACTTGAACGAGCGTTCAAGTTAAACATGGATAGGCGGTCGAGGACTAATCGCAGGGCTCAGCGGTACTGTTCAGTACGCTAGCTCAGGGAAGGGTATGACGGATGACGAACGGAATCGTTCAGCAGAAAAAACGCCGCAGGCTGTGTGTGGCGGTTGATCGTCAAGCAAGGTCCTGCGGACCTTTTCGCAGCCTCGCAGGCTCGGCAGCGGCTACAAGAGGCCGGTGCGGCGGGAGGCATGGGCGCCTCTGTAGCCGCTGCCGCAGGCTGCGAACGAGCCGCAGGCTCGCCGGCGATCTCACCACCGCCGAGGCCCCTGCGGTGCCTGCGGCAGCGGCTACAGAAGGCCAGTCCTACTTTTGCGAGCCGTCGTCGTGCTGCAGGTTGGCCTGGGTCAGGTTGCAACCGGCCGGCACGCTGCGGGTCAGCCAGACGTTGCCGCCAATGGTCGAACCCTTGCCGATGGTGATGCGCCCGAGAATGGTCGCGCCGGCATAGATCACCACGTCGTCCTCGACGATCGGGTGACGCGGGTGGCCCTTCTGCAACTGGCCGTCTTCGTCCGCCGGGAAGCGCTTGGCCCCCAGGGTCACCGCCTGGTAGATGCGCACCCGCTCGCCGATGATCGCGGTCTCGCCGATCACCACACCCGTGCCGTGATCGATGAAGAAGCTGCGGCCGATCTGCGCCCCGGGGTGAATGTCGATGCCGGTGGCCGAGTGGGCGATTTCCGAACTGATCCGCGCCAGCAGCGGCAGACCGGCGCGATACAGATGGTGCGCCAGGCGGTGGTGGATCACCGCCAGGATGCCGGGGTAGCACAGCAGCACTTCATCCACGCTGCGGGCCGCCGGATCACCGTGGTAGGCCGCGAGCACGTCGGTGTCCAGCAACACCCGCAGGCCCGGCAGGGCCAGGGCGAAGTCCTGGATCAGGCGGATCGCCTTGGCGTTGACTTCGGCATCCGCCTCGCCGTTCTGCCGCGCCACATAACGCAGCTCCAGGCGCGCCTGGGCCAGCAAGGCATTGAGCGCCGCGTCCAGGGTGTGGCCAACGTAAAAGTCTTCACTCTCTTCGCGCAAATCCACAGGCCCCAGGCGCATGGGGAACAGCGCACCGCACAGGGCTTCAAGGATCTCTGCCATGGCCGCTCGCGACGGCAGTTCGCGCCCGCCCTGCTCACCACTGACCCGACCGTTGCGGCTACGCCACTGATCACGGGCATCACGCAGTTGGCCAACGATGGTCTGCAATTGCCAATGGCTGGAACGCTCGCTCACGATAAGACTCCTTACTCGGGCGGCCGGACAATCGGGCCGCGCAAACGGCGATCACTTTACGCCCCACCAGGGCGAGGTTTAAGAACTAATTGTTCGGCTCACAGCACTTTTTCGCATAAGCGATTGACGGTTGCCCGGGCAAATATCGCTGCCTATAGTCCTTGCACCTTCCCTGTTCCGTGCGGACTCATGATCAAACAACAGCTTGCCCGCTTTAATCGTCTGGACCTGCTCGGGTCTACCACCGCCCTGGAAAAACTCGAACGCCTGTCGACCTGGATCGGGCGCGATATCTACGTCAAACGCGACGACACCACGCCTCTGGCCATGGGCGGCAACAAGCTGCGCAAGCTCGAATACCTGGCCGCCGACGCCCTGGCCCAGGGCGCCGACACCCTGATCACCGCCGGGGCCATCCAGTCCAACCACGTGCGCCAGACCGCGGCCCTGGCCGCCAAGCTGGGGCTGGGTTGCGTGGCCCTGCTGGAAAACCCCATCGGCACCGAAGACCCCAGCTACCTGGGCAACGGCAACCGCCTGCTGCTGGACCTGTTCGACGCCAAGGTCGAGTTGGTGGAGAACCTCGACCAGGCCGATGAACAGTTGCACGCCCTCGCCGCGCGCCTGCGCAGCAACGGCAAGAACCCCTACCTGGTGCCCATCGGCGGCTCCAATGCCCTGGGTGCCCTGGGTTACGTGCGGGCCGGCCTGGAGCTGGCGCAACAGATCGAAGACAGCGGCCTGGAATTCGCCGCGGTGGTACTGGCCTCCGGCAGCGCCGGCACCCACAGCGGCCTGGCCCTGGCCTTGAGCGAAGTGCTGCCACAGTTGCCGGTGATCGGCGTGACCGTCTCGCGCAGCGACGAGGATCAGCGGCCCAAGGTCCAGGGCCTGGCCGAACGCACTGCCGAACTGCTGGGGGTGAACCTGCCGGCGGCGTTCAACGTGCAACTGTGGGACGAATACTTCGCCCCTCGCTACGGCGAACCCAATGCCGGCACCCTGGCCGCGGTCAAGTTGCTGGCCAGCCAGGAAGGCCTGTTACTCGACCCGGTGTACACCGGCAAAGCCATGGCCGGCCTGCTGGACGGCATCGGTCGCCAGCGTTTCAACGATGGCCCGATCATCTTCCTGCACACCGGTGGCGCCCCGGCCCTGTTCGCCTACCCCGGCGCCTTCGCGTAGGAAGTGAAGTCTTGTCTAGGAGCCGGCTTGCTGGCGAAGAGGCCCGCAAGCCTTGCGTCGACCTCGACGACGCCTTCGCTGGCAAGCCAGCTCCTACGAGGAAGGGGATTGCTCGCGGACAACCAAACCAAAAAGAATAACAAAGTGAATTTATATTATTTTTAAACCTATAAAAGTCGCCTTATAGTCGCGCCGCAGGCCGATTTGCCCAAAGACGCATACGCTGCATTAAGGCAGGATAAGGCGTCACGCTCGGCTCACCGATTGGCCTGCATCTCCCACCCGCATCGTGCATAAGAAAACTCACAGGGGCTTGTCATGAATTTTTCCGTACTGCGTCGCAATCTGCTGATCGGCACACTGGGCCTGGCCCTCGGTGCCGGACTGATGGGACAAGCGGTTGCCGGCGAGCAACTGCAGAAGATCAAGGATGCGGGCGTGATCAACGTTGGCCTGGAAGGCACGTATCCACCGTTCAGCTTCGTCGACGAAAACGGCAAGCTGGCCGGCTTCGAAGTGGAATTCTCCGAAGCCCTGGCGAACAAGCTCGGGGTCAAGGTCAAGCTGCAGCCAACCAAGTGGGACGGCATCCTCGCGGCCCTGGAATCCAAGCGCCTGGACGCGGTGATCAACCAGGTGACCATCTCTGAAGAGCGCAAGAAAAAGTACGATTTTTCCACCCCCTACACCGTCTCCGGGATCCAGGCCCTGACCCAGAAAAAGGATGAAGGCAAGTTCAAGACGGCCGCCGACCTGGGTGGCCACAAGGTCGGCGTGGGCCTGGGCACCAACTACGAGCAATGGCTCAAGGACAACGTCCCCAACGCCATCATCAAGACCTACGACGATGATCCGACCAAGTACCAGGACCTGCGCGTAGGCCGTATCGACGCCATTCTGGTGGACCGTCTGGCCGCCTTCGAGCTGATCAAGAAAACCAAGGACACCCTGGTGGTCTCCGGCGAGCCCTTCTCCCGCCAGGAAGCCGGTGTGGCCCTGCGCAAGGGCGAACCCGAGCTGCTGGCCGCGGTGAACAAGGCGATCGAGGAACTGCGGGCCGATGGCACGCTGAAAAAACTCTCGGAGAAATACTTCAACGCTGACGTCACCCAATAATGGAAGCAGGCCTGCAACTGGCGCTGGATTCAGCGCCATTTCTCCTCAAGGGCGCGTATTACACGGTCATCCTCAGCCTCGGCGGCATGTTCTTCGGGCTGCTGCTGGGCTTTGGCCTGGCCTTGATGCGCCTGTCGCGCTTCAAGCTGGTGAGCTGGATTGCCCGGGTCTACGTGTCGTTCTTTCGCGGTACACCGCTGTTGGTGCAGCTGTTCGTGATCTATTACGGCCTGCCGCAACTGGGGCTGGAACTGGACCCGTTGCCCGCCGCGCTGATCGGCTTTTCCCTGAACATGGCGGCCTACGCCTGTGAAATCCTCAGGGCCGCCATCGGCTCCATCGAACGCGGTCAATGGGAAGCCGCCGCCAGCATCGGCATGACCCGGGCCCAGACCCTGCGCCGGGCGATCCTGCCGCAAGCCATGCGCACCGCCCTGCCGCCGCTGGGCAACAGTTTCATCTCTCTGGTCAAGGACACCGCCCTGGCCGCCACCATCCAGGTGCCGGAACTGTTCCGCCAGGCGCAACTGATCACCGCCCGTACCTTCGAAATTTTCACCATGTATCTTGCCGCCGCGCTGATCTACTGGATTCTCGCCAGCGTGCTCGCGCACCTGCAGAACCGTCTGGAACAGCGGGTCAATCGACACGACCAGGAGTCTTGAAACCATGATCGTGGTGGAAAAACTGACCAAGCAGTTCAAGGGCCAGACGGTGCTCAATGGCATCGACCTGCAGGTCAAGGAAGGCGAAGTGATTGCCATCATCGGCCCCAGTGGCTCGGGCAAGACCACCTTCCTGCGCTGCCTGAACTTTCTTGAAGAACCGACCAGCGGACGCATCCGCATCGGCGACATCGCCATCGACAGCAACATCCCCCTGAACCAGCAACAAAGCCGGATCCGCCAGTTGCGCCAGCAAGTGGGTTTCGTGTTCCAGAACTTCAACCTGTTCCCCCACCGCACCGCCCTGGAGAACGTCATCGAAGGCCCGCTGGTGGTGAAGAAGACCCCACGGGAACAGGCTGTTGCCCTGGGTCGTGCGCTGCTGGCCAAGGTCGGCCTGGCGGGCAAGGAAGACAGCTACCCCAGGCGCCTGTCCGGTGGCCAGCAGCAACGGGTGGCGATCGCCCGGGCCCTGGCCATGGAACCGCGAGTGATCCTGTTCGACGAGCCGACCTCGGCCCTGGACCCGGAACTGGTGGGCGAAGTCCTGGCCACCATCCGCAGCCTGGCCGAAGAGAAACGCACCATGATCATCGTCACCCACGAAATGGGCTTCGCCCGGGACGTGGCCAACCGGGTGATCTTCTTCGACAAGGGGGTGATCGTCGAACAGGGCGAAGCCAAGGCGCTGTTCGCCAACCCCCAGCACGAGCGCACCCGCCAGTTCCTCAGCAAGTTTCTCCACCCCGGCACATGAAGCTTGAAACTCCCCTAGCCGGCTGCCCGCTCCCCTTCCAGGCCATGGAGGCCTGATGCTGGCGCCGCAGAAAATCCATAACCTGCTCCGGCTCTCGCCCCAGGCGCGGTGTGACTACCTGATTCGCAAGGTGGCGGATTTCCAGGTCATCTGGGGGCTGTTCGCTGACGGCTGGGCCACCGCCGGCTCCGCCCAGGCCAGCGCCATCGCCATCGCCTTCTGGCCAGAGGCGGAGTTCGCCGCCTGGTGCGCCCACGGCCCATGGCACGGCTTTGAACCCAAGCCCATTGAGCTGGGCCATTTCCTCTCCCACTGGCTGCCTGGCATGCAGCGCGACGCCAGGCTCTGCCTGGTGTTTGCGGATGCGGACGGACAAGGCCTGTTGCTGCCCCCCGAGTCACTGCTGCAATCGCTCACCCACGAGCTGGATCAGTACCAGTAACGCCTGCGGCGGCGCCTGAACGCTCAGCGCCGATCGCCTCACTTCGCGTGCTTGCATCCCCCTGCCCGTGTTCTTTTGCACCGACGAAAAATGCTCGCCGGCGTCTGCCGCACACCGCGCCAGCCCGCAGCCACTGGGCCGCAACCGGCCATCCTGCCGTATACGTAAAGCCCTTCTATTAATATTCCTAAAAGTTAGTTTATTTAATTTTTATACGCGATTAGGGTATATGCACCGGACCACCGGACATTCTTGATTCTGATTTCGCCGCATGACGCGGCCTATCCAAAAGATGTGAGGTAGGTATGGTTCGGAACACAATCACCCCAGTGCAGATCGCCAGGGCATTGCGTGCAGCCAAGGAGTGGCGCTGATGTCCAGTCTGGTTGAAGCACAGGTCCAGAGCGATCTGGATATTGCCCCCCTTTTGTTGCCCGCACGGGTTCTGCGCAACGACGCCGAAGCCCTGCAAGCCGCCCATGAACTGGCCGACGCGGCCCGCCAGCAGGCCGCCCAACGCGACCGCCAGCGCAAGCTGCCCTGGGCGCAGATCGAACAATTCACCCGCAGCGGCCTGGGCAGTATTTCCATCCCCCGCGCCTACGGCGGGCCACAGGTGTCCTTCGTCACCCTGGCCGAAGTCTTCGCGATTATTTCCGCGGCCGATCCGGCCCTGGGGCAGATCCCGCAGAACCAGTTCGGCATCCTCGGCCTGATTCTCGGCTGCGGCAGCGAGCGGCAGAAGAAACAGCTGCTGCAGAGCGTCCTGGAAGGCTGGCGCATCGGCAATGCCGGCCCGGAGCGCGGCACCAAGAACACCCTGGAACTCAAGGCGCGGATCACCAAAGACGCCGACGGCCATGTGATCAATGGCCAGAAGTTCTACTCCACCGGCGCCCTGTTCGCCCACTGGGTAGCGGTCAAGGCACTCAACGAGGAAGGCCGCCAGGTGCTGGCCTTCGTCCGCCGTGGCACCCCAGGCTTGCGCATCGTCGACGACTGGTCCGGCTTCGGCCAACGCACCACTGCCAGCGGCACCATCCTGCTCAACGATGTGCGGGTCGAGTCCGAGCTGGTGCTGGACAACTGGCGGATCAACGAGTCGCCGAATATCCAGGGCGCGGTGTCGCAACTGATCCAGGCCGCCATCGATGCCGGCATCGCCCGGGAAGCCGTGGCCGACGCTATCCGCTTCGTGCGTGAACGGGCCCGCCCGTGGATCGACGCCAACGTCGAGCGCGCCAGCGACGACCTGTATGTGATCGCCGAGATCGGCAAGCTGCAGATCGAACTCCACGCCGCCGAGGCCCTGCTGCGCAGGGCCGGGCAAGTGCTGGATCAGGTCAGCGCGGCACCGATCACCGCCGAGTCCGCCGCCCGCGCCTCCATCGCCGTGGCCGAAGCCAAGGTGCTGACCACCGAGATCTCGCTGCTGGCCAGCGAAAAGCTTTTCGAGCTGGCCGGCAGCCGCGCCACCCTCGCCGAATTCAACCTCGACCGCCACTGGCGCAATGCCCGGGTGCACACCCTGCACGACCCGGTGCGCTGGAAGTACCACGCCGTCGGCGCCTACCACCTGAACGGCACGCTGCCGGCCCGGCATTCCTGGATTTAATCGCCCAGAACGCTTTTGACCAGATCTCTGGAGAAACACATGTCTCTTGCTCAACACGTCGCGGTCATCACCAGCGACGAACAAGCCCTGATTGTCGCCAGCGACCTGGCGGAAGACTTCAAGCGCGACAGCGCCCTGCGCGACCGTGAACGGCGCCTGCCCCATCCCGAGCTGGAAGCCTTCAGCCGCTCCGGCCTGTGGGGCATCAGCGTGCCCAAGGAATACGGCGGCGCCGGAGTGTCCAACCTCACCCTGGCCAAGGTCATCGCCCTGATCGCCGAGGCCGACGCCTCCCTGGGGCAGATCCCGCAGAACCATTTCTACGCCCTGGAAGTGCTGCGGGTGAACGGCAGCGAGCCGCAGAAACAACGGCTGTACGCCGAGGTCCTGGCCGGCCGCCGCTTCGGCAACGCCCTGGCCGAGCTGGGCACCAAGACCGCCCACGACCGCACCACCCGCCTGAGCCGCGACAGCAGCGGCCAGGGCTACCGCATCGACGGGCGCAAGTTCTACGCCACTGGCGCCATCTACGCCCAGCGCATCCCCACCTCGGTGGTGGATGAGCACGGCGTGCAGCAACTGGCCTTCGTCCCCGCCGACGCCCAGGGCCTGAGCGTAATCGACGACTGGAGCGGCTTCGGCCAGCGCACCACCGGCAGCGGCTCGGTGCTGTTTGAAAACGTCGCGGTGGACGAGGCCGACGTGGTGCCGTTCCAGAGCGCCTTCGAACGCCCGACCCCGGTCGGTCCCCTGGCGCAGATCCTCCACGCCGCCATCGACACCGGCATCGCCCGCGCCGCCTACCAAGACGCCCTGCGCTTCGTGCGCACCAAGACCCGGCCCTGGATCGACTCCGGCACCGACAAGGCCACCGACGACCCGCTGACCCTCAAGAGCTTCGGCCAGCTGAGCATCCGCCTGCACGCCACCGAAGCCCTGCTGGAGCGCGCCGGGGAGTTCCTCGACCGGGCCCAGGCCGAGACCAACGCCGACACCGTGGCCGCCGCCTCCATCGCCGTGGCCGAGGTCCGCGCCCTGAGCACGGAAATCTCCCTGGCCGCCGGCAGCACCCTGTTCGAACTGGCAGGCAGCCAGGCGACCCTGGCCGAGCACGGCCTGGACCGCCACTGGCGCAACGCCCGGGTGCACACCCTGCACGACCCGGTGCGCTGGAAGTACCACGCGGTGGGCAACTACTACCTCAACCAGCAGAACCCGCCACTGCGGGGGACCATCTGATGGCCGCTGCAGAAACCGCCAAGAAGAAGATCCTGCTCAACGCCTTCAACATGAACTGCGTCGGGCACATCAACCACGGTCTGTGGACCCACCCGCGGGACAACTCGACCCAGTACAAGACCCTCGAGTACTGGACCGAACTGGCCCAGCTGCTGGAGCGCGGGCTGTTCGACGGGCTGTTCATCGCCGACATCGTCGGGGTCTACGACGTCTACCAGAACTCGGTGGACGTGACCCTCAAGGAGTCGATCCAGCTGCCGGTCAACGACCCGCTGCTGCTGGTCTCGGCCATGGCGGCAGTGACCAAGAACCTGGGCTTCGGCCTCACCGCCAACCTCACCTACGAGGCGCCCTACCTGTTCGCCCGGCGCCTTTCCACCCTCGACCACCTGAGCCGTGGCCGGGTCGGCTGGAACATCGTCACCGGCTACCTGGACAGCGCCGCCCAGGCCATGGGCCTGAAGCAGCAGATCGAGCACGACCGTCGCTACGACCAGGCCGACGAGTACCTGGAGGTGCTGTACAAGCTCTGGGAAGGCAGCTGGGAAGACGACGCGGTGCTTGATGACCGCGAGCAGCGCATCTATGCCCAGCCGGACAAAGTGCACAAGGTCGAGCACCAGGGCGAGTTCTATCAGGTCAGCGGTTATCACCTGTGCGAGCCGTCACCGCAGCGCACCCCGGTGCTGTTCCAGGCCGGCAGCTCGGACCGCGGCCTGCTGTTCGCCGGGCGCCACGCCGAGTGCGTGTTCATCAGTGGGCAGAACAAGGCCGCGACCAAGGCCCAGGTGGACAAGGTCCGCGCCAGCGCCGTGGCCGCCGGGCGCAATCCCGAGGACATCAAGGTGTTCATGGGCCTCAACGTGATCGTTGGCCAGACCGAGGAACTGGCCTGGCAGAAGCACGCCGAGTACCGCCGCTACGCCAGCGCCGAGGCCGGGGTGGCGCATTTTTCCGCGTCCACCGCGATCGACTTCTCCCAATACGAGATCGACGAACCTATCCAGTACGTGAAGAGCAACGCCATCCAGTCGGCCACCAAGCACCTGCAGAACAACGACTGGACCCGGCGCAAGCTGCTGGAACAGCACGCCCTGGGCGGCCGCTACTTCACCGTGGTCGGCTCGCCGCAGCAGGTGGCCGACGAGCTGGAATCCTGGATCGCCGAAACCGGCCTGGACGGCTTCAACCTGACCCGCATCGTCACCCCGGAAAGCTACGTCGACTTCATCGATCTGGTGATCCCCGAACTGCAACGCCGTGGCTCCTACAAGACCGCCTACGACGACGGCACCCTGCGGGAAAAACTGTTCCACGAAGGCCGCAAACTGCCGCAACGACACACCGGCGCGGCCTACCGCCGCTGACCACCCTGTGACGAGGGAGCTTGCTCTCGCTGGCTTGCGCAGCAAGCCCAAACCCGGACGACGCGGTATGCCTGCAACACCGTGGCGCCTGGGTCCAGGGCCGCGATGCGGCCCAGCGGGAGCAAGCGCCCTCGCCACAGACAGCGGTCTTCGCCACACCCAAACGCAATTGTTCAACCTCCTCATTCGGATTGACTGGAAGTAACCACCATGAAAACCACGCTCCTGCGCCACCCGGTCAAAGCCCTGGCCCTCGCCCTCGGTCTGTTCAGCAGCGCCGTGTTCGCCGCCGACGAACCGCTCAAGGTCGGCACCACCGCCGCCTTCGCCATTCCCCTGGAGGCCGCCGTGGAAGAGGCCGGCAAGCAGGGCCTGAAGGTGCAGCTGGTGGAGTTCACCGACTGGATCGCGCCCAACGTCAGCCTGGCCGCCGGCGACATCGACGTGAACTACTTCCAGCACATCCCCTTCCTGGAAAACGCCAAGGCCGCCGCCGGTTTCGATCTGGTGCCCTTCGCCCCGGGCATCATCAACAACGTCGGCCTGTACTCGAAGAAATACAAAAGCTTCGCCGAGCTGCCCGAAGGCGCCAGCGTGGCCATCGCCAACGACCCGATCAACAGCGGACGCGGCCTGCAACTGCTGGCCAAGGCCGGGCTGATCACCCTCAAGCCGGGCGTGGGCTACAAGGCCACCGAAGACGACATCGTCAGCAACCCGAAGCAGATCAAGATCCTCCAGGTCGAAGCCGTGCAACTGGTGCGCGCCTATGACGACGCCGACCTGGTCCAGGGCTACCCGGCCTACATCCGTCTGGCCAAGACCTTCGACGCCGGCTCGGCGCTGCTGTTCGACGGCCTGGACCACAAGGAGTACGTGATCCAGTTCGTGATCCAGCCCAAGAGCAAGAACGACCCGCGGCTGATCAAGTTCGTCGATATCTACCAACACTCGCCAGCCGTTCGGGCCGCCCTGGATAAAGCCCACGGCAAGCTCTACCAAGCCGGCTGGGAAGGTTGAGATGAGTGTCGCGACGCTGCAGCGCAAGCTGCCGGAAACTGCGCCAAAGAGCGCCGAGCAGACCGAGCTGCACCCCGAGCTGAACCGCGCCCAGGTGCGCTTCATCGGCCTGGGCAAGACCTACCAGGGCCAGCAGGGCCCGGTGCAGGCCCTGCACGGCATCGACCTTTCGATCCAGCGCGGCGAGGTGTTCGGCATCATCGGCCGCAGCGGCGCCGGCAAATCGTCGCTGATCCGCACCATCAACCGCCTGGAGCAACCCAGCAGCGGCCGGGTGCTGATCGATCAGGTGGACATCGGCGATTTCGACGAAGACCGCCTGGTGGCCCTGCGCCGACGCATCGGCATGATCTTCCAGCACTTCAACCTGATGTCGGCCAAGACCGTGTGGCACAACGTCGAGCTGCCGCTGAAGGTGGCCGGGGTGCCCAAGGCCGAGCGCCAGCGCAAGGTCCGCGAACTGCTGGAGCTGGTGGGCCTCAAGGACAAGCACCAGGCCTACCCGGCGCAACTGTCCGGCGGCCAGAAGCAGCGGGTGGGCATCGCCCGGGCCCTGGTCCACGATCCCGAGATCCTGCTGTGCGACGAAGCCACCTCGGCCCTGGACCCGGAAACCACCCAGTCGATCCTCGCCCTGCTCAAAGAGATCAACCAGCGCCTGGGCCTGACCATCATCCTCATCACCCACGAGATGGCGGTGATCCGCGAGATCTGCGACCGGGTGGTGGTGCTGGAGCACGGGCGCATCGTCGAACAGGGGCCGGTCTGGGAAGTCTTCGGCCACCCGCAACACGAGGTCAGCAAGACCCTGCTGGCGCCCCTGCAGCACGGCCTGCCGCCCGAGCTGCAAAGCCGTTTGCGCAGTCATCCCGAATCGTCCGAGGCGGCGCTGGTGCTGAGCCTGCGCTTTACCGGCAGCCAGCGTGAGGAGCCGGACCTGGCGGCGCTGTTCGGCGCCCTGGGCGGCCGCGTGCGCCTGCTGCAAGGTGGCGTCGAACGCATCCAGGGCCACGCCCTGGGGCAACTGCTGCTGGCCGTCCAGGGCTCGCCCCTGGGGGCGGCGGAACTGCACCAGCGCGCCGGGCAATGGGCACAGCAAGTGGAGGTACTGGGCTATGTGGTTTGATCGCTTGTTGCAGGGCATTCTCGACACCCTGCTGATGGTCGGCGTGTCCTCGCTGATCGCCCTGCTGGCGGGGATTCCCCTGGCGGTGATCCTGGTCACCAGCGGCAAGGGCGGGATCTACGAGGCGCCGCACCTGAACCGGGCCCTGGGTGCTTTCGTGAACCTGTTCCGCTCGATCCCGTTCCTGATCCTGATGGTGGCGCTGATCCCCTTTACCCGGCTGATCGTCGGCACCACCTACGGTGTGTGGGCGGCGGTGGTGCCGCTGACCATCGCCGCCACGCCGTTCTTTGCGCGCATCGCCGAAGTGAGCCTGCGGGAAGTCGATCACGGCCTGATCGAAGCGGCCCAGGCCATGGGCTGCCGACGCTGGCACATTGTCTGGCACGTGCTGCTGCCGGAAGCGCTGCCGGGCATCGTCGGCGGTTTCACCATCACCCTGGTGACCATGATCAACTCCTCGGCCATGGCCGGGGCGATTGGCGCGGGCGGGCTGGGGGACATTGCCTACCGCTACGGTTACCAGCGTTTCGACAGCCAGATCATGCTCACGGTGATCGTGCTGCTGGTGATCCTGGTGGCGGCGATCCAGTTGGGCGGCGACCGTTTGGCGCGGGTGCTGAACAAGCGCTAGTGGCACCCCGTGTAGCCGCTGCCGCAGGCTGCGACAAGGTCCGCAGGACCTTCCAAGGCCCTCAAGAGCGGCGTCTCCTGCGGAGCCGTTCGCAGCCTTCGGCAGCGGCTACAGGGTGCATGGGGTATATTCGGGCCATTCCTCTTCACGCCATGCAGCCCGCCATGAAACTTGCTCCAGACGACCTAGACACCATCACCGCCACCACCCTCGGCCACTACCAGCAGGTGGCCGAAGACTTTCGTGAAGGCACCCGCGACCACGACGTCAGCCAGAACATCGACGCGCTGCTGCGGCATATCCAGGGCCCGGCGCCCTTCAGCGTGCTGGATTTTGGCTGCGGCCCGGGGCGCGACTTGCAAACCTTCACCCGCCTGGGCCATATCGCCATCGGCCTCGACGGCTGCGAGCGCTTTGCCCAGATGGCCCGGGACGACAGCGGCTGCGAAGTCTGGCAGCAGGACTTTCTCAAGCTTGACCTGCCCGCGGAGCACTTCGACGGCATCTTCGCCAACGCGGTGCTGTTTCACATTCCCCGCCAGGAACTGCCGCGGGTGCTCAAGCAACTGCATGCCAGCCTCAAGGACGGTGGCGTGCTGTTCAGCTCCAACCCACGCGGCGACAACCAGGAAGGCTGGAACGGCCCGCGCTACGGTGCCTACCACGACCTCGCAAGCTGGCAGGCGTTGCTGACCGAGGCAGGCTTTGTCGAGCTGGAGCATTACTACCGCCCCGCCGGTCTGCCCCGGGAACAGCAACCCTGGCTGGCCAGCGTCTGGCGCAAAGCCTGAGCCCCCCGCCACACTTCCCCCATAGAAGCCGGCTTGCCGGCGAAGGCGGTTCCAGATCAGGCGCCCGCCTCTCGGGCCTCTTCGCTGGCAAGCCAGCTCCTACAGGGCTGTGGGGCCAGGAGTGTCTTTGCTGGGCTCCTTGATTTTGTACCAGGCCACGTACAGCGCCGGGAGGAACAGCAGGGTCAGCAAGGTGGCAACGATGATGCCGCCAATCATGGCGTAGGCCATCGGCCCCCAGAACACTTCCCGGGCAATCGGGATCATCCCCAGGCTGGCCGCGGCGGCGGTCAGCAGGATAGGTCGACGCCGATGGTGGGTGGCTTCCAGTACCGCGTCCCAGGGGTGATAACCCTCGCGCTCGTATTCGTCGATCTGGGTCACCAGGATCACCGAGTTGCGGATGATGATGCCGATCAGCGCAAGAATCCCGAGGATCGCCACAAAGCCCATGGGCGTGCCGGTGGGCACCAGGGCCAGGACCACGCCAATCAGCCCCAGGGGCGCGACGCTGGCCACCAGGAACAGCTTCTGCACGCTGTGCAACTGGATCATCAGGAAGGTCGCCATGAGGAACAGCATCAGCGGCACCACCTTGGCAATCGGACCCTGGGCCTTGCTGCTTTCCTCCACGGTGCCGCCGGTGGCCACCGAGTAGCCGGCAGGCAACTGCGCGGCAAACTGGTCGATGTCCGGCTGCAATTGCTTGACCAGGTCGGTGGGCTGGATCGCGTCGCGCACCGCCGCCTTGATGGTGATGGTGGGTTTGCGGTCGCGGCGCCACACCAGCGGCTGCTCCAGCTCGTAGCCCACCGTGGCGAAGGCCAGCAGCGGAATCGAGGTGCCATTGGGGGTGACGATCTGCAGGTTCTGCAGGGTTTCCGGTGAGTCGCGCTCACTGTCGTCGGCGCGGCCGACCACGTTGATCAGGTAGATGTCGTCATGCACCTGGGTCACGGTGGAACCGCTGACGATGCTGTTCATCAGCCGCGCCACATCTTCCGAGGACAGCCCCAGTTGCCGCGCCTTGTCCTGGGCGATGTCGATGCGCAGCACTTTGCCGGGCTCGTTCCAGTCGTAGATGATCTCGCCGATGTGCGGGTTCCGGTCCAGTTCGGTGGCCAGGTCGATGGCGTGCTTGCGCACCTGGTCGATGTCCTTGCCGCTGACCCGGTACTGGATCGGCCGTCCCACCGGCGGGCCCATTTCCAGGGCCTGCACATAGCTGCCGATGCCGACGAAGTCTTCGCGCAGGCGCTTGCGCAAACGCTCGGTCAGGGCCGTGCGCTGCTCCAGGCCCTTGCTGACGATCACCAGCTGGGCGTAGTACGGATTCTGCAGTTGCTGGTCCAGGGGCAGGTAGAAACGGATCGCGCCTTCGCCGATGTAAGTGCTCCAGCGCTCAATGTCCGGGTCGTCCTTGAGGGTCGCTTCCAACCGATCCACGGCCATGCGGGTCTCGTCGATCGAGGCGTTCTGCGGCAGGTTGAGGTCCACCAGGATCTCCGGCCGGTCGGAAGACGGAAAGAACTGGTTCTGCACAAAACGCATGCCGAACACCGACGCGGCAAACAGCAGCACGGTGATGCCAATCGCCCACCAGCGGTTGCGCATGGCCCACAGCAGGCCGCCATTGAAGGCGCGACCCACGCGCCCCGGCTCCTCGGAGTGGGGTTTGACGTTGGTGCTGAGGATGTGGATGCCGATCACCGGGGCAAACAGCACCGCGACGATCCACGACACCAGCATGGCCACGGCGATCACCGCGAACAGGGTGAAGGTGTACTCACCAGCGGAGCTGGCGTTGAGGCCAATGGGCACGAAGCCGGCCACGGTCACCAGGGTCCCGGTGAGCATCGGGAAGGCGGTGGAGGTGTAGGCAAAGGTCGCCGCCTGCTCCTTGCTCTCGCCCTTCTCCAGGCGCGTGACCATCATTTCCACGGTGATCATGGCGTCGTCCACCAGCAGCCCCAGGGCGATGATCAAGGCCCCCAGGGAGATCCGCTGCATGGTGATGCCGCTGTACTCCATGAACACGAAGACCATGGCCAGCACCAGCGGAATCGAGCAGGCCACCACCAGCCCGGCGCGCATCCCAAGGCTGATGAAGCTCACCACCAGGACGATGATCACCGCCTCGAACAAGGCGCTGGTGAAACCGCCCACCGCTTCCTGCACCACCTCGGCCTGATCCGAGACCTTGTGCACGCCGATGCCGATCGGCAGGTCGGCGGTCAGCTCATTCATGCGCGCATGCAGGGCCTTGCCGAATTCCTGGATGTTGCCGCCCTTCTTCATGGCAATGGCCAGGCCGATGGCCGGCTGGCCGTTGAAACGGAACAGCGGTGTGGCAGGGTCGACGTAGCCGCGACTGATGTCGGCGATGTCGGCCAGGCGATAGAAGCGGTCGTTGAGGCGCAGGTTGACCGTGGCCAGGTCCTTCTCCGAGGCGAACTGCCCCGAGGTGCGCACCGAGATCCGCTCCGGCCCGGCCTCGATCACCCCGGCCGGGGTCACCGCGTTCTGCGCTTGCAGGCTTTGCAGGACCTGGCGCTGGTCGATGCCCAGGGCCGCCAGCTTGCGCGTGGAGAAGTTGAGGTAGATGACTTCGTCCTGCTCACCGACCATCTCCACCTTGCCCAGGTTCGGCACTTCGCGGATCTCGGCGCGCACCTGCTCCACGTAGTCACGCAGTTGGCGCATGCTCAGGCCGTCGGCGGTGAAGGCGTAGATCGAACCGAACACATCGCCGAACTCATCGTTGAAACCCGGGCCCTGCAAGCCCTGGGGGAAATCGCCGCGGATGTCGTTGATCTTCTTGCGCACCTGATACCAGATCTCGGGAATGTCCTTGGCACTGGTGGTGTCGCGCAGGTTGACGAACACCGTCGACTCGCCGGGGCGGGTATAGCTTTTCACGTAGTCGAGCGAGTCCAGCTCTTCGAGTTTTTTCTCGATGCGGTCGGTGACCTGCTTCAGGGTTTCTTCCTGGGTCGCGCCGGGCCAGCGAGTCTGGATGACCATGGTCTTGATGGTGAAGGACGGGTCTTCCTCACGCCCCAGGTTCAGGTAGGAAAACACCCCCATCAGCAGCGCAACAAACATCAGGTACCAGACGAAGGACTGATGCTTGATCGCCCACTCGGACAGGTTGAAGCTCCCTTTGCTGTCAGGCGTCATTGTGCGCGGCCCTCATCGACTTTGACTTTCTGCCCCGGCTTGAGGCTGTTGACCCCGGCGCTGACGATGCGCTCGCCGGGCTTGACCCCCTGGCTGATCAGCGCCGAATCGCTGTCGCGGCTGAGCACTTTGATCTCCCGGGGGGCGACGGTCTGGCTCTGCGGGTCGATGACCCAGATCCGGGTCTGGCCATCCACCTCTTGCAGGGCCGTCAGGGGCAACTCGGTGCGCGGTTCGATGGCCGAGCTCAGGGTCACGCTGATGGCGGTGCCCAGGCGAAAGGCCTCGGGAGTGTCCTTGAGGGTCAGGCGGGCGCGACGGGTACGGGTCGCGCTCTGGGCCTGGGGCTCGATCTCGCGCACGGTGGCCGTGGTGCTGATGCTCGGGTCGAGCTGGGCCGCGACCTTGAACTCCACGTCCGCCGGCAGTTGATCCACCAGGGTCGCCGGCAGGTCGATCACCGCTTCCTTGATCTGCGGCCGGGCCAGGGTCACCACTTGCTGGCCGGCGGTCACCACCTGCCCGGCTTCAGCGTTCCAGGCGGTGACCACGCCGCCGTGATCGCTGCGCAGTTGGCTGTAGTTGAGCTGGTCCTGGGCCTGGCGCACGGCCGCCTTGGCCTGAGCCAGGGAAGCGCCGGTGGTCTTCAAGTCGGTCTGGGCAATGTCCAGTTGCGCCTGGGCGCCGACCCCACGGTCGAACAGCTCCTGCTGGCGCCGGGCATTGGCCTGGGCGTTGATCCACTGCGCCTCGACCTTGGCCAGGTCGCCCTGGGCGGCCCGCAGTTGGTTCTGCTGGTCGGTGGGATCGAGGGTCGCCAGCAAGTCCCCGGGCCCCACTTCGGCACCGACATCCACATTGCGGCTGGCAATCCGCCCCGGCACCCGAAAGCCCAGGTTGGTTTCAAAACGGGCCTGGATGTTGCCGGCAAAGCGCCCGAGGCTTTCCTCCGATTGCGGCGCCACCTGGATCGACAGCACCGGACGCACCGGCTCCGGCGCCGGTTCTTCCTTGGAGCAGCCCAGCAGCAAGAGGCTGGCCCATAACAACGGCAGCAGGCGCTTCATGGTTGTGCTCCCTGTTCCTTGGTCGGCCCGGCAATCTCGACCAACATCCCCGGGTGCAACAACTGCCCCCCGGCCACCACCACGTTCTCGCCGCCCTTGAGGCCGTCGCTGATGATCACCTGGCCGGTCAGGTAACGCCCGACCTTGACGCTGTGCAGCACGGTCTTGCCGTCCTCGCCCACCAGCCACACCGCCGGTTCGCTGAGGTTCTTGGTCAAGGCCGACCAAGGCAGCACCACCGTGGCCTTGCCGTGGGCGCGGGCGGTGGCACTGACCACCGAGCCCAGGTCCATGCCCGCCGGCAGCGAATCGAGCACCACCTTGACCTGCACCGTACCGCTCTGGGCCGAGACCACCGGGGTCACCTCGCGGACCTTGCCGGTGGTGGTGACCTTGGGGTTGTCCAGCAGGCTGACGTGGATGGTTTCCTGGCCCGGCGGCTGCATCAGCAGCGATTCGTAGACGTTGAACACCGCGTCGCGCTCGCCGTCCCGAGCCAGGCTGAAGATCGGCATGGTGGCCTGCACCACCTGGCCGACCTCGGCCTGACGCGCGGTGATCACCCCCGGCGCCTCGGCCACCAGTTCGGTGTAGCTCAACTGCTCGCGGGCATTGGCCAACTGTGCCTGGGCCGCGCTCAAGGCGCTCTGGCTACTGCGCAGGGCGGCCTGGGCCGAATCGTATTCGCTCTGGCTGGTGTAGCCCTTGGGCAGGAGCTTCTGCTGGCGGACGAAGGCTGCGCTGGCCTGCTTGACCCGCGCCTGTTCGGCAAACACCGCGGCAGCGGCGGAATCGACGTTGGTCTGCAAGTCCTTGGGGTCGAGCCGGGCCAGTACCTGCTGGGCGGAAACCCGGTCGCCGACATCCACCAGACGCTGGATGATCTTGCCGCCAACGCGGAACGACAACTCGGTCTGCACCCGGGCCTGGACGTCACCGGTGAGGGTCACCGACGGGGCAAAATCGCTGCTCTGCACTTGCTGGATACGCACCCGCGGGCGTTCCTTCTCGGTCGGCTTTTCCGCTCCGCAGCCGCCGAGCAGCGCCAGCAGGCTCAGCCCCACTATCCACCTCGATTTGAGACCAGCCATGCAGGCTCCTTGTGCTTGATCGTCGCGCCAGTGACGTTACGACTGTGAGCTTAGAACAGGGTTCAACCCTTGCACGCAGGTCTCATAAGCAGGGCTTTCGTAGCGAGGGCGCCCGCTCCCGCTCGGCCGACCGACGCCCCTGGGCGCCGTAGTCGCCAGCCTTGCAGCGCACCCTGTCCGGGCAAACACAGCAGCGGTTTCGGAGCCGGCGGCGAGCAAGCTCCCGCTCTACAAATCAGGCACACTGCGCACCACGCAACAGGAGACCCGGCATGCTCAAGACCCTGGCGGTGGCCAATTACCGCTCCATCAACAAACTGGTGATGCCCCTCGGCCGACTGAACCTGATCACCGGCGCCAATGGCAGCGGCAAGTCCAATCTGTACCGGGCCCTGCGCCTGCTGGCAGAGACCGCCCAGGGCGGCGTGGTCAATGCCCTGGCCAAGGAAGGCGGGTTGGAATCGACCTTCTGGGCCGGGCCGGAAAACCTCAGCCGACGCATGCGCAACGGCGAGGTGCCGATCGAGGCCAGCGTGCGCTCTTCCAGCAAGCGCCTGCGCCTGGGCTTTGCCGGAGAAGACTTCAGCTACGCCATCGCCCTGGGTCTGCCGGAGCCCAGTCACTCGGCGTTTGCCCTGGACCCGCAGATCAAGAAGGAATGCATCTGGTCCGGGCCGCTCTACCGCCCCGCCAGTCTGCTGGTGGACCGTGCCGGCCCGTTGATCCGCGCGCGCCAGGGCCGCAGCTGGGACGTGCTGGCCCAACACACGCCGGACTTCGACAGCCTGTTCGATCAAGTGGGCAGCCTGCGCGGCTCGCCGGAAGTGCTGCAGATGCGCGAGTTCATTCGTCGCTGGCGTTTCTACGATCACTTTCGCAGCGACAGCGAAGCCCCGGTGCGCCAGCCGCAACTGGGCACCCGCACGCCGGTGCTGCATCACGATGGCCGCGACCTGGCGGCGGCGTTGCAGACCATTCGCGAGATCGGCGACCCCGAGGCGCTGCAGGCGGCCATCAGCGACGCCTTCCCCGGCGCGCGGCTGAACATCGCCCCGCTGCAGGGTGGACGCTTCGCCATCGAGTTCTATCAGGAGGGGTTATTGCGACCGCTGTCGGCCGCGGAACTGTCGGACGGCACCTTGCGCTACCTGTTGCTGGTAGCGGCCTTGCTGACTCCGCGGCCGCCAAGCCTGATGGTGCTCAACGAACCGGAGACCAGCCTGCACCCGGACCTGTTGCCGGCCCTGGCGCGTTTGATCATCAGGGCTTCAGAGCAGTGCCAGGTGTGGGTGGTGTCCCACGCCCGGCGCCTGATCGCGGCCTTGCAGGAAGACCCCGAATGCAACTGCATCGTGCTGGAGAAAGAGCTGGGCCAGACCGGCATCGTCGGCCAGCGCATGCTCGACGAACCGGCCTGGTACTGGCCCGACTGAAAATCGCGCCTCCCACACCCTGTAGCCGCTGCCGAAGGCTGCGATAAGGTCCGCAGGACCTTCCGAGGCCCTCAAGAGCGGCTACACAGTGGATTCAGCAGCCGACAGTACGCCTCAGCCCTGCCATTTGCCGCCTTCGACAATCACGCTCTCAGGCGGGGTGTCGTCGCTCAGCTCTTTGCGCACGTACTGGTCATACAGCTTGAGCAGGTACTTTTCTTCGCCCAGCTTGGCCAGCTCGGCATTCACCCAGTCCCGCAGTTCGAGGTTGCCCTTCTTCACCGCCGGGGCAATCGGTGCCTGCTCGCCCAGGGTCTGGGGCAATACGCGGTAGCCCGGGTTCTGCTTGGACCAGCTGAACAGAATCAGGTTGTCCTGGGCGTAGGCGTCGCCACGGCCATTGGCCAGGGCTTGCAGGGACTCGGTGTTCTTCTCGAACTTGAGCAGTTTCCAGTCCGGGTGGTTCTGGGTCAGCCAGATGTCTGCGGTGGTGCCGGTGGTGACGATGGTGGTGCGGCTTGCCAGGTCATCCAGGCTCTTCACCGGGCTGCCTTCGGGCACCAGGGCCTGCACCGCCACCTTGAGGTTGGGGTTGGTGAATTCCACCGCTTGCTTGCGCTCCGGGGTCACGGTCATGTTGGCCAGGATCAGGTCGACCTTGTCGCTCTGCAGGAAGGGAATGCGGCTGGCCGGTTCCACGGCGACGAACTCCACCTTGTTCTCGTCCCCCAACAGGTCCTTGGCGAACTGGCGGCCGATGTCGGTATCGAAGCCCACATAGCGCCCGGTTTCATCGACGAAACCGAACGGCGGCTTGTCGGTGAACACGCCGACGATCAGCTTGTCCCGAGCCTTGATCTTGTCCAGGTAACCGGCCGCCGGCGCGGCGCTGGCAGCGGTGGCCGCAGGCTTGGGTGCATCATTGGATTTATCGCAGCCGGCCAGCAGGGCCAGACCGAACAGCGGCAGTAACAACAGCGAAGACTTGGCAGTTTTCATAAGAGCTCCAGTTCCTTTTTAGGGGCTTTCTTGGGCAGTGCTTCAACGAACGAGAACTTCTCCAGGAACTGCTGCGCGCGTGCGCTCTGCGGGTTGGTGAAGAAAGCCTCGGGGGTGTTCTGTTCCACGATGCGCCCGCCATCCATGAACACGATGCGGTCGGCCACGGCCCGGGCGAAGGCCATTTCATGGGTAACGATCAACAGGGTCATGCCGTCCCGGGCCAGGCCCTGGATCACCTGCAGCACTTCCTTGACCATCTCCGGATCAAGGGCCGCGGTGACCTCATCGAACAGCATCACCTGGGGGTTCATGCACAACGAGCGGACGATGGCGATGCGTTGCTGCTGGCCGCCGGACAGCTGCCGGGGAAAGGCCTCGCGCTTGTCCAAGAGGCCCACCCGCTCCAGCAACGCTTCGGCCTGGGCCCGGGCTTCGCGGGGCTCGCGCTTTTGCACCTTGAGCGGCCCGAGGAGGAGGTTGTCCAGCACGTTCATGTGGGGGAACAGGTGATAGCTCTGGAACACCATGCCGATCTGCTGGCGCACCTGGCGCCAGTCGGTGTCGGGGCTGAGCAGCTCGCGCCCGGCGAAACGCAGATGGCCGCTGTGGGCGCTTTCCAGGCCGTTGAGGCAACGCAGCAGAGTGCTCTTGCCGCAGCCGCTGGGGCCGAGGATGACGATCACCTCCCCCGCCGCCACGCGCAGGTCGACCTCCTTGAGCACCTGCTGCGGGCCGAAGAACTTGTTGAAACCCTGGAACTCGATCAATGCGCTCATGCTTGCGTCCAGCGCCGCTCCAGCACGCGGGAGGCGGCCGACAGCGGGTAGCAGATAAAGAAGAAAAACAGGAACAGAACGCCATAGATCAGCACCGATTCGTAGGTGCGCTCGATGATCTGCTGGCCGACCTTGATCACGTCCACCACGCCGATCAGCACCGCCAGGGAGCTGGTCTTGATGATTCGCGTGTAGACGTTGATGGTCGGCGGCGTCATGCGCTTCAGCGCCTGGGGCAGCAAGACGTAGCCGTATAGCTGGGCACCGGAGAGGCCGATGGACAAGCCCGCTTCACGCTGGCCCCGGGGCAGGGATTGCAGGGCCCCGCGCACCACCTCGCCGACTTCGCTGGCGCCCCACAGCGACAGCACCAGCACCGCGCAGGTGAAGCTGGGAATGCTGAGGCCGAAGAAGATCGGAAAGCCGAAGAACAGCAGGTACAACCAGACCAGCACCGGGATCGCCCGGAACAGCTCCAGGTAGATTCGCAACGGTACATCCAGCACCTTGCGTTGCAGGCTGCGCAGCACGCCGTAGAGCACCCCGCCCAGGGTGCTGAAGGCAATGCTCAACAGCGAAATCGACAAAGTCTGCGCAGCGCCCCGGGCCAGTTGCGGCAAGGACACCAGCAACAGCTCAAGACCCGAACTGGCCATGTTGCAACCTCCTTTCCAGACGGCTGAGCAACAGCGACAGCGGCAAGAACAACAGCACGCAGATCAGCGTCAGCACCGCGAGCATTTCGTAGGTCTTGTAGTACAGGGCGATGTAGCTCTTGGTGGTGTAGAGAATCTCCGGCACCGCCACCGCCGAAACCACGGTGGTTTCCTTGAGCAGGAAAATGAAATTGGCGAACAGCGACGGCAGGCTGAGGATCCCGGCCTGGGGCAGGATCACGTAACGCAGCGACTGCCACTGCGACAGGCCTATGGAGCGCCCCGATTCCAGCTGCGCCTGGGGCACGGCTTCGACCCCGGCGCGCAGCACTTCGGTGAGGTAGGCGCCGCCGAGAAAGGTCATGGTGATGATCGCCGCGGCAAAACCCGAGACCTTGATCCCCAGGGCCGGCAAGGCGAAGTAGACGAAGAACAGCTGGATCAACAACGGCGTGTTGCGCGCCAGTTCCACGTACAGGCCAATCAGGCGGTGCAGGTAAGGGGTGCGAAACACCAGGACAGTGGCGTTGATCAGGGCTACCAGCAGCGAGGTGCCGATGGCGATCAGGCCGACCTGCAGGGTCACTCCCACGGCTTTGAGAAAGGCCGGCAGGGTGCTGAGGATAAACGCGTAATCGAGGGTCATGAATCATCCTGAACGCCGCTGGGGTACAGCGACGGTGGGGCAGTCCGTGGGGCAGTGGGTAACCGCCCGGCTGCCGCGACTTTATAGCTATAAAAAGCAGAATTTAAATACCGTTAGAGCATATTGATATCACCCAAAAACCTAACCCGCGGATTTGCCGGGCTGGCGCCGGGCTACTACCTTTTCAACCGGGTCGAACGGAGCTTTCGCGCCCGCACCTCCACTGGACGCTACCCCCCTCAAGGACGACCACCATGGCCGATACAAAGCCCCCGCAACCCCTGCCCCCCCATGAACTGATGAAGTGGCTGACGGCGTTGTGCCGCGCCACCCAAGCCACCGCCAAAAGCGCTCCACTTGTGTAAGAGCTGGCTTGTGTAGGAGCTGGCTTGCCAGCGAAGGCGCCCTTCAGGTTCGTACCCGGCCTGAGGAGCTCTTCGCCGGCAAACGCAACGCCGCCCGGCCGGCTCCTGCGGCTTTTGCGGACGCAATAAAAAACGCCGACGCTGTGATAGCCGTCGGCGTTCAAACCTTGAAGGGGTTTGTCGCTTCAGTAGCCTAGTTCATCAGAACGCCGGCAGTACCGCGCCGCTGTATTTCTTCTCGATGAAGGTTTTGACCTCTGGGCTGGTCAGGGCCTTGGCCAGCTTCTGGATCGCCGCGCTGTCCTTGTTGTCCGGACGGGCCACCAGGTAGTTCACGTAAGGCGAATCGGCGCCTTCGATGACCAGCGCATCCTTGGCCGGGTTCAGGCCCGCTTCCAGGGCGTAGTTGGTGTTGATCATGTCCAGGTCAACCTGATCCAGGACCCGTGGCAGCATGGCCGACTCAAGCTCCTTGAACTTGAAGTTGTGCGGGTTCTTGGCGATGTCCTTGGGCGTGGACACAGCGTTCTTCGGGTCCTTGAGCTCGATCAGACCGGCCTTGTGCAGCAGGATCAGGGCCCGGCCGCTGTTGCTGCCTTCGTTGGGGATGGCAATGGTGGCGCCATCTTTCAGCTCGGCCAGGGACTTGACCTTCTTCGAGTAGCCGCCGAAGGGTTCGACGTGCACACCGATCACGGTTTCCAGGTGAGTGCCCTTGCCCTCGTTGAAGTTCTTCAGGTACGGCAGGGTCTGGAAGTAGTTGGCGTCCAGACGCTTCTGATCGACCTGTACGTTGGGTTGCACGTAGTCGGTGAAGACCTTGATCTCCAGGTCCACGCCTTCCTTGGCCAGGGTTGGCTTGATCAGCTCGAGAATCTCGGCGTGGGGCACCGGAGTCGCGGCAACCACCAGCTTCTCGCCGGCCTGGGCAATACCGGCGCTCAGGGCTGCCGCCAGTGCGGTGAACAACAGAACTTTTTTCATGCAAGGTCCTTAGGTGTCGGGATCGACGACGGCTTCAAATGAGGTGCTTATAAGGGTGCCAGTGATGTGCCACTGCTGGCGTGAAGCGGACAATACCGAGATTTTTTATTCCCGAACAATATCTTTTATTCACGTTCATATTCCATTTTGTTCATACATCCCGCCCCACCACCGCCCCTGTAGCCGCTGCCGCAGGCTGCGAACGACGACGCAGTCGGCGCCAGGGGTTCCGTGGCTATCCAGCAGGATCGTGGTGAACGGTTTTGCGTCTGCTGCGCAGCCGGTCGCAGCCTGCGGCAGCGGCTACACCGCCAGCAGGCGCTTGAGGGCCTGGCGATCCGCGTCTGAATCGCTCTCGGCGATCTGCCGCAGCAGCAGCTCGATCTGCTCCAGCGGCGAGCGCGTCGGCGGCAGGTTGAGGTGCTCGGGAAGGATTTCCTCGCCGCTGCTGACCAGCAGCGCAAAGTGAATGACGTTCTCCAGCTCCCGGGTATTGCCCGGCCAGCTGTGGCGCTCCAGGGCCTGTTGCGCGGCTTCGCTGATCAGCGGCACCGGCAGGTCCAGGCGCTGGCTGTAGATCCCCAGGAAATACTCGGCCAGGGACTCGATATCCCCGACCCGCTCGCGCAGCGCCGGCAGCTCCAACTGGCCCTCGCTGAGGTAGCGGTACAGGCGCTCATGAAACTTGCCCGCCGCCACCGCCTGGGCCAGGTCGATGCTGGTGGCCGCCACCAGGCGCACATCCACCGGGCTCGGTTGCTGGGCGCCGACCCGGGTCACTTCGTGGTTCTCCAGGGCTGCCAGCAGCTTGGTCTGAATCGGCAGCGGCAAGTCGCCGATCTCGTCCAGGTACAGGGTTCCACCATTGGCCGAACCGAACCAGCCGGCCCGGCTGCTGGCGGAGCCGCTGAAGCTGCCGGCGGCGTAGCCGAACAGTTCGGCGTCGGCGTAGGTGGGGCTGATGGCGCCGCAGTTGACCGAGACAAACAGCCCGCTGCGGTCGCTGGCGCGGTGGATGTGTCGGGCCAGCAGCTCCTTGCCGGTGCCGGTTTCACCACGGATCAGCACCGAGATCGCACGGGGCGCCAGTTGCTCCAGCTCTTCACGCAGTTGTCGCGAACGTGGATCGACGAACACCAGCGCCTTGGCGCGGATGCTCAGGGGGCTTTTTTCCGCATCGGGAAAGGTCAGCAGCGGCTGGCCGAAAGGGGTGTGAGGACTCATGGCAGACTCCCGCCCAAAACCGCCTGAGGACGGGGGCGTTTAAACAGGGAAAATACGGTCAGGCACGACGCAGGGCGTGTTGTTCCATGCGGTTCTGCAGGCGATAGAGATAGGCGAATCCCTGCTCCCAGCGCTGGTGGCCGGACTTGACGTTGATATGCCCGGCTCCCGCCAGAATCCCGGCTTCGGCGCCCCAGTCACGGGCCAGTTCCAGGGCACGCGGCGCGCTGACGGCGCTGTCGTTGTCCGAACTCACCACCTGGCTGGGGAACGGCAACAGGTCCCGGGGAATCGGCGCGAAATTGCGCAGCGCCGGGGCACAGGCCGCACGTTCGACATCCGCCGGCGCCACCAGCAGCGCACCGCGCACCTGGCGCAGCGCTGCCGCGGGCGCGCGCGCCGCCCAGTGGGCCACGGTGATGCAACCCAGGCTGTGGGCAATCAGGATCACCGGCGTGTCGTCGATGGCGATGGCTTCGGCCAGGGCCGCCACCCAGTCTTCACGGCGCGGCGTCAGCCAATCGGCCTGCTCCACCCGCGCACTGTTGGGCAGGCTGTTCTGCCAATGGGTTTGCCAATGATCTTCTGGCGATCCTTGCCAGCCCGGCACAATCAAGTAGCGAATGGATTCGTTGCGCATGGGGAACTCTCCTGCTGCGTGTCTGTTCCCGGACGAGTATAGGGAGGGGATTTATATTCGTTAAGGAATAAGAAGCTATTTATTAATACCCAAAAAGAATATAAGGCCTGCCTCCTTCAATCCTTTTGCCTGCGCGCAAACAATTCGTCGGCATCGAACTATCGGCCAAAAATATACGACTTTTTCTTGAGCAAACCGGCTGGCTAGGATGAGAACCATCCGCCCCCGGGGTGCGTCATTCCAAGACTGTCACGGGGGATAAACCTCAACTCATTTGAGGCATGGCCGCGATGAACATCGGTGAACCTTGGATGTGGGCTGCTTTCATCGTCTTCGTCATCGCCGTACTGGCGCTTGACCTGTTTGTCTTCGGTGGGCGCAAGGCCCATCGGGTTTCGGCCCGGGAGGCACTGGCCTGGGTCATAGCCTGGGCCAGCCTGGCATTGGTCTTCGCCGGTCTGCTCTGGTGGTATCTGAACGATACGCTGGGTGCGCAAATCGCCCAGCGCAAAACCCTTGAGTTCCTCACCGGCTACCTGATCGAACAGTCACTGTCGATCGACAACATGTTCGTCTTCGTGATGATCTTCAGCTATTTCGCCGTACCGCCGCCATTGCAGCGGCGCGTGCTGCTGTACGGCGTACTCGGCGCCATCGTCATGCGTGCAGCGATGATTCTCGCCGGCGTCTGGCTGGTACAGGAGTTCGCCTGGCTGCTCTACGTCTTCGGAGTCCTGCTGGTCGTCACGGGCATCAAGATGCTGATCTTTGCCGAGCAACAACCCGACCTCGACAAAAACCCGATACTGCGCTGGATGCGCAAGCACTTGCGCGTCACCCAGGAGTTTCACGGCGAGCGTTTTTTTGTCATCCAGAATGGCCTGCGCTGGGCAACGCCGATGTTCCTGGTGCTGGTGCTGATCGAGGCCAGCGACCTGATTTTTGCGGTCGATAGCATCCCGGCGATTTTCGCCGTGACCACCGATCCCTTCATCGTGTTCACCTCCAACATATTCGCCATCATGGGCCTGCGCGCCTTGTACTTCCTGCTCGCGGACATGGCTGAGCGGTTCCATCTGCTCAAGTACGGGCTGGCCATAGTGCTGGTGTTTATCGGAAGCAAAATGCTGGCCGCGCCCTGGTTCCATATACCGGTCCATTGGTCGCTGGCCATCGTCGGCGGCATCATCCTCAGTGCGGTGGTACTGAGCCTGACGCTGACAAGGGACAGAACACGCATCGCTGGCAAACCATGAGGCCTCAGGCACGCCCAGGAATACGCTAAAAGCGTCTGGCAAAAAAAAGGCCGCACCCTGCCAAGGAGACGGCCTGAAAAGTCGTGGCTTTGTTGCTCGGTTTCAGCGCGCGGTAATCACCGACAGCTTGGTGATGCCCGCACGCTCGATGGACGCCATGGCCCGGGCCACTTCCCCGTAATTGACGCCATCGTCGGCCTGCAGCTGGACCCGCACTTGCGGGTCCTTGGCCTTGGCCGCCTGCAAGTTGGTTTCCAGCAGCTCCGGCTGGATCTCGTCCTTGTTGATAAAGAGTTTGCCGGCGCCGTCGATGCTCACCACCAGCGGGTCCTTCTGCTCCACCGGAGCCACGGCCTCGGTCTTGGGCAGGTTGATCGGGATGGCGTTGGTCAGCAGCGGCGCGGTGACGATGAACACCACCAGCAGCACCAGCATCACGTCCACCAAGGGCGTGACGTTGATCTCGCTCAGCACCTCATCGCTGTCTTGAGTGGAGAAGGCCATATCAGGACGCCTCCTGCACTTTTTGCAGGCTGCCCTGGGCCGCAGCCTTGTGCACGCTCGGGTGGATCAGCACGCGGAAGGAGTTCTTCTGCGCCAGGCTGTAGAAGTCGTGGGCAAAGTCGTCCAGGTCAGCGGCGGTGAGCTTCAGGCGCCGCAGGAAGTAGTTGTAGACCAGCACCGCCGGCACCGCGACGGCGATCCCCACGCCGGTGGCCACCAGGGCCGCGCCGATGGGACCGGCCACGGTTTCCAGGCTCGCCGAGCCCGCCGCGCTGATGCCTTTCAGGGCTTCCATGATCCCCCACACGGTGCCGAACAGGCCGATGAAGGGCGAGGTGCTGCCGATACTGGCGACCACCGCCAGGCCGGTTTCCAGGGAGCGGCGCTCGCGCACGATCTGCTGGCGCAGGGCACGTTCGAGGCGGTCCTGGTGGTTGATTGCCTGGCTCAGGTCCGCCGCATGGGGGGCGTCGCCGACCTGGATCGCCGCATAGCCGGCCTGGGCCACCCGGGCCGCCGCGCCGGGCTGGGTTTCACTCAGGGGAGCGGCGGAGTCGAGGCTGGACGCTGCCCAGAACTGATTGTGGAACTTGCGATCCTGGGACTTGAGGCGGGCGAACTGCACGCCCTTGACCAGGGCCAGGCCCCAGGTGGCGACGGAGAAGACCACCAACAGCCAGATCACCGCGCTTTCGATGGATTCCAGTGGAGATGCCAGTAACGTCATGATGTGTTCCCTCTGTGTAAGCGTTTAGCGCGTGTGGGTTGATCGGCCTTGCGGCTCAATGAATCTTGAAGTCGATGGGGACGCTGACCCAGCCGTCCTGGGCCACGTCGCCCTGCTTGGCCGGGACGAAGCTCCAGCGCTTGACCGCGGCCAGGGCCGCATCGTCGAGCTGCTGGCGACCGCTGCTCTTCTGGATCTGAATCTCTCCGGGCTTGCCGCTGGCCAGCACATGCACCCGCAGCAGCACCGTGCCTTCCCAGCCCCGGCGCTGAGCCAGGGACGGGTATTCCGGCGCCGGGTTCTTCAGGTACGCGGCGCTGGCTGAAGCCGGGGTCACGGGGGCCGGAGCCGGTGGCGCGGGCGCTGCCGGGGCGGCTACCGGCGCCGCAGGTTGCGGCGCCGCCGGGGTCTGCTGCACCGGTTTGGGCGCGGGTTTCGGCTCGGGCTTGGGCACCGGCTTGGGCTTGGGCTTGGGTTTGGGCACCGGCTTGGGCGGTGGCGGCTTGACCGCCAGCTCGTCCTCCACCGGAGGCGGCGGCTCCACCACCGGCTGTACCGGCACAGGCGGAGGCGGCTCGACCACGGGCGGTGCGGGGTGCGAGAACTCGATGGTCATGGGCGGGATTTCCGGCGGCACGATGGGCAGCACCGGGGTCGGTTTCTGGCTCAGCCAGTAGATCACTGCACCGTGCAAGACCAGAGCCGCGACGCCCAGGAGAATCGCCTCACGACGCCGCAATACCCCCTTGGGCGTCCGTTGCAGACGCAGTTGGCCCAGCGGCGAGCGGTGGGGCCGGCCGAGGTCGACCAACTCGCCGCTCGGTGCCTGGCGCCACAGCACCTCATGTGCACTGGCGGCGGTCTGGACATTGCCCATGGATTCACTCCCTACGATCTTTTGAAAAATCCGGCACCAGTGCTTGAACAACCCCCCACGCAACGGTGCCGCAGGGTCAATGATCAGTGCCCCGCTCTTATCTCTTAAAGTAATCTTTCAAGTTATAGATAGATTGAAACGGAATATTGAATTCACCCGGAACAGCTCAGGCCACGTGATTCAAGGGCTGTAGCCAAGAGGAAAAAACGCCATGCCTTGCAGGCATTGAAAATATTCCCGCAAAGCATCGAAACAGGCCTGTTAGTGCAGAGAAACAATAGAACCCCATCGCACTCGAAACTAACTTCAGCCCCCATGTACTTAATTAACTTTACCAGCGGACACGACAAAGCCGCTGAACCGGCACGCCACCTTATATAAGGCAGCGCGTATTCAGCGGCTGTTTATTATCGAGCTTGTTATTGCTTGACGAACTCACCGCTCAGGCCGACCACATCGCCGCTGAAGTTGCTGCGGGCACCGGAGGCGCGCAACCGGGAATAATTGTGATCGGGTGAGAACAGCGCCCAGGCCTGGTAACCGTAGCCATCGTTGTAGCCGGAAACATTGATGATGGTCGGCTGTCCGGTGCTGTTCTGGAAGTGGTAATGCCCGGCGACGCTGTACTTGACCCCAGCCTGGGTCAACTCACCGCTGAACGAACCGTTGGAGTCGTTGCCGTCGGTCACGACCAGACGGGCGTCAGCGTTGGAGTTTACATAGGTTCCATTGATGCTCGACATAATGCGGGTTTCCTTATGCAGTTGAATGTTTCGTCCAATGAAGCAAGTTCCTCCTGGAACTCACAAACCCAGCATGGTCGGCGTTTATAACTCTGTCCAAAACAAACTTGAGCAACAACTAATTAAATAGCTATAGCCTGCAATCGGCTCTCTATAAGTTATGACAGAAACAAGAACACTTATAACTTCCCGGTGGTTTCAACTTGCGGCTTGACACTGGCCACTGTTCGCAACTGCTCCTGTAATGCCTTGCCAGCCCGACTCAGGCCACTGCCGGCGTACAACGCCAGGCGCACGCCCTGGATATCCGGCAAACCGCTGGCGGCATCGAGAATCCGATGCCCCTTGCCCAGCACCCGCACCGGCAACAGGCTGATGCCCAGGCCCGCCGCCACTGCCGAACAGACGCTGGCCAGGCTGGCACTGGAATAGGCGATGCGCCACGGCCAGCCGCCGACTTCCAGGTGGTGAAGCATTTCCTGGCGATACAAACCTCCCACCGGGAACGCCACCAGCGGCAGCGGATCGCGGCCCAAGGCCGGCTGGCGCAGACTGTCGACCCAGCACAAAGGCTCGGGCCAGGAGTCCACGCAGTCATCGCTGTGGCCCATCTGCTTGACCAGCAACAGGTCGAACTCGCCACGGCGGAATTGGCGCAGCAATTCCGGTCCCAGACCACTGGTGACCTCCAGGCGCACCGCCGGATAATCCAGGCCAAAGCGCGAGAGCATCGGCATCAGGCGCTCGGCGGCAAAGTCTTCCGGCACCCCCAGGCGCAGCACTTCCTCGCCGCGCTGGTTGATCAATACGTCGCTGGCCTCCTCATGCAGAGCCAGGATGCGCCGGGCATAGGCCAGCAGGCGCTCGCCCTCCACCGTGGCCACCACCCGGCGCTGATCGCGGTCAAGCAACTGGCAGCCCAGGCTTTCCTCCAGGCGCCGCACCTGCTGGCTCACGGTGGACTGGGTCAAGTGCAGGCGCTCGGCCGCGCGGGTGAAGTTCTGGCAGTCGGCAACCGCCACGAAACTGCGCAGCAACACGGGATCGAACATCGCTCATCACCATTCTGATAGCCACTGATTGGCATGATTATATTTAATTTCAGAATACCCAAGGGCTTCACCATACTCCCCGTTCACCAGCAGGAACGGGAGGTTCCCATGCCGCTCAAGCGGTCCTTCAAACGCGGCCTGATGGCCATAGGTCTGTTAACGGCGGGGGTGGTCATGGCCAACGACAACTCGCTGCTGGATGCAGTACGCAAGGGTCGGTTACAGCAGGTGCAGCAACTGATCCAGCAAGGCGCATCCCTCGACGAGCGTGGCCTGGACGGCAGCAGCCCGCTGCTGCTGGCCACCCGCGATAACCGTATCGACATCGCCCGCGCGCTGATCGAAGCCGGGGCCGACGTCAACCGCAAGAACCTGATCCAGGACAGCCCCTACCTGCTGGCCGGCGCCAGCGGCCACAACGAGATCCTCAAGCTGACCCTGGCCCACGGCGCCGACCTCAAGAGCACCAACCGCTACGGCGGTACTGCCCTGATCCCGGCCTGCGAGCGCGGCCACGTGGAAACCGTGCGCCTGCTGATCGAAGCCGGCGTCGACCTGAACCACGTCAACCACCTGGGCTGGACCTGCCTGATGGAAGCCATCGTGCTGTCCGACGGCGGGCCGGCGCACCAGCAGATCGTCGCCCAGTTGATTGCCGCCGGTGCCGACCTGAACCTGCCGGATCGTGCTGGCATCAGCCCGCTGCAACAGGCCGAGCGCCGTGGCCAGAGCGCCATTGCCAAGCTACTGCGCGATGCCGGCGCGGCGTAACCCCTGCACCCCTTTGAAGGAGCCCTCCATGCACGACGATCAGCACTACCTGCAACAGGCCATGGCACTGGCCCGACGCAATGTCGAACAGGGCGGTCGCCCGTTCGGCGCGCTGCTGGTGCGCAAAGGCCGGGTGCTGGCCGAGGCGGTGAATGAAATCCACCTCAGCCAGGACCCCACCGCCCACGCCGAAATGCTCGCCATCCGCGCCGCCAGCCAGCAACTGGGCCCACGCCTGGACGACTGCGTGATCTACGCCAGCGGCCAGCCCTGCCCCATGTGCCTGGCCGCCATGTACCTGTGCGGCGTATCCCGCGCCGTGTTCGCTGCCAGCAATGAACAGGCGCAGCCGTTCGGCCTGTCCACCGCGGCCATCTACCAAGAGCTGAGCCAGCCCCTGGAAGCACAGCGCTTGCCGCTGCTGCACCTGCCCCAGGCGGCCATGACCGCCCTGTACCAGGATTGGCAGGCGCGCCATGCCGCGAACTGAATCGGCCTTCAAGACCTTCGCCGGCTGGGCGCTGCTGGTGTGCCTGGGCCTGAACTTGCGACCGATCCTCAGTTCGGTCAGCCCATTGCTCAACGAAATTCGCGGGGCCACCGGCATGAGCTTCCAGAGCAGCGCCTGGCTCACCAGCCTGCCGGTGATCTGCATGGGCCTGGTGGCCTTGCTCGGGGTACGGATCGAAGCCCGACTCGGCGAACGCCGCGGCGTGTCCCTGGGTTTAGTGCTGGTGCTACTGGCCTGCCTGGCGCGGCTGTTCTTCGGCCAGGCCGCGGCCTTGCTCGCCACCGCCCTGCTCGGCGGCGCCGGCGTGGCCTTGATCCAGGCCCTGGTGCCGGCGCTGATCAAGCGCCAGTTTCAACAGCGCGTGGCGCTGGCCATGGGCGTCTACTCGGCCTCGCTGATGGGCGGTGGCGGCATCGCCGCCCTGCTCAGCCCGCAGGTGGCCAGCCACTTCGCCCACTGGCAAATGGGGCTGGGCATCTGGGTGCTGCCGGCCATGGCCGCCCTGCTGCTGTGGCAGTGCCTGCCCCTGGGCGCCGGCCGCCGCAACGGCCTCCCGGTGGCCAGGACCGGGTTCTGGAACAACCGCCGTGCCTGGCTGCTGGCGCTGTATTTCGGTCTGGTGAACTGCGGCTACATGAGCATGGTGGCGTGGCTGCCGGCCTACTACCTGCAGCTGGGTTGGAGCGCTACCCAGAGCGGCTCGCTGCTGGCCTTCATGACGATTTTCCAAGTCACCGCCGCCCTGCTGATGCCCGCCCTGGCCCAGCGCAGCAGCGACCGCCGCCCACTGCTGGGCATCAGCCTCGCGGCCCAGGCCGTGGGGTTTCTCGGGCTGGTGCTGTGGCCCTTGCAGAGCCCGCACCTGTGGGTGGCGCTGATCGGCTTCGGCCTCGGAGCCTGCTTTGCCCTGAGCCTGATCCTGACCCTGGATCACCGCCGCGATCCCCGGGAAGCCGGACAACTGGCGGCCTTTGTCCAGGGCGTGGGTTTTCTGATCAACGCCATCTCACCCTGGCTCAGCGGCTGGCTGCGGCAAGTCACCGGCAGCTTTGCCAGCGCCTGGTGGGTGCTGATCGTCGGTGTCCTGGCGATGCTGCTGTTGACACGAATCTTCAGCCCGGCCAGTTATCAGGCCAGGGCCCAGCTCGACACAGCGCCACAACCGGCCTGACAGCGGTCCTCAAACCAACCGCCTGCCAGCACAGCAGGCGGCTTTCTTTGTCTCACAACAGAACCATTCGTCTTTTCGACCGGCTAAGATCGGCCGCCGACGCCACCCGCGCCAACGAATCCCCCACTCAGCACAGGACAATCGAGAAGACATGGACGCTAAAACGATCAGCCGCTGGGTAAGCAACCTCGGGCTCAGCCATGCAGAACTGATCGCCCGGGGAGAGCGCATCGAGCGTCCGACGGGCAAGCTCTACGACGAATTCGAATGGCTGACCGTGGTCGTCGAGCCCGGCCTGATGCTGGACTTCTGGGAAGAAAGCCTGGCCCTGGAAAAGGTCCTGATCGAACTCATGCCCCTTGAACAGGGGCGCTCGTTCTACAGCGGCGAACTGCCCGCCCCGTTCTCACGCAGCATGACCCACGCCGACATTCGCGAGCTGCTGGGCACGCCCCTACGCTCGGGGGAACGCAGGCCATCAGCCGATGGGCAACGCATGCTCAACGCCTGGGAGAGCTACCGCCTGCCGGAGCACCTGCATCCCAGTGCGCGGGTTGGATTCGTCTATAGCGCCGACATGCAGATCAGAGTCCTGTCGTTTGACTTGCTGGAGCCAAAGCGCGACTGATTCGAGCGCACCGCGTGGCTCTTTAAAATTCGCGGCGATCAGCCAGGCGCCAGAGGAGCGGCGCGAGATCGCCAAGCAAGGTCCTGCGGTCCTTTTCGCAGCCTCGCAGGCTCGGCAGCGGCTACAGGGAACGTGGAGGACGACAGAGATAGGCCGGCGCTAGCCGTGCATCGCGCCGGCCAGGATCGGAATACAACAGCCCGAAGTTCTTCAGGTGGGCATCGCCATTCCCCACCATGCAGCTCAGGCTGACCATGGCAAACAACTGCGCCAGTGAACCCGGCACCTGCTCAGGCGGGCAGAACAGGCGAACGGCCTTGGCAATGGCCGAATAGCTCTTGCTGTATTTCTGCTCCGCACCCAGCCCCATCAACGCCGCCATGTCTTCAAACCCCAGGCAACCGAGCTGCTCGTCCCGGTCGAAGCGGCGCATGACGAACAGTTTGGCGTTATCAGAGAGGTAGAACTCGGGCACCGCCATCCCCGCCTCCCTGGCCACCGACATGCACAGGAACTCGTTGATTGCCAATCCCGGAAACTCGTCCCGGCCGCTCTTGATGATCAACTCTGAGGTGTTCGAGATAAAACGCTGCGACGCGGCGTCATGCCGCTCCGGCACCATCACCTTGGGCTGCACGCCGGATATCCCGGCACGCAGGATGTAGCGGTCCACCAGGTCGGCAAAGATGTCCTCGGCGCCATCCCACGCGAGGATTTCCTGCAGTTTTTCCCCAGGAAACTGCTGTTGCTGCAACAGCCCATCGACTTCGGGCGAGCTCACCGCGACCCGCCCGATCGGCGCGCTGCTGCCAGACAGCGCCAGCAGCAACATCGGGTCAACCTTCACCACCTTGGCCAGGCGGTTGCGCAGTTGCTCCAGCACATAGCCTTCGGGCAGGTTCATCTGAAAGATCGGGTGCAACTCCCGATAACGGTATTCATCCAGCCGCACGGGCATCAGCAGACTGATTGCCGCCTGTGCCCGGGCATCATCGTGATAGCGAAACAGATAATCGCCAGCGCCACGGTGGATTTTCCCGCTCTCACCGGCCGGGGTGGCTACCTGCAGCACCGTGGCCATCAGTCGAACACTCCCTGGATCTCGTCCAATGTGGGCATCGCGGCAGGCACCAGGGTGAATTCACAGTCCAGGGCTCCCAGCACCCGCGCATAGGCCGCCATGCCCACCGACAAGTCGCCCCGCTCGATGGCGATGACCTTCTGCCGGGTCACGCCGGCCAAGGCGGCCAGGCTGGCTTGGGTCAGGCCACGATGCAGGCGGCGCTGGCGAACCTGCTCGCCAAGGCGCGCGGTGATAAGAAGGTAGTCCATGTTCTGTATACGTAACAAAATTGATTAAATGTAACGTATACCTAACATGGCGAAAAATCAAAGGGACGCGGTGGGGGCTCACACTCCGTGGCGGCGGGTGAAAGGCTTCGATAGTGGATATGTACTCCCTGACTGTCTCAAGCACAGGTTTTACGGCCGCTACGCGCCCGAGCGGGAGCAGGCTCCCTCGCCACAACATCATTCCAGGCGGCTAGACGAGAACAATCCCAGAGAAATAAATTATTGTAATTCGATAATTTTTTATCAATAATTCGCCACCCCCCAAGTTTTGCAAGGAATGACGCATGAACCCCCAAATGAATGGCTCAGCCCAATACCGCTTACGACGGGTCGGCCTGCTGGCCGCGATCCTGGCCTGGGTCATGGGTGTCGTCGAGGTCGGTGGCAATGCCGGAATGTGGATCTACAACAAGGACCAGGTGCTCGGTGCCCTGCTCAGCGTCTTCGCCGACCACTCGCCCCGCCTGCTGGAAGCCGATTTCAAGCTGTCGTCGGCAAGCTTCACCCTGCTGGTGATTCTCGACTTCCTGCCCCTGCTGCTGTCGAGCTTCGCCCTGTACCTGACCGGGGTGTTCTTCCTGCGCCTGTCGCGCGGCGAAACCTGGAGCGATCGCAACATCCGCATCCTCTGGCGCGTGGGCATGCTGTGGATCGTCGCCCCGGCGACTTTCCCGATGATGGAAACCCTGCAAGGCCTGGCCCTGTCCCTCGACCTGCCGCCCGGCCAGCGCATCCTGCAGATCTCCGCGGGCTTCTCGTCCTACGCGGCCTACGAGGTGGTCAAAGGAATCTTGCTCTGCTCGTTTTCCATTATCATGCGCGACGCCAAAGTCCTCAGTGATGAGCACAGTCACTACATATAGAACAATGAGATGACCATTATCGTTCGGCTTGACGTTGTCATGGCTAAAAACAAGATTCGCTCCAAAGAGTTGGCCGCCATCCTAGGCATTACCGAGGCGAATCTGTCGTTGCTGAAAAATGGCAAGGTCAAGGGGATGAAAATCGAGACCCTGGACAAACTCTGCGCTGCACTCGACTGCCAACCCGGCGACCTGCTGGAGTATCAGGCCAGCGAGCCTGCGTAACCCCCCGCGTTTGTTCGAACCGAGTCTCGATCGTTAAAGCCTTATCCATTCCTCACGTTGCACATTGGCTTATTCATGACTCGCTACCTGCTCTGCCCGCTGTTTCTGTTCGTCCTGCTTTTGACCGGCTGCGCCAACAAACTCGAAGTGGCCATCGACGCCACCCCGGCCCAAGACTATTACTTCGACCCCAAGGCTCCAGTGCTGGTGACCGTCAACAGCGCCAAGGACGCCCAGGGCCTCAAGGCCAGCTACTACCTGCGCGACATGGTCGCTGCCCTGCACGGCATGGGTTTCACCCAGGTGTATACCGAGTCGTCGTTGCCGAAAAACCACCCGCCGTTTCGCATGAACATTGCCCTGGACGTGGGCAGTAAAAAGACCAGCTACCGCTACACCGCCACCGACTACGGCCAGGTGCCCAGCAGCACTAAAACCACGTGCATGCCCGGCAAGAACCAACAGACCGTGTGCACCAGCACCCCAACGATGTCCTACCGTGCCATCGGCTCCTCGGAGCGCACCGGCTACACCACCCTGTCGACCTTCAATATCAAGGCCAAGGACGAGCAGAGCCGACGCACCGTGTTCCTGCTGCGGGCCTCGTCCTACAACGAGGATTGCCAGGACGCCAAGGTCGAGGATTTCCTGGTGCAGGAAAGCCTGGACAACCTGGATTTCAAAAACCGGGTGCAGCGCAAATACACCGTCACCCTGCCCGAAGGCCACAGCTGCAACTAAGCGCCTACCGCGCACCAAGCGACACGCTTACAATCGCCCCTCGCCGCCCGCCCGATCCCCCTCGCGCGGGCGCAGCTCCCTCAACGACAAGGCGCAGGTCGAACATGCCCCTGGACTGGACTGCCTGGGAAATCGAACCCGGATCGGCGGTGGACGAACAACTGATCGCCCAGGTGCAGCAACGCCTCGGCCTTGAGTTTCCGGCGCTGTACCTGGAGCTGGTGCAATACGCCGAGGCCGCCACCCCGGGGATCGGCACCTTCCCCTATGGCAACGACTACACCTGCATCAGCGAGTTCTTCGAGTTCGGCCTGAGCAACCAGCCCTGGACCCTGCTCTGGTACGCCAGTCCGGGCCGCGTGCCAGGACTGCCCGCAGGCTGCCTGCCGATTGCCCGGGATGCCGGAGGCTTGCTGATCTGCCTGGACTTCAACAGCCCGGGCGTGGCGGTGGAAATCTTCGATCCCGAGAGCGCCAACCGCTACCCGGTGGCCGCCGACTTCAAGGCCTTTGTCGAGCTGTGGCAGCCATGAGCGCACCGCAGAAATGGATAGTGGTGCCCACTAGCAAGGCCGCCATGCAGCGCCTGGATCTGGACCAGTGCCTGCCGGGCGACCTGGAGGAACTGGCGCTGTCCCCGGAACAGTGGGCGCTGCTGTCCCGCAGCGACCTGCTACCGAGCCTGAACCGCGCCCTGGGCACTCTGATCGACGACTACGAAGACGCCTCGATCCAGGGCCAGGCCGCCCTGGCCACGGCGCTGTCGATCCTCACCCGGACCGCGACGGCGGAGGATGAACTTATCCACAGGCTCATCGCCCTGAACCGACTGGCCCTGGAACGGGACACCGGCCTGTTCTTCTACTTCTGAGGCCCAGCCCAGAGCAACTCCCGCACCTCATTGGTGGCGAGGGCGCTTGCTCCCGCTAGGGCGCCAGCCCGACCCAAGCCGGGCCACGGCACGGCCTCCAGCTCAGATCCCCGCGCTGGCGCTGGCCGGCTTCAGCCCCGACTCCGGCACGCTCACCGCGGTTTCCGAACGCGGTGTGCCCTGGGGCACCCAGTCGTAGCTCACCGGCAAGGCGCGGTACACCCAGTTGCTGACGGCCTCGCTGCCAGGGGCCTTGCCCAGGTAGGGGCTGACGTATTCCCAGACGATTTCGCCGCCGGCGGTGACCTGGAAGAAGCGTCCGTTCATGCCCTCGTCGATCAGCGTGTTGCCGTTGGGCAAACGCCGCGCGCTGCTGATGAACGAGCTGTAGAAGGCCCAACCCGGCTGCCGGGAACTGGCGGCGCTGTACTGCCAGACGATCTCGTTCCTGATCGGGTCGATCTCCAGCACCCGGGAGCCGGCGATCAGCCCCAAAGGCACCGAGGGGTAGCCGGCCGTGCCCTGGTTGTCGAACACCAGCAGGTGCCCGGCGCCCGGTAAACCAGCGGGAATGATGTGGGCGTCATGCTGGCCGACGAACTGGTCCACCGGGCGCGGCACCTTGGCCGCGGTCTTCGGGTTGATCGGCAACAGGTTCGGCCCCAGGCGCCAGACCACCTTGCCGCTGTGCTTGTCGAGGATGGCGATGAAGTTGGCGTTGCGTGAATCGATCAGCAGGTTGTCCGGGGCGAAGCGTTTATCGCCGCCGTCGAACCACTGGTTGGGGCCCACCACGCTGAGGTTGTTGATGTGCAGGTAGTCCGGGTTGTCGCTGCCGTACACCAGCTTCAATTGCGCCGGAGTAAAGCCGAATTCCTTGAGGTGCTCGGAGGCCAGCCACTGCCATTTGACCTGGCCGTCGGGGCTGACCTCATAGATCGCATCGTCGATCACCTGGGGCACCTTGAACCCCGCCACCTTGTGCACCTTGTTGGCCAGCACCAGGGTGTTGCCGTTGCCCAGGCGGCGCTGGTCGTGGTGCTGCTGGGCGGCGCCGCCCGGGGCCTGGTCGCCCCATTGCCAGAGCACCTTGCCGTTCCAGTCCAGCTCGCCGACGCTCTGGTTGCCCAGGCCGTTGCCCGCTGAACCCAGGGGCCCGGGCTCCTTGTCCTTGAGCTGCAACAGCACCCGGCCGCGCTCGCCGTTCACCAGTTGCGGGTCGATGATGGCCGAGGGGAAACCGGCTTGCGGCCAGTGCTTCACCTCGTTGCCGTTCATGTCGATCAAGTGCGTCTGTTTGTCGGCGCCGCTGAAGATCACGTACTGGTTATAGGCCCTGGCCGGATCGTAGCGGGTCACTCCGGTGGGGTAGACGCTGGGGGCGGCCTGCACCGCCGAAGCCAGCAGGGTGGCGGCAATCAGCCAGGGCAAAACGCTTTTGACACGCAGCATGACGAGCACTCCTGTTCAGGTCGAAGGGCGCCGGCGGACCCGGCGCGAGATACGTGAAGCCGGGTTTCAGAAGTCGTAGCGTCCGGTCACGCCCAGGGTTCGCGGGGTGCCCAGCAGGCCCTCGTAACCGCCGTTGCCGGCAGTCCAGAGGGTGGTGTAGTAGGTCTTGTCGAAGGCGTTCTTCAGCCACAGCGAGACGTCCCACTGGCCCTGTTCGTAGTTGCCGCGCAGGCCGGTGGAGAGGTTGACCACGGCGTAGCTGGGGATCTGCCCGTATTCGGAATCTTCCACGGTGCCCACGGCCTTGGAGCGGAAGGCGTAGCTGGCGGTGACGTACTCTTCCAGGCCGTTGTCCAGGTTCCACTTGTATTCGCCGTTGGCGTTGCCGATCCATTTCGAGGCGCCCACCACCTGGTGGCCGCTGAGGTCGCAGGAGGCCGGTGCTCCCGGGCGCAGGCTGACTTCCGGCGGGCACGGCGCATCCTTGTAGGACAGGTAGCGCACGTCGTTGTAGGAACCGTTGAGGTTCAGGGTCAGGCCGCGAATCGGCACCAGGGTGCTTTCCACCTCCACTCCGCGCGAGCGCACCGACCCGGCGTTGGTCAGGTACTGCACGCGGTTGGCATTGTCGTAGGCGTTGGTCTGGTAGCCGTTGACCTGGGTCCAGAACAGGTTGGCGTTGAGTTGCAGGCGGCGGTCCCACAGGGTGCTCTTGAACCCCAGCTCGGCGTTGTTGGCGCGCTCGGTGCCGATCAGCAGCGAGTCGGCCCCGGCGGTCGGCGCCGAGCCCACCGCCAGGTTGACCCCGCCGGACTTCTCGCCGTGGGACAGGGTGGCGTAGCCCAGCAGGTCATCGGTGAAGCGGTAGCTGAGGTTGAGCAGGCCCGAAGGGCTGGTGCTGTACTGGTTGAGGTCGCCCGAATCATAGGCTCCGGCGCGGCCGCGACGGGCGTTGGCGGCGGCACCGGCCACCGCGGCGCCGCCCAGCGGCGCGTTGCGGCTGACCCAGGCGCTTTTTTCCTCGTAGGTGCCGCGCAGCCCGGCGGTGAGATCCAGGCGCTCGGTCAGGTGCCAGGTGCCCTGGGCGAACAGGGCGAAACTGTTGGTCTGGATGTGCCCGTTACCGATGCTGGTGACGTTGCTCAGGGCCCCGGACGGGGTGCCGTTCCAGATGTCCGCCTTGGGCCCGTAATAGGCGAAGGATTTGTTGTCCAGGTCGGAGCCGAAGTAGTAGGCGCCCAGCACGTAGTCGAAGAAGCCGCCAGTGGGCGAGGCCAGACGGAATTCCTGGGACCACTGTTTGTCTTCCACCGACACCCCGGCGTTGTAGGTCGCCGCCACGTTGAGGCCATCGTCGTTACGCGGGGTGAAGTTCCACCAGCGGTAGGCACTGACCGAGGTCAGGGTGAAATCGCTGGGCAGGGTCCAGTTGGCCTCAAGCGAAGTGCCGCCCTGGAACACCGTGACATGCTGGTCGTTGTCCAGGTTGACCTTGCGGTGCGAACCGTTGACCAGGGTCGCACCGGCCGCCGCCGCGCGGGACTGGTAGACGTTGGTGCCGTTGATGGTCGGCCCGGTGCTGTACAACACTCGGGTGCCGGCACTGGAATCCTCTTCGTTGTAGTCGCCGATCCAGCGCAGGTTGAAGCTGTCGTTGGGCTTGTACAGCAGTTGCCCGCGAAAGCCCTGGCGCGATCCGCCATTGAGGTCATGGCCGTCGAATTCGTTCTTGATGTCGCCGTCGCTGCGGGTACGGTAGGCGGAAAAACGCCCGGCCAGCTCATCGCTCAGCGGCCCGGAAATCGTGCCCTTGGTCTGGAAGTAACCGTCCTCGCCGAGGGAGGTTTCGATGCTGCGTTCCGGGGTGAAGCTCGGCGCCCGGGTGCTGATGTTGATCACCCCGGCGGTGGTGTTCTTGCCGAACAGGGTGCCCTGGGGACCGCGCAGCACTTCCAGCTGCTCGATGTCCATCAGGTCGAACACCGCCATCCCCGGCCTTCCCAGGTAGACGTTGTCGATGTACAGCCCGACGCTGCCTTCCAGGCCATCGCTGGCCGGGTTGTTGCCCAGGCCGCGGATCGACACGCTGGACTGACGCGCATGCATGTAGGCGACGTTGACGCTGGGCACCAGCTGCTGCAGATCCTGGATGCGATAGACCCGCTGGCTCTCCAGGGCCTGGCCGCTGACCACGCTCATGGGGGTGGGCACGTTCTGCGAGCTTTCCTCGCGGCGCCGGGCGGTCACGGTCACCGTTTGCAACTGGCCATCGTCGGCCTGGGTCTTGTTGGCGCTGCTCTTGGCCGACGCGGCGGCCGGCACCGGGGCCTCTTCGGCCCAGGTCGGCGTCCAGCTCGCGCTGCCGGCCAGCAACAGCGCCAGGGGCAGGCGCTTGAGCCGCCGGGGCGAGAGGGGCGAGAGGGGTGAAGCGAGGGACAACGGGCTCATGGGCGGCTCCTGGTCAGAAAATATACAGCCTCGTATATTCCTTAAAGTTATTTATTTATGTTTTTACAAAGATTTACTGCATAAGAGATTGCCTTTATAAGGAGTCGACCTAATGCATAGCCAATGCATTTCCCCGATATTTTTTATGTGAAAAATGCATATCGACCTGCGCCAGCTCCGTCACTTCATCGCCCTCGCCGAACAGCGCAGCTTTGTCGCGGCCGCAGCGGCGGTGAACCTCTCGCAATCGGCCTTCAGCCGCAGCATCCAGGCCCTGGAACACAGCGTTGGCTGCCAGTTGGTGGATCGCGGGCGCAAGGACCTGGCGCCGACCAAGCAGGGCCAGTTACTGCTGGAGCATGCCCGTCGGCTGGTCAGCGGGGCCCAGCAGATGGCCAACGAGATCAGCCAGTTCAATGGCCTGGAGGCGGGAGAGTTGCGTTTCGGCTGCGGCCCGGCGCCGGCCTCGGGCTTGATCCCCCGGGCCATCGGCAGCTTTATCGGGCGCTACCCCAAGGCCCGGGTGCAGTTCCAGGTGGATGACTGGCAAAGCCTGAGCAAGCGCCTGCTCAGCGAAGAGTTCGAATTTTTCGTGGCCGACACCCGCCACTTCGAGGCCGACCCGGATTACCTGACCCAGCGCCTGCGCCCGCGCAAATGGCATTTCTGCTGCCGCGCCGGGCATCCGTTGGCTCAGCGCGACAGCGTCAGCGCCAGTGAGCTGATGAGCTACCCGCTGGCGGTGACCATCCGCCCGCCGAACCTGCGCAAGGTGATTGTCGACCTCTGCGGCAAGCCGGACTTCACGCCCAACGTGGAATGCGAAAACAGCTACAGCCTGCTGGGCGTGGTCATGCGCTCGGACGCCATCGGCATCGTCGGCTCCTACAGCGACGCCTTGCACAACGCCAAGGGCGAACTGGTGTGCCTGAAGATCGACGGCCTGGCCGACGACCTGGAAGAGCTCTACACCCGCTACGGCATCGTCAGCCGCGCCGGCTACCGCCTCTCGCCCCTGGCGGCGGCGATGATCGAAGAGATCAAGGCCATCGACGAACAGGACGAAGCGCTGCCGTCCCTCGACAACCTCGCCGTCTGAGCCCCTGACTGGCGTCCTGCCCCGACACTCGCCCCCTGCGCTTGCACCTGTAGCCGCTGCCGAGCCTGCGAGGCTGCGAACGAGGACGCAGTCCTCGCCCCGGCCATCCACGGCAAATCCCCGGCGGCCGCTGCGCGGCCGATCGCCGCCTGCGGCAGCGGCTACAAGGACCTGAGCGATGCACGCCCTGCATCGAAACTATTCGGCAAATGCGCTTGCCGGGAGGCCCCGCCGGAGGCGAAAAAACGCGCCTGTCTTCCCCTCGGTGAACCCCATGTCCAATACCCCTTCCCCCGTGCGCAACGTGCTCTACATCATGTGCGACCAACTGCGCCGGGATTACCTCTCGTGCTACGGCCACCCGCACCTGCACACCCCGAACATCGATCGCCTGGCCGCCGCCGGGGTGCGCTTCAGCCGCGCCTACACCCAGGGCACCATCTGCGGCCCGTCGCGCATGTCGGCCTACACCGGGCGCTATGTCAGCAGCCATCAGGTGGCCTGGAACGCCGTGCCCCTGCCCCTGGAAGAGTTGACCCTGGGCGACTACCTGCGGCCCCACGGCATCCGCACCGCGCTGGTGGGCAAGACCCACGCCACGCCCAACCTCGACGCCTTGCAGCGCCTGGCCATCGACCCCGACAGCCCCCAGGCCGAGGCGCTCAACGAGGTCGGCTTCGAGCCCTACTTGCGCCACGACGGCATCTACCCCGACGACCCGATCTTCGACGACAAGCGCGATGCCGCGCCCTACACCCATTACCTGCGCAACCTCGGCTACGACGGGCTCAACCCCTGGCACGACTGGGCCAACGCCGGGGCCGGCGAACAGGGGCAGATCCTCAGCGGCTGGAAAATGCGCAACGCCCACCTGCCGGCCCGGGTCGCCGAGGAACATTCGGAAACCGTCTACACCACCGACCGCGCCATCGACTTCATCGGCGAACAGGGCGAGCAACCCTGGTGCCTGCACCTGTCCTACATCAAGCCGCACTGGCCCTACATCGCCCCCGCGCCCTACCACGCCCTGTATGGCCCCGAGCAGGTCATCCCGGCGGTGCGCGCCGCGCCCGGGCAGCTCAGCGATCACCCGGTCTATGCTGCCTTCCGCCAGCATGAAGAGAGCCTGAATTTTTCCCGGGATGAAGTGCGCCTGAACGTGGTGCCGACCTACATGGGCCTGATCAAGCAGGTGGACGACCAGCTCGGCCGGCTGTTGGATGTCCTGCAGAGCAATGGCCGCTGGGACGACACCCTGATCGTCTTCACCAGCGACCACGGCGACTTCCTCGGCGACCACTACCTGGGGGAAAAGGAGTTCCTGCTGGAGCCGGCGGTGGGCGTGCCGCTGATTGTCCGCGACCCGCGGGCGGCGGCGGACAGCCGCCGTGGCAGCGTGGATGAGCGCCTGGTGGAAACCATCGACGCCCTGCCAACCTTCCTCGACGCCCTGGGCCTGCCGGGGGCCGAACATCGCCTGGAAGGCCGCTCGCTGATCCCGCTGCTGCACGGCGCGACACCGGACTGGCGCCGCTACGCCATCAGCGAATACGACTACGCCTTCCAGGCCCCGGCCCGGGAGCGCCTGGGCCAGCCCATCGACCGTTGCCGCATGACTATGGTGCGCAGCGAACGCTGGAAGTACCTGGCCTACGACGGCTTTCGCCCACAGCTGTTCGACCTGCGCAACGACCCCCAGGAGCTGCATGACCTGGGGGCCGACCCGGCCTACGCCGCGGTGCGTGAAGAACACCTGGGGTATCTGCTGGAATGGCTGCGCGGCCTGAAACGCCGCACCACCATCAGCCATGAAGAGATCGACCTGCGGGGCCAGCGTTTTCGCTACGGCGAGCCGGAAAGCGAAAAGCTGGTGCAGATCGGCGTGTGGTAACCCACAGCCGACTTGCCGGCGAAGAGGCCCTCAAGTATTGCAGCGCTCTCAGGGACGCCTTCGCCGGCAAACCAGCCCCTACAGCGGGCAGGTTCATCGCGTGAATTCTCGTAGCAGCCGGCTTGCCGGCGAAGAAGCCCTTGAGCCTTGCAGCGCTCTCTGGACCGCCTTCGCTGGCAAGCCAGCTCCTACAATGGGCAGGTGCATCGGGTAAATGCCTGTAGGGGCTTGAGGGGGCGGGTCAGAGGCCTTTGATGGTCTGGCTGCGCTGGCCATGCACGCCCACCGGGACGTCGCCCTTGAGGGTCACGCGGCGCACGATGCGGTCCTGGGTGCCGTAGTCGTCCACGGCGTAATGCTGGGTCGAACGGTTGTCCCAGATCGCCACGTCACCGGCGCTCCAGCGCCAGCGCACGGTGTTTTCCAGGCGGGTCACATGGCTTTGCAGCAGGTTGAACAGGTGCGCCGAATCAGCTTGGGAATAGCCCTTGATGCGCTTCACGAAATGCCCCAGCACCAGGCTCTTTTCGCCGCTCTCGGGATGCACGCGGACGATCGGGTGTTCCGTCTCGAATACGGTGGAGGTGAACACTTTACGGTAGCGCTCCAGCTTCTCCGCCGAGACGTCGGGCTTGGCCCCGGCGTAGTCGTATTCGTTGCTGTGCACCGCCCAGAGTTTGTCCGCCAGCTCCCGCAGTTCCGCCGGGAGTTCGTTGTAGGCGGTGGCGGTGTTGGCCCACACCGTGTCGCCGCCTGCGGCCGGGGCCACCACCGAACGCAGGATCGAGGCTTTCGGGTAGGCGTCGACGAAGGTCACGTCGGTGTGCCAGGAGTTGGCCCGCTGACCCTCGGCGCCGTCCAGTTCCAACAGGTAGCGGGTGCCGTCGCGCACCGGCACGGTGGGGTGGGCCACCGGCTCGCCCAACAGGTGGGAGAAGGCTTCCTGGCTCTGGTCGTCGAGGTGGGTCTGGCCACGGAAGAAGATCACCTTGTACTGCACCAGCGCCTGCTGGATGGCGTCCACGGTGGCGGCGTCGAGGTCGCCGGACAGTTGCACGCCACGGATCTCGGCGCCGATGCGACCGGCCACCGGGTGGATCTCAAGGGCATCAACAGCGGGTTTAACGGCTAAGGCGGCATTGCTCATCAGGTACACCCTCATCGACTGCTTACGGTTGGAACCGCCGCGAAACAACGCTCTATCTATATTCAATTTGGATCTAATAGATAAGTACATGCTTCGTTGACGGAATAAGAGCTTGCATTTAAAACCTCATTCCTCACTCGTCGCAAATGCCTTCGAGCTATTTTTCGGATGCCGGGAAAGCATATGGATCTTCGCCAATTGCGTTACTTCATCGCCCTCAATGAACACCGCAGTTTTGTCCGTGCCGCCGACGCGATGGGCATCACCCAGCCGGCCTTCAGCCGCAGTATCCAGGGCCTGGAGCAGGAGTTCGGCTGCGTACTGGTGGACCGTGGCAACAAGGACCTGCGCCCCACCCCGGAAGGCCAGGTGGTGCTGCAGCACGCCTTGAGCCTGGTGCAGGGCGCGGCCTTGCTCAGCAGCGAAGTGACCCAGATGACCAAGCTCGATGCCGGCGAGGTGCGCTTCGGCTGCGGTCCGGCGCCGGCGGTGAAGCTGGTGCCCGACGCGGTGGCGCAGTTCAGCAGCGCCCACCCCAAGGTGCGCACCTGCTTTGCCGTGGATAACTGGGAGAAACTCAGCCGCAGCCTGAACCGCGAAGAGATCGAGTTCTTCATCGCCGACATCCGCCATTTCGAAGCCGATCCGAACTACCAGACCCAGCCGCTGACGCCCAAGCGCGGGGTGTTCTTCTGCCGCCCCGGGCACCCGCTGTTGGCCAAGGAAAGCCTGTCCACCAACGACATGTTCGACTACCCCCTGGCCACCACCCTGATCCCTCCGGGGATTCGCAAGCTTTTGGCCAACCTCAGCGGACGCATCGACTTTTCACCGACCATCGAGACTGAACACTTTCCAGCGCTGGTGAAGATCGTCCGCCAGTCCAATGCCATTGGCGTGGGCACCGCCGAGGCCTTCGCCGAAGACATCGAGCAGGGGTCGCTGGTGCTGCTGCACTGGCGCAACCTGCCGCAGAACATCGAAAGCCTGAATGCCCGCTGCGGCATCGTCAGCCGCAGCGGTTTTCGCCTGTCGCCAGCGGCGCGCAAGTTGATCGAAGTGCTGGTGGCGGTCGACCAGCAAAGCCACGGCATCGCCGTCTAACCCTGTAGCCGCTGCCGCAGGCTGCGAACGACGACGCAGTCGGCGCAAGACGGCACCCGGCTCCTCCAGATAAACCGCGTCGCCGGCCACAGCGGCCCCCACGATGCCGAACGCAGCCTTGTAGCCGCTGCCGCAGGCTGCGAACGACGACGCAGTCGGCGCAAGAGGCACCCGGTTCCACCAGATAAACCGCGTCGCCGGCCCCAGCGGCCCCTTCGGTGCCGGGCGCAGCCTGCGGCAGCGGCTACAGGGGTTCAGGGAGGAGGTTACAGGCCGGCGGCGGCGAGTTGCGGGGCAACCCAGGCCTCCACCTTGAACGGCTTGCGGATCAAGCGTTCCTTGGCCGCCAGGTCCACCGAGTCCTGCAATTTGCCGAGGAACACCGGGTCTAGGGTCGAGGGGAAGATTTCACTCAGGCGCTGGTCCTTGAGGTCTTCCTGCAAGATCACCGGCGGGTAGCTGGCCAGGCCCGACACCAGCTGGATATAGGCGTCCTTGTTGCTGTCCTGGGTCAGCCACTCCACGGCCTGCTGCTGGGCCTTGAGCAGTTTTTCCACGGCCTCGGGGTGCTCGTCGACAAACTTGCCGGCGCCCACCAGCACGCTCTGCACGCTGCCGGCGCCGCCCAGGTCCTTGGTGCTCAGGGGCAGCTCGGCCAGCCCCTTGCTGCGCAGGGCGGAAAGCCCGGTGCTGCCCCAGGAGGCGTCGATCTGCTTGGCCGCCAGGGCCGCCACCGCCGCGTTGAAGTCGAGGTTGACCACTTTCAGGTCCTTCTCGCTCAGGCCCCGGCTGGCCAGGGCCGCGTCGAACGACAGCTGGGTGGCGGTGCCCCGGAACACCGCCACGCGCTTGCCCTTGAGGTCTTCCAGGGTCTTGATCCCCGAGCCCGGCACCACCCCCAGGTAATGCTTGACCCCACGGGCCGAGGCGCTGAGCAGGCGCGTATCCAGGCCGTTGGACTTGCCGATGATGGCCGCCAGGTCGCCGAGATAGGCCAGGTCCACCTGGCCGTTGGCGAAGGCTTCGTTGATCACCGGCCCGGCGCCCTTGAAGAAATTCCACTGGATCTGGATGCCCTGGTCGGCAAAAGCCTTTTCGAAGATCTGTTGCTGACGCAGCACGTCCACCACCCCGCCGCCACTGTGCTGGGTGCCGGCGCTGAGGTCGGGCACGGCGATGCGGATTTCCTTGAGCTCGGCGGCCTGGGCCAGCAGCGGCAGGCAACCCAGCAGTCCCGCCAGGGCCGGCGCGGCGAACAGGCTGATGACGCGTTTGAAGGGAAGGTTCATGGGTGCGGCTCCTGATGGCAAAGGCTGTGAGGAGCAGAAGGTAGGCACGGAATCGATCAACCTTTAAATACTATAAATTCACATTTTAATAACTCATTCGAATAAATCAGGACCCACGGGCATTCCCGGGAACATGCATGAAATGCATGAAAAATATTCTTCAAATGCATTGGATGCGTGTCGGCCAGAAGCCTTAAATGGCCTTTCTTATCTCTTAATAGAATCGATAAGAACATTAATAGATCACAAATGCATAACAGGTAGGAGCCGGCTTGCCGGTGAAGAGGCCCGCCAGCCCTTATTCGCTGACAAGCCAGCGCCTACGGCATCGACCCACGCCATGCAGCACCCGACGACGGAGGTCATCCATGGCCCGTGTTTCCCTGCTCAGCCTGCCCCTGGCGGCACCGTCCACCGGACGCCCGGGCTGGCCCGCAATCCATCAGCGCCTGCTGCCCTGGCTGCTGCCCCTGAGCCTGTTCGTCCTGTGGTGGCTGGCCAGCCGCAACCTGTGGATGAGCGAACAGATCCTGCCGGCCCCGGCCCTGGTCTGGAGCAGCGCCCTGGAGCTGGGCCGCGGCGAGCTGTGGAGCCACCTGGCGATCAGCCTGCAACGGCTGTTCTGGGGCTTGCTGGCCGGCATCGCCGCCGGTGCCCTGTTGGGGGGCGCCCTGGGCTTTAGCCGGCGCCTGGAGCGTCTGGTGTACCCCACCTTCGGCGCCCTGGCGCAGATTCCGACCCTGGCCTGGATTCCCCTGTTCATGGTGTTTTTCGGCATCGGCGAAGTGCTCAAGCTGGTGGTGCTGGTCAAGGCCGTGGTGGTGCCGGTGACCTTGCATACGCTGGTGGGCGTGCGCGACGCCCAGCCCAGACTGCAGGAGGCCGCCACGGTGCTGCGCCTGCCCCCAGCCTTGCTGATCCGCCGCCTGGTGCTGCCCGCCGCGCTGCCGGCCTTCATGGCCGGGGTACGCCTGGCCCTGGCCACCGGCTGGACTTCGTTGCTGGCGGTGGAGCTGCTGGCCTCCAGCGAAGGCATCGGTTACCTGATGGTCTGGGCGCGGCAACTGTTCATGCTGGATATCGTCTTCGTCTGCATCCTGGTGATCGGCGTGCTGGGGGTGTGCATGGACCGCGGCATCGGCTGGCTGGATCGCACCCTGGTGCACTGGCCGCACCCGGCCACCGCCGCTCTGCGCCGCGGTCCGCGCTATCAGGGCTGGCAGCGCCTGCAACCCTGGCTGCTGCCCCTGGCCTTGCTGGGCCTGTGGCAGCTGGCGAGCGCAGGGCAATGGGTGGACGCCAATATTCTGGTGAGCCCGCTGGTGGTGCTGGGCACCACCGTCGACGGCCTGCGGGACGGCAGCTTGCTGGGAGGCATGGGCCTGAGCCTGGGTCGCGCCCTCGGCGGCCTGGCCCTGGGCGGCGGACTGGGCCTGGTCCTGGGCTTGCTGCTGGGGCTGTCGCGCCTCGCTGAACGGCTGCTGGGGCCGACCCTGGCCGCCATCCGCCAGATCGCCATTTTCGCCTGGGTGCCGCTGCTCACCGCCTGGTTCGGCCTGGGGGAACTGGCCAAGTGGGTGTTCGTCGCCCTGGCCGCCTTCTTCCCATTGTTCATCGCCACCCAGCGCAGCGTTGCCCAGCTGTCACCACAACTGGCGGAGGCCGCCCAGGTACTGCGCCTGAACCTCTGGCAACGCCTGCGCCGGCTGGTGCTACCCGGCGCGGCGCCGGGGATTTTCGCCGGCCTGCGCATCAGCCTGATCTACGCCTGGATGGGCACCATCGGCGCGGAATATTTCATGCCGTCCAATGGCGGCATCGGCAGCCAGATGATCAGCGCCCAGCAACTGCTGCGCATGGACCTGATCATGGCCGGCATGCTCCTGGTGGGCCTGACCGGGGCCCTGCTCAACCTGCTGGGCCAACAACTCGAAACCCGCGCCACCCGCTGGAGACACGCATGAACGCACCCCTGGTCAGTTTCAATCACGTGGGCAAGAGCTTCCCCGTCGCCGGTGGCGAGGTGGAGGCGATCCGCGAATTCAACCTGGACATCGCCGAGGGCGAGTTCGTCGCCATCGTCGGTTCCAGCGGCTGCGGCAAGTCCACCCTGCTGCGCCTGCTGATCGGCCTGGACACCGAGTTTCGCGGCGAGATCCGGGTCGACGGCCAAACCGTCAGCGGTATCGGCAGTGAACGCGGCATTGTGTTCCAGGAGCACCGTCTGTTTCCCTGGCTGACCGTGGCCGAGAACATCGGCCTGGGCCTGGTCAACGAACCCTTGAGCGCCGCCGAGCGCCAGCGGCGGATCGACGATTTCATCGAGCTGGTAGGGCTCAAGGACTTTACCCGGGCCTATCCCCATCAGCTCTCTGGCGGCATGGCGCAGCGGGTGGCCATTGCCCGTGGGCTGGTGGCCAGCCCGCGCATCCTGCTGCTGGACGAGCCCTTCGGCGCCCTCGATGCCCTGACCCGCCAGCAGATGCAGGACGAGCTGCTGGCGATCCGCGAGCGGGCAAAAATCACCACGGTACTGGTGACCCACGATGTCGAGGAAGCGATCTTCCTCGCCGACCGGGTGGTGGTAATGGAGCCGCGTCCGGGCCGCATCAAGCGCGTGGTCGAGGTGGCCCTGGCGCACCCGCGCCAGCGCAGCGCTTTCGACTTCCACCAACTGCGCGAAGAACTGCTCCACGAACTCACCCGCGATGATCACTACCAGGCACCGCAGCCGGTGCAGATCCGCGACCTGCCCTTGACCTTCATTGCTTGCTGAACAGGAGTGCCGCGATGCCGCAACGCCCCAACTTTCTAGTGATCCTGGCCGACGACCTGGGCTTCTCCGACCTCGGCGCCTTCGGTGGCGAGATCGCCACGCCGAACCTCGACGCCCTGGCCTTCAACGGCCTGCGCCTGACCGATTTCCACACCGCCCCGACCTGCTCGCCGACCCGCTCCATGCTGCTCACCGGCACCGACCATCACATCGCCGGGATCGGCACCATGGCCGAAGCCCTGACCCCCGAACTGATCGGCAAGCCGGGCTACGAGGGTTACCTCAACGACCGCGTGGTGGCCCTGCCGGAGCTGCTGCGCGAAGCCGGCTACCAGACCCTGATGAGCGGCAAGTGGCACCTGGGGCTGACCGCCGAACGCGCGCCCCATGCCCGGGGCTTTGAGCGTTCGTTCTCGCTGCTGCCGGGGGCGGCCAATCACTACGGCTTCGAGCCCACCTACGATGAGCACACCCCCGGGCTGCTGAAATCCACTCCGGCGCTGTACATCGAGGACGACCGTTTCATCGATGAACTGCCGGCGGATTTCTATTCCTCCGACGCCTTCGGCGACAAGCTTTTGCAATACCTGAAGGAGCGCGACCAGAGCCGGCCGTTCTTCGCCTACCTGCCGTTCTCGGCGCCCCACTGGCCGCTGCAGGCCCCCGAGGAGATTGTCGCTAAGTACCGCGGCCGCTATGACGCCGGCCCCGAGGTGCTGCGCCGCGAGCGCCTGGAAAAACTCAAGGCCCTGGGCCTGATCGATGCCGAGGTCGAGCCCCATCCGCTGATCAACCTGAACGCCGAGTGGGACGCCCTCAGCGAAGAGCAGCGGCAGGTTTCGGCGCGGGCCATGGAGGTATATGCGGCGATGGTCGAGCGTATGGACTGGAACATCGGCCGGGTGGTGGATTACCTGCGCCAGCAGGGGCAACTGGACAACACCCTGATCCTGTTCATGTCCGACAACGGCGCCGAGGGCGCGCTGCTGGAGGCCTTTCCCAAGTTCGGCCCGGAGCTTTTGACCTACCTCAACCAGCACTACGACAACCGCCTGGAGAACATCGGCCGGGCCAACTCCTACGTCTGGTACGGCCCGGCCTGGGCCCAGGCGGCCACCGCGCCGTCGCGGCTGTTCAAGGCCTTCACCACCCAGGGCGGAATTCGCGTGCCGGCGCTGCTGCATTACCCGCAACTGCCGCTCAAGGGGCAGATCAGCCACGGCTTCGGCACGGTGATGGACATCACCCCGACCCTGCTCGACCTGGCCGGCGTGCGCCACCCCGGCAAGCGCTGGCGCGGGCGTGATGTGGCGCCACTGCGGGGCAAGTCCTGGCTGGGCTTTCTTTCCGGCGAAACCGCCCAGGTGCATGACCAGCACACGGTGACCGGCTGGGAGCTGTTCGGCCGCCGGGCGATTCGCCAGGGCCAGTGGAAGGCGGTGTACATCCCCGGGCCGGTGGGCCCGGCGACCTGGCAGTTGTATGACCTGGGCCAGGACCCGGGGGAGATTCACGACCTGGCCCAGAGCCAACCGGAAAAACTGCGCACGCTGCTGGAGGAATGGCAGCGCTATGTGGATGAAACCGGGGTGATCCTCAGCGAATCGCCGTTCCAGCCGGATTGAGCTTGTAGGAGCTGGCTCTGAACCGGACCGTGCAAGAGCGGGCCTGTGTCGGAGCTGGCCTCAGCCTCGGGTGATGCGGCAGGCCGGGGTTGTTGGCAGTTCCTTGACCACAACGTAATGCCCCGCCCGGTTTTTCTCGACCCGCAACGGCGAAGCGGCCAGGTAGCTACCGTGCAGGTTCTGGTCGACAAAACAGATGGTGATGCCCTGGCTCCCCCGCGCCATCACCCTGACGCTGTAGACCCAGCTTTGTTCTTCGTCCGTCGCGTTGTAGGTGCCCTCGGCGCCTGCATCCCTCTCGTAGATCCGATAGGGCGTCTGGCCCAGCGTGGTGCCGTCCGGGTAGTGCCGCGGCCTTAAGGAATTGCGAAAACCGTTCACTTCCAGATGCTTCAAGATACTCAGCGCCAGCGCCTCGTCGCGGCCTTCCACCACCGAGTCGGCCAGCGACACGCTGCCCACACTCATCAAGGCAACGGCGATCAATCGCCTTAGTGCACTGTTCATAGCGTCTCCCTGTCGTTGCCCCTTCGCGGATTCCGGGCGTTTCCCGGCGCCGCATGACCTTGGCTTAACGTTATCGGTCCTTGGATATTTAACCAGAAAGACAGTCCGCCCCCTCAAACCCGGGCGTTACGCGCAGGTTGCATCGCCACCTGCTCCACGGGATGAAAGCGGTTGGCCCGGGCAAAGGTGCCGAAATCGTTGAAGCGCACGCCCATCTCGGCCATCACCTTGTGTGCCACCGGCGCCGTCAGCTGGCGGATGTAGAAGGGTTCCTTGACCACGAAATGGTGGATGCCGTGGGTGCTGCCGAAGTTGCAGCAGAAGGCCTGCAGCGGCCACATCCACCAGGGGTTGAGCACCTGGGTCTGCTGGATCACGTTGCCCGGTTCGATATCGCCGTAGTAGTGCATGTTGGAGCTGACGAAGTGCAGGCAGAAGGTGCGCAGCACGTTGGGGCCGATGATCACCACCACGGCGATATCGATGCCGTGCATCAGCGCCAGGGTGTCCGGTGACCACTGGATCGGGCTGCCGAGCCACGCGGCGACGCCATTGGCCCCATGAAAACCGAGGAACAGGTACCAGGCGCCCCAGTGCAGCAGGGCCAGCGGCGCGTACACCGCCAGGGTACGGCTGAGGATGCGCAGCTTGTGCTTGGCCCCCGGCGCCCGCAGCAGGCGGATGAAGGCCGCCATCATGTTGTCGCCGACCATCAGCAGGCGGGCGATGCCCCAGGGTTCGCCGTTGGTGATGGCGCGCTCTTCGATATCGCTCTCGCTGCCGGACACCTTGTGGTGATTGAGGTGCAGATGACGCCGCACCCAGGGGTTGATGGTGCTCGGCCGCGCCAGCCAGACCAGCGCCAGCATCAGGTTGTGGGGCAGGCGCTGCTTGCGAAAGTACATGCTGTGGATCAGGTCGTGTTCCAGCTCGTGGGTCAGGGACGCGAAGAACGCGTTGAGCAGCAGGCACGCCCACCAAGTCAGGTAGCCACCGACATAGAGCGCCGCTGACCCCAGCATCCCGGACAGGGCAAATAGCAAAATCCCTGCGCCCAGGGCGTCCTGGTGCCGCAGCAAGGGAAAGCGCCGGCGCAGTTCATCGCCCCGGGCCAGGACCACCTGGCGAACGTGCGCCGCTCGCTGTTGTGCGTTCATCCGCTCGGGGCTTGCGCAAATACCTTGCATGATTCCATTCTCTGGTCAGTGATGTGTGCATCCTGCCCCGAGCCCCGGCTCCGGGCGCTAGCCGTAAACGCCAACCTGTTGACCGGACGCGCCAATCGCATGACCGAAGCCACTTCCCTTGCCAGCTGGACCCGCGCCTTGCGCAAGCAACTGGACGCCCTCGACCTCGACAGCGGCGCGCTGTGCCGCGAGGCCGGACTCGACCCGCAATTGATGGACGACCCCAACGCCCGCTACCCGCTGTCGGCCACCACCCGCCTGTGGCATCTCGCCGTGCAGGCCAGCGGCGACCCGGCCATTGGCCTGCGGGTGTCGCGCTTTGTCAGCCCCACCACCTTCCATGCCCTGGGCTACGCCCTGGTGGCCAGCGGCAGCCTGCGGGAAGTCTTCGAGCGCATCGTGCGTTATCACCAGGTGGTCAGCGACGCCCTGGAACTGGCCCTGACCCGGGAAGCGGACCGCTACCGGTTCTTCCTCAAGGTGCCCGAAGGCTCGCCGCAACCGGCCTTCGAGGCCATCGACGCCTTTGCCGCGATCTACGTGCGCACCTGCCGCAACCGCCTGGGTCGCGACTACGCGCCACTCGCCGTGCAACTGCGGCGCCCCGCCCCGGAAGACCCCAGCCAATGGCACAAGGTGTTTCGTTGCCCGGTGCAATTTGCCGCAGCCGATGACTGCCTGGAATTCGGCCTGCACGATTTCGACAGCCACCTGGACGACGCCAACCCGGAACTGGCCGAGCACAACGAAGCGGTGCTCAAGCGCACCCTGTTGCAACTGCGGCCGCTGACCTGGGAGCGCAAGGTGCGCGGCGTGATCGAAGCCCAATTGCCGGAAGGCGAACCCTCCGCGGAACGCGTCGCCCAGGCCCTGCACCTGAGCCTGCGCAGCCTGCAACGGCACCTGGCGGATGAAGGCACGCGCTTCGACACCCTGCTCAACGAATGCCGGGAGAACCTCGCCCTGCTGCACCTGCGGGACCTGGAATGCTCCCTGAGCGAAATCAGCTACCTGCTGGGCTTTGCCGATGCCAGCAGCTTCAGCCGGGCGTTCAAGCGCTGGACCGGGATGACCCCGGGGCAATTTCGCGACGGTTTGCGTTGAGCCCCTGCGCCGGCCAGCCGGTTCCTACAGGTGCAGCGACGGGTGCAACCTCCACCAGTAAAAAAACCCGCGAAAAAGGCTCTGCCGATCTACACTGCACAATGCATCAAATAGGATGCATTAAATAATTTTCAGTAAAAATGCATTGCATACAATGCGGAATAAACCCCATGGAAAGCCTTGGACAACTGATCCGGACCCTGCGCAAAGAGCGCAAGCTCTCGCAGCAGGCACTGGCAGCACAATACGGCATGAGCCGCGCCACCATCTCGGGGATTGAAAACAACACCATTACCGAAATCGGCTTGCGCAAGGTCGAAGCCATTCTCAATGGTTTTGGCTACGAGCTCAGCGCCGTGCCCCGCCCCCGGCAACGCCCGACCCTGGACAGCCTGAAACAGGCGCATTTCCATGACTGAGCAACAGCGGCTGCACATCCGTGTGGCCGGCATGGCGGTGGGCACTCTCGGCCGTGGCCAGGCGCAGGCGGACTCGGTTTTCACCTACAACGACAACACCTCACCCCGCGACGCGGTCTCGCTGACCATGCCGCCACGCCTGGCGAGCTATGGCTGGGATCGAGGCCTGCCACCGGTGTTCGATATGCACCTGCCGGAAGGTTCGCTGCGTGATGAACTGCTGCGCCGTTTCAGCAAGGCGGTGCGCGGTTTCGACGACTTCGCTCTGCTATCGATCGTGGGGCCGTACCAACTGGGTCGGGTGGCCATCAGCACAACGCAATCACCCCAGGCGCCCCTGCCGGAAACCAGCCTGGAGGACCTGTTGGTGCATGACGGTGCCGAGGGACTGTTCGAGGATCTATTGGCGACCTATGGCCAGTATTCAGGCGTTTCCGGGGTGCAGCCCAAAGTCCTGATCCGCGACAGCAGCAACAGCGTCGAACGCCTGACCCATCGCGGCGCCACTCATTTGGTGAAGGCTTTCCGCGCAGATCAATACCCCCACCTGGCCGCCAACGAATTCTTCTGCATGCGTGCGGCGCTGCATGCAGGCCTGCCGGTGCCGGAGATCGAACTCAGCCAGAATGGCCAGTTCCTGGTGGTCAAACGTTTCGACCTGAGCGCCCAGGGCTACCTGGGTTTCGAGGATTTCTGCGTGCTCAACGCCTGGCCGGCGAAAGCCAAGTACGACGGCTCCTACGAAGGCGCGGCGAAACAGATCAAGGCCTTTGTCTCCCCACACCTACTGAACCGGGCCCTGGAGTCATTCTTCAAGATCGTGGCGTTGTCGGCCGGACTGAGAAATGGCGATGCCCATCTGAAGAACTTCGGCGTGCTGTACCCCGACACGGATGTGGAAGCCCCCATCAGCCTGGCACCGGCCTTTGATCTGGTGACCACGTCGGTCTACATCAAGGCGGACAGCCTGGCGCTATTGCTGGGAGGCTCCAAGGCCTGGCCCAAACGCCAGGCGCTGCTGCGCTTCGCCCGCACGGCCTGCAACCTCAGCGAAGGCCGCAGCCATGAACTGTTGCAACAGGTCGAGCACGGCATGGCGCAGGCGATGGGCGAGATGCAGGTCTATAGCGCGGCACATCCCACCTTCAAGGGCATGGCCGAGGCCATGAGCGAGGCCTGGAAAACCGGTGTGGCGCGCAGCCTGACCCGTTGATCCGGTCACCGTTAAAGAACCGCAAAACCCAGTTCGAACACCGTGGCCTGGGCATCACTGGTCACCCGCACCTGACCGCCATGCAGCAGCATGATCGAGCGCACGATGGCCAGGCCCAGGCCGCCGGAATCCCCCGGTTCGGCGCGGGAGGGGTCAACCCGGTAGAAGCGGTCGAACAACCGAGGCAGATGCTCAGGGGCAATCGCCGGGCCCTGGTTGTGCACCTGCAGCCAGCACCAGCCCGCTTCGTCGCGGCGCCGCAGGCGGATCAGCGAATCCGCGTCGGCGTGGCGCACGGCGTTGGCCAGGAGGTTGCCGAGGGCCCTTTGCAGCAGTTGCTGATCGGCCAGCAGCTCGCCGTAAAAACCGTTCTCCAGACGGATTTGCCGGTCATCGGCCAGGGCTTCGAAGTAGTCGCACAACTGCGCGCCGACGCCCGAGAGTGACAGCAGCTGGCGGTCCAGCGCCGCATCGGCCTGCTCGGCCCGGGCCAGGAACAGCAGGTTCTCGGCCATGCGTCCCAGGCGCTCGAACTCCTCCATGTTGGAGGCCAGCACTTCCTGGTACTCCGCGGCGCTACGCGGCTGGTTCAGGGCCAGGCCGTTGCTGCCCAACAGGTTGTGCAACGGCGTGCGGATTTCATGGGCCAGGTCGGCGGAGAACTGCGACAAGCGCTGAAAGCTCTCTTCCAGGCGCGCCAGCATGGCGTTCAAGGCTTGCACCGGCTCGTGGAATTCGGCCGGGATGCCGGTGGTCTGCAGGCGCCGGTCGAGGCTGCGCAGATCGATCTCGCGCACCGACTCGCTGAGCTGGCGCAGCGGCTGCAAGCCCCGACGCAATAACAGCAAGCCCAGGGCGAAGGCCAGCAAGGCCCCCAGGCCTACCGCCAGGTACAGGCGCAGGCGGTAGCTGGCGAGCATCTGCTCGCGCTCGCTGAGCACCTTCCCGGCAATCACCGTCAGGGCCTCGCCCTTGGGGCCGCTGGCCTGCCCCGCCAGCAGGGCCAGCGGAATCTGGTCGCTGCCCGGCCAGAGGAGGATGTCGCGGCGTTGCGGGCGCTGCTCACGGGCAATCGGCAGCAACTCGGGCAAGCGCTGTTGCCGGGGGTTGATGCCGATCACCGTCGAGCCATCGGCCCGCAGCACCAGCAGCAGGCTTTCCTGGTTGCCCAGCATGTTCTGGTACAGCCGGGGCCGGGCTTGCAGGGCGTCCAGGCTGTCGCTGTCCTGCAGCAGGGCGCGCACCTGTTCCAGACGTCCCAACAGGGCAAGGTCGTCGCGGTAGGCGATTTCCTCGGCCAGGGAGCGGTAGAGGAACACCCCGATCACGCTGAGCACCAGGGCGCAGACCGCGGCAAAGGCCAGGGCCAGCCGCCAGGCGATGGAACTAGAGCGCTTCATCCGGGGCTTCCAGCTGGTAGCCGACGCCACGCACGGTGTGGATCAGCTTGGGCATGTAGGGATCGTCGACCTTGGCCCGCAACCGGCGCACCGCCACTTCCACCATGTTGGTGTCGCTGTCGAAATTCAGGTTCCACACCTGGGAGGCAATCAGGGTCCGCGACAGCACTTCGCCCTGACGGCTGGCCAACAGGTGCAACAGGGCGAACTCCTTGTTGGTCAGGGCGATGCGCTGGCCACCGCGGCTGACCCGACGGCGCAGCACGTCGATCTCCAGGTCAGCGATGCTGAAGGATTCAGCCTCGCGCAGCGGCCCGCGGCGCAGCAGGGTGCGGACCCGGGCCAGCAGTTCGGCGAAGGCAAAGGGCTTGAGCAGGTAGTCGTCGGCGCCCAGCTCCAGGCCACGAACCCGGTCTTCGATGGCGTCCTTGGCGGTGAGGAACAGCACCGGCGTGGCGCCGCGCTGGCGGATCAACTGCAGCAACTGCCAACCGTTGAGGCCGGGGAGCATCACGTCGAGGATGATCAGGTCGTATTCCTGCTGCTCGATGAAATGGCGCCCGTCCAGGCCATTCAGGGCCACGTCCACGGCGAATCCGGACTCTCCCAGCCCCTTGGCCAGAAAATTCGCGGTCTTGGCTTCGTCTTCAACTACCAGCAAACGCATGGTGCACCTCGGAAATGATCGGCACAGGCTAGGCGCCCGACGCGCGCTTGCCCATTACAAACTTGTAATCCAAATGACGAGGTTCTGACGAGCACCGCTGGGTAAGGTGGCGGCCTGTCTTTCAGGAGCCTTCCCATGATCTGCAAAACCCTCGTTCTAAGCGTTGGTCTTGGCCTTGCCGGCACTGCCCTGGCGGCCCCGGAGCTTGCGCGTCACGCAGAGCTGGACCTGGCCATCGCCCGTCAGTTGGCCGACGCCAGCCTGGCCCAATGCACCGCCGTGGTGTCGGTGCTGGACCGTGGCGGCAACCTGTTGGTGACCCTGCGCGCCGATGGCGTAGGTCCGCACAACACCCTCGCCAGCCAGCGCAAGGCGTATACCGCGCTGTCCACCAAGACCCCTACCCGGCTGTTCGCAGAGCGGGCGCGCAACAACCCCGAGGCGGCCAACCTCAACACCTTGCCGGAGCTGCTGTTGCTCGGCGGCGGCATTCCCTTGTTTGCCGACAACCAGCTGGTGGGCGCGATGGGCATTGCCGGTGCGGGCGGCGCGGCGCAGGACGAGGCGTGCGCGTTACAGGCGGCACAGCGGGTGGGGTTGGCGGCCGAGGCCGGACGTCAGTGAACGGGAGAGCCGCGCCCGCGTTGTGCTAATGCGCAGCCTCGCGGGCTCGGCAGCGGCTACAGAGTCTGTTGTTTGTTCAATCGAGAAAGGAGTGGGACATGAATATTTTGCGTAATAGCCTAGCGGCCATCGGCCTCTGCGGTCTGTCGAGCCTGGCCCTGGCGGCGGGCAATCCCTTGAGCGTGCATGTGCTGAACCTGGAGAACGGCCTGCCCTCGCCAGGAGTCAAGGTGACCCTGGAGCAGCATGTGGGCCAGGACTGGAAAGCCCTGTCCAGCGGCGTGACCAACGAGCAGGGGCGGATCAGTGAGCTGTTTCCCGCTGGCCAGGCGCTGACGGCGGGTGAATACCGGGTGGTGTTCAAGACCGGCGAATACTTCAAGCAGGCCAAGCGTGACACCTTCTTCCCGGAGATTCCGGTGATCTTCGAGGTCAAGCAGACCGAGCAGCACTACCACATTCCGTTGTTGCTCAGTCCATATGGCTTCTCGACCTATCGCGGTTCGTAGGAACCCGCTGCTTACGAGGGCGGTCTTGCGGGCTCCTTCGCTGGCAAGCCAGCGCCTACAGGCCGGCCAGGGCGCGCAGGCGCTCGGTGTCGAGGATTTCGATCTCGCCGTAGCTCAAGCGCAGGATGCCCTGGTGCTGCAGGTCCTTGAGGATCTGGTTGGTGGTCTGGCGGGACAGCGAGAGCATCAGCGCCAGTTGCTCCTGGGGCAGTTGCAGCAGGCTGCGACTTTGGCTGACTTCGCCGTAGCCGCCGGCCATCGCCAGCAGGCGACTGGCCACCCGCGCCGGCGCCGGCATCAGGCTCAGTTGTTCCAGGTTGATGAAGGCCAGGCGCAGTTTGTGGCTCATCAACAGCGCGAACTGGCGCCAGTACTGCGGCTGTTGCTCCAACAGTTGCAACAAGCTCGACTGCGGCACCTGAAGCAGGGTGCAGGCACCCTCGGCGTAGGCATCGTGGGTGCGCGGCTGGCCGTCGAACAGGCAGATCTCGCCAAACCAGTGCGGCGCTTGCATCAGGCTGAGCAAGGCTTCCTTGCCCTGCTCGCTGACGGCTCCCACCCGCACCGTCCCTTCCAGCACCGCGTACAAGCCGCAGGGCGGATCGCCGCGCAGAAACAGGCATTGCCCCGGCGCCAAGCGGCGCAGGCGGGCACCGCCGAGCAAACTATTCTGTAAGGAATCCGGCAGGTGGCTGAACCACTGGCCGGTCATCAGGCAGTCACGCCATGGCTGCATGTCCATGAACAGGTTTTTTCCTCAAGGCATCGGCGTGATTGTCGCCTAGCTGACAGTGCCGTGATCGGCGGCCGGGCATGATCGGGCCACCCTAACGGAGGAACAACAATGAAAAGCCTCGTTGATCATCTGAGTCAATACGCCGCCTACCACCGCGACCCGCGCAATATCGCCAGCCACTTTATCGGCATTCCCATGATCGTTCTGGCGGTGGCGGTGCTGCTGTCCCGTCCCGCCTGGCCGCTGGCGGGCATCGTGCTGTCGCCGGCCGTGCTGCTGGCCCTGGCCTCGGCGCTGTTCTACCTGCGCCTGGAGTTGCGCCTGGGCGTGTTGATGAGTGTGCTGATGGGGCTCTCGGTGTGGGCCGGTCAGGTACTGGCGGCGCAAAGCACCGGACTCTGGTTGAGCTGCGGCCTGGGCCTGTTCGTGATCGGTTGGGTGATCCAGTTCATCGGCCATTACTACGAAGGCCGCAAGCCGGCCTTTGTCGATGATCTGTCGGGCTTGATCGTCGGCCCGCTGTTCGTGGTGGCCGAACTGGCGTTCCTGCTGGGACTGCGCCATGACTTGAAACAGGCCATCGAGCAGCGTTCGGGCCCGGTGGCCCTGCGTCAGAAGAAAGCCATGGTTTGAAGCACCCGGCGGCAAGCCGCCCCGGGGGCCCGCACGCAAACGAAAAAGCCCCCGGACCGGGCGAAGGTCCGAGGGCTGTTCGGGTCGGCAGGCGTGCGCCTGCACCGCCCTAGAGGCTGCTGTGCTTCTGCCAGACCTTGGGCTTGAAGAACAGCGTCTCGCCACGGGCCAGGCCGATCAGGCTGTCGTGGTCTTTCACCACTTCGGCCTCGATCAGTTCGCTCTGGCCTTCGACCTTGAGGGTGACCCGGGTGGTGGCGCCCAGGGGACGGATGTCGCGCACTTCGGCGGCGTGATGGTCTTCCAGTTCCGAACGCGACAGCGACACTTCGTGAGGGCGGAACAGCACGTGGTTGTCCTCCCCCAAGTGCAGGCGGTTGGAGTCACCCAGGAAGTGGTAGACGAAGTCGCTGGCCGGGTTCTCGTAGACGTCCCCCGGGGAGCCGATCTGCTCGATCACACCCTTGTTCATCACCACGATGCGGTCCGCCACTTCCATGGCTTCTTCCTGGTCGTGGGTAACGAACACCGAAGTCAGGTTGATGTCTTCGTGCAGCCGCGCCAGCCAGCGCCGCAGCTCCTTGCGCACCTTGGCGTCGAGGGCGCCGAAGGGCTCGTCCAGCAGCAGCACCTTGGGCTCCACCGCCAGGGCGCGGGCCAGGGCGATACGCTGGCGCTGGCCGCCGGACAGCTGCTCCGGGTAGCGGTCGGCGAGCCAGTCCAGCTGCACCATGTTCAGCAGCTCATGGACCTTCTCGGCGATCTTGCTCTCGCTGGGACGCTGGTGCTTGGGCTTCATGCGCAGGCCGAAGGCGACGTTGTCGAACACGCTCATGTGGCGGAACAGGGCGTAGTGCTGGAACACGAAACCGACGTTGCGATCGCGCACGTCGTGGCCGGAAACGTCCTCGCCGTGGAACACGATGCTGCCGTCGTCCGGCGTTTCCAGGCCGGCGATGATCCGCAGCAGGGTGGTCTTGCCGCAGCCGGACGGGCCCAGCAGGGCCACCAGCTCGCCGCTGTGGATATCCAGGTTGATGCTGTTGAGGGCCTTGAAGGCGTTGAAGTTCTTGCTGACGTTACGGACTTCGATCGACATGACTTATTCCTCCGCGGCGCTGGCGCGCAGGCGGTTGATTCGGGATTCGCTCCACTGCTTGAGCAGCAGGATGAACAACGCAAGGATCAGCAACAGGCTGGCGACGGCAAACGCGGCCACGTGGTTGTACTCGTTGTAGAGGATTTCCACGTGCAGCGGCAGGGTGTTGGTGACCCCGCGAATGTGCCCGGACACCACCGACACCGCGCCGAATTCGCCCATGGCCCGGGCGGTACAGAGCACCACGCCATAGATCAGGCCCCATTTGATATTGGGCACGGTGACGTGCCAGAACATCTGCCAGCCATTGGCCCCCAGCAACCTGGCGGCTTCCTCTTCCTGGGTGCCCTGCTCCTGCATCAGCGGGATCAGTTCCCGGGCGACGAAGGGCACGGTGACGAAGATGGTGGCCAGGACGATGCCCGGCAAGGCGAAGACGATCTGGATGTCGTGATCCGAAAGCCACGGGCCGAACAGGCCCTGGGCGCCGAACATCAGCACGTAGACCAGGCCGGCGATCACCGGCGACACCGAGAACGGCAGGTCGATCAGGGTCACCAGGATGCTCTTGCCACGGAACGAGTACTTGCTCACGCACCAGGCGGCGCTGACCCCGAACACCAGGTTCAGGGGCACCGAGATCAGCACCGCGATCACCGTGAGTTTCAGCGCCGACAAGGCATCGGGCTCGAAGATCGCTTCAAAGAACGCACCGATGCCCAGCTTCAGGCCCTGGGACACCACGATGAACAACGGCAGCAGCAAAAACAGGGCAAAGATCAGCCAGCCGAGGCCAATCAGCACCCGCCGCGAGGTGGCGCTGCCACGGCGGGCGGCGTTGGCCGACGAGGCGGCGATAGACGATTGAGACATGAGTCGCGCCTCCTTATGGACGTTCGATGCGCCGCTGCAGCAGGTTGATCAGCAGCAACAGGATGAAGGAAACCACCAGCATCAGCACGCCGATGGAAGTGGCGCCGGTGTAATCGTACTGGTCGAGCTTGACCATGATCAGCAGGGGCAGGATTTCGGTCTTCATCGGCATGTTGCCGGCGATGAAGATCACCGAGCCGTACTCGCCAACGCCCCGGGCGAAGGCCAGGGCAAAGCCGGTGAGCCAGGCCGGCAGCAAGGCCGGCACCAGGATGTGGCGGAACACCTGCCAGGGCTTGGCGCCCAGGCAGGCGGCGGCCTCTTCCACTTCACGGGGAATGTCCGCCAGCACCGGCTGCACCGTGCGCACCACAAATGGCAGGGTGACGAAGGTCAGCGCCAGGGTGATGCCCAGGGGCGTGTAGGCGATCTTGAAGCCCAGGTCGGTGGCGAACTGGCCCACCAGGCCGGTGGGCGCGTAGAGCGCGGTCAGGGCAATGCCGGCCACGGCGGTGGGCAGGGCGAACGGCAGGTCGATCATGGCATCGATGACCTTGCGTCCGGGGAAGCTGTAGCGCACCAGGACCCAGGCCAGCAGGGTGCCGATGACGCCGTTGATCATGGCCGCATACAGCGCGGTACCGAAGCTCAGCTTGAGCGCGGCGAGCACCCGTGGCGCCGAAATGATCGCCCAGAACTGTTCCCAGGTGAGTTGCGCGGCATGCACGAACATCGCCGCCAGGGGGATGAGCACAATCAGGCTGAGGTACACCAAGGTGTAGCCCAGCGTCAGCCCGAAGCCGGGTATGACGGGGGAGATACGACGCGACATAAAAGTCCTTGGTTAACGGAGCGGATACGCAAAGCCCGCAACTGAATGCGGGCTCTACCTGGTAGGAGCCGGCTTGCCGGCCAAGGGGCCTGCAGCCTGGTGTGGCCCTTGAGGGCGCCTTCGCTGGCAAGCCAGCTCCTACAACAGGTTTACTGGGCCGTGTAGATCTGGTCGAACACACCACCGTCGTTGAAGAATTTCGGTTGCGCAGTCTTCCAGCCGCCGAAGTCCTTGTCGATAGTCACCAGGTCAAGTTTGGGGAACTGCTGGGCGTATTTGGCGGCGACGTCCTTGTCTCGCGGACGGTAGAAGTTCTTCGCGGCGATTTCCTGGCCGGCCGGGCTGTACAGGTGCTTGAGGTAGGCCTCGGCGATCTCGGTGTTGCCTTTCTTCTCGGCGTTCTTGTCCACCACCGCCACTGGCGGCTCGGCGAGGATCGACAGCGAAGGCACGACGATGTCGAATTTGTCGGCGCCGCCGTCTTCCTTGAGGGCCAGGAAGGCTTCGTTTTCCCAGGCCAGCAGCACGTCGCCCTGACCGTTGTTGACAAAGGTGATGGTCGAGCCGCGAGCGCCGGTGTCCAGCACCGGTACGTGCTTGAACAGCTCCTTGACGTATTCCTGGGCCTTGGCCTCACTACCACCTGCCTTCAGGCCATAGGCCCAGGCAGCGAGGAAGTTCCAGCGCGCACCACCGGAGGTTTTCGGGTTGGGGGTGATCACCGAGACGTCTTTCTTGATCAGGTCGCCCCAGTCCTTGATGCCCTTGGGATTGCCCTTGCGCACCAGGAACACGATGGTCGAAGTGTAGGGCGTGCTGGCGTCGGGCAGGCGTTTTTGCCAGTCCGCCGGCAGGGTCTTGCCAAGCTTGGCGATTTCGTCGATGTCACCGGCCAGGGCCAGGGTCACCACGTCGGCGCGCAGGCCGTCGATCACCGCCCGGCCCTGTTTGCCGGAACCACCATGGGATTGCTGGATCTTCACGTTGTCGCCGGGATGCGATTGCTTCCAGAAGCTTGTGAACTCGGCGTTGTAGTCCTGGTACAGCTCGCGGGTCGGGTCGTAGGACACGTTGAGCAGCTCGTAATCCTTGGCAACGGCGGAACCGGCAAAAACGGCGCTGGCGAGGGCGGCCAGGGCATAACGGCGAATCGACGACATGATGGAGCTCCCGAAATTTTTTAAAGTGCTGGCATTTTTCTTATGGCGAATCAGGCCCGCATTCGTGGGCGAATGCTGGGGTTCAGACTGGGGGTCATGGATGACGCCCTCCGGTTGTCCAGTCGGGCCTCTCGATCACGAGAGGGTGATGCGGTCTTCGACTGCGCTGCAGTCAGCTGGGTTTGTTGCCGGGCTGTTGCAGGCGGAATTTTTCCTTGCGTTCGATCTGCACGACCTGGGCGTTGTGCACGGTGATTTCCACCGCGCCAAAGCGCAGGTCGCGCAGGGCGCTTTGAATTTCCCGCAAGATGGTTGCTTCGTCCTGGCCGTCAACGCTACGTAGAGATGCGCTCATGGTGCTGCTCCTGAGTGAAAGGTGCCTGGCAGTGGCGGCACTGCTTGCGGCGTGGGAGCAATAGTAGATAGGCGCGGATATTCTTAAAAATACTGTTTAAGAATGTTTATATAACCAGAAAAATTATTCGACCTGACAGCAGCTTAGCCCCCTGTAGCCGCTGCCGAGCCTGCGAGGCTGCGACAAGGCCGTCAGGCCTTCAGCGGTCTACAACATTTGCGCCCGCGTTGCGGTCGTTCGCAGCTTCGCAGGCTCAGCAGCGGCTACAAGGGTTGGTGGAGGCCGTTTGGTCGGCGCGCCCGTCCGGGCTGGGCCTGGGAACTCCCCTGGCCATGGCGCATTCGATCCTGTAGCCGCTGCCGAGCTTTCGCGAGGCTGCGACAAGGCCCGCAGGGCCTTGCCTGGCGATCCATAGAGGACCCCTTGACGTCCTGACATCGCCGCAACCGCTGTGTCGGAGTGGCGCCCAGCTCGTTCGCAGCCTGCGGCAGCGGCTACAGGGGTATCAGCGGATGGCGGGGGCATTGCTCCAGTCGAGCTGCTCCGCCGGCACCGGCCGGCCGAACCAGTAGCCCTGGCCCAGGTCACAGTCGTGTTCGAGCAGGAACCGCGCCTGCTCCGCTTGCTCGATACCCTCGGCGTGAACCTGCATGCCCATGCTCTGGGCCAGGGCGATGATCACCCGAGAGATCGCCGCATCGTCTTCATCGAACGGCAGGCCGGCGACAAAACCCTGGTCGATCTTGAGCTTCTGTACCGGCAGGCGCTTGAGGCGCAGCAAGGACGAGTAGCCGGTACCGAAGTCATCGATGGCCAGGCGAATGCCCAGTTCACGCAGACGGTGCATCTGCTCCAGCGCCACCTCGGGATCGTCCATGACCGCGCTTTCGGTGACCTCCAGTTCCAGGTAGGCCGGGTCCAGGCCGGTGTCGTGCAGCACCTGGGCCACCTGCTGATAGAGCTCGCTGCGCGCGAACAGACGGGTCGATACGTTCACCGCGACAAACGACAGCACCACACCTTCAGCCTGCCATTGGCACATCTGCCGGCAGGCCTGCTGCATGACCCAGGCGTCGATCTCGGCAATCATCCCGGTGCGTTCGGCAATCGGAATGAACTCCGCCGGGGACACCAGGCCGCGTTGCGGATGCTCCCAACGCACCAGGGCCTCGACGCCGATCAGGCGACTGTTCTTGAGATCGTGCACCGGCTGGTAGTAGACCCGCAGCTCCTGCTGCTCCAGGGCCCGGCGCAGTTCGAAGGCAATCTCCACCCGTTGCTGGGCATGGGCGGTGAGTTCCTCGGTGTACAGGGCATAGCCGTTGCGCCCGGCGCTCTTGGCCTTGAACAGCGCCGCATCGGCGTTGCGCAGCAGCTGGCTGGCGCTCAGGGCGTCACTGGGGAACAGACTGATGCCGATGCTGGCGTTGATCACCACCTGCTGTTCACCCAGCTGGAAGGGCTCCTTGAGGCCGTCGATGATGCGCTGCGCCAGGGCCGCGGCCTGCACCAGTTGCGGGCAGCTTTCGGCCAGCACTGCGAACTCGTCGCCTCCCAGACGCGCCAGGGTCATGCCCGGGCCGAACATGCCCCCCAGGCGCTCGCCCACGGCCTTGAGCAACTGGTCGCCGACGTTGTGGCCGAGGCTGTCGTTGATCATCTTGAAATGATCCAGGTCGATCATCAGCATCGCGCAGCCGCGCTTATGGATCTGCGCCGAGGCCAGGGCCTGTTCGGCACGATCGGTGAACAGCAGGCGGTTGGGCAGGTCGGTCAAGGGGTCGTGGTGGGCCAGGTGGGCCAGTTCGTGCTCGGAATCCTTGATTGCACTGATGTCGGAGAACACCGCGACATAGTGGGTGAGCTCGCCCTGCTCATCGCGGATCGCGCGAATGCTCTGCCATTGCGGGTAGATCTCGCCGCTCTTGCGTCGATTCCAGATTTCGCCGCTCCATTCGCCGGTTTTCTGCAGCGAGTCGAACATCGCCTTGTAGAAGTCCGGCGAATGGTGGCCGGACTTGAACAGGCTCGGCTGGCGACCCAGCACTTCTTCGCGCTGGTAGCCGGTGATCTCGATGAAGGCGCGATTGACGTGGACGATCTGGCCCTGGGTGTCGCTGACCAGCACGCCCTCGCGGGTGCAGTCGAACACTGCCGCCGCCTGGCGCAGGCGCTCGCGATCCTTCTGCTGATGGCGCAACCAGCGGTCGGCGCCCATGACTCGCAACAGGCGGGCCCGGGCAAAGAAGATCAGCACCGCGCTGACCAGTGCCCAGGCGTAGCCACTGACCTCGTGCCAGTAGGCCTGGTCGGCAAATTCATCGAAGAAACTGCTCAGTAAATAACCACTGAACTGCAGCCAGATCAGGGACAGCAGCAGATAGAGCAGCGCGGCACGCAAGCCATTGCGATAAGAAACCGACATAAGTCCGTCTATTTCCACACGAAAAGTTCGGGATTATAGAGGAAGAAACATGCCGCCACTCTTATCTGAAAGGGCGACTGGTTTTCTCCGCGGGCTTGGTGATAATGCCTGGGCTGTTTTTTTCTTTATCGAGGGCCTTATCGCCTATGTGGTACGAAGGTTTACTTGGCTTGTCCGCCTGGCAACTGGTGGCAGTCACTCTGTTGATGACCCACGTGACCATCGTTGCGGTCACGATCTATCTGCATCGCTATTCCGCGCACCGTTCCCTGGAACTCAACGCCGGCCTGAAACACTTCTTCCGCTTCTGGCTGTGGCTGACCACGGCGCAGAACACCCGCGAGTGGACCGCCATCCACCGCAAGCACCACGCCAAGTGCGAGACCGTCGACGACCCCCACAGCCCGGTGATCAAGGGCCTGTCCACGGTGCTGCGCAAGGGCGCCGAGCTGTATCGCGAAGAGGCCAAGAACCCGGAAACCCTGCGCATCTACGGCAAGAACTGCCCGGAAGACTGGATCGAGCGCAACCTCTACAGCCGCTACAAGCTGGGCGGTATCGCGCTGATGGCGGTCATCGACCTGCTGCTGTTCGGCACCATCGGCATCACCATCTGGGCGATCCAGATGATGTGGATTCCATTCTGGGCCGCCGGCGTGATCAACGGCCTGGGCCACGCCGTCGGCTACCGCAACTTCGAATGCCGCGACGCCGCCACCAACCTGGTGCCCTGGGGCATCATCGTCGGCGGCGAAGAACTGCATAACAACCATCACACCTACCCCAATTCGGCCAAGCTCTCGGTGAAGAAGTGGGAGTTCGACATGGGCTGGGCCTGGATCAAGGTCTTCAGTTTCCTGCGCCTGGCCAAGGTCCAGCGTGTAGCGCCTATCGCCCACCGGGTCGAAGGCAAGGGCCACCTGGACATGGACACTGCCATGGCCATCCTCAACAACCGGTTCCAGATCATGGCCCAGTACCGCAAGCTGGTGATCGGCCCGCTGGTGAAGCAGGAGCTGGCCAAGGTCGATCACTCGGTGCGCCACCAGTTCCATCGCGCCAAGCGCCTGCTGTCCCGGGAAACCAGCCTGCTGGAAGACCGCCACCACCTGCGCATCCAGACCATGCTGGAACACAGCCAGGCGTTGAAGGTGATCTACGAAAAGCGCCTGGCCCTGCAGCAGATCTGGGTCAAGACCAGCGCCAACGGCCACGACATGCTGGCGGCGATCAAGGACTGGGTGCACGAGGCCGAGGCCAGCGGTATCCAGTCCCTGCGGGACTTCGCCAATCAGCTGAAAACCTACTCCCTGCGTCCTACCGCAGCCTGAGCCAAAGCCCCTCGCCACAAGCCGGCGAGGGGCGACTGCGACCGTCCGGCGGGCGCGCCAAGTATCGCCGCAACGGCTGGGAACTTAGCGTCCGATCCCCTATCTCACTGAACACTTCGCCACCCAGGCGGGCTTGGTTGTGGCCGCTGTCGAACTTGGCGCGGCACGCCCTTTGAGATCTGTGCCGATGGTCAATAAGAATTCACACACTCCATCTTCGCTTCCCCAGTGGCCCGAAGCCGCGCAAACCCTGATGGCCCTGATGCATGCACAGGGCGAAGTCGCCCGCCTGACCGAGCGCGAGCAGCTGTTCAGCGCCCTGCTGGTCAGCGTCAATGCAGTGCTCTGGGCCTTCGATTGGGACAACCGCCAGGTGCTGTACGTCAGCCCGGCCTATGAACGGATCTTCGGTCGCCCGGCAGGCCTGCTGCTGGCGGACTTCAACCAGTGGCGCGACAGCATCTACCCCGACGACCTGGAATACGCCGAGCGCAGCCTGGCCCAGGTCCTGGACAGGGGCGCGGTGGAAGATCGCGAGTACCGCATCATCGATGCCCAGGGGCAGGTGCGCTGGCTCAGCGACAAATGCTTCATCAACCGCAACACCGAACCCGGGCAGCGGCTGATCGTGGTGGGCATTGCCGAAGACATCACCGAAAAGAAGCAGTTGGAAGCCGAGCTGCAACGCCTGGCCACCACTGATGTGCTGACCCAGAGCAGCAACCGCCGGCACTTCTTCGAATGCGCCAACCGCGAGTTCGAACAGGCACGCCGGCAAGGTTTACCCCTGGTCTTTCTGTTGCTGGACATCGATGACTTCAAGGTGATCAACGACACCTACGGCCATCCCGAAGGCGACATCGTTCTGCAGCGCATTGCCGAAAGCGGACGGGCTGCACTGCGTCGGGGAGACCTGTTCGGGCGCATCGGCGGTGAAGAGTTCGCGGCGGTGTTTCCCGGCTGCAGCGCGGACATGGCCCATCAGGTCGCCGAACGCCTGCAGCGCGAGATTCAGCGGCAGACCTTCAGTTGTCAGGGCCAGACCTTCAACATCACCATCAGCCAGGGGCTGAGCAGCCGGCGCCGCGAAGATGAAAGCCTCGACAGCCTGTTCGCCCGGGCCGATGCGGCGATGTACCAAGCCAAGCGCCAGGGCAAGAACCGCATCGTCAGCGGATAACCACGCGCGCCCCCATCCGTGGGAGCTGGCTTCCCAGCGAACAGGCCCTAAAGGCCCACAGCGCGGTGGCGAATGTCCTCGCCGGCGAGCCGGCGGCTAAAGAGGATCAGCCCTTGCGCAGGCGGGAAAGCTCCGGCAAGCCGACTTTCAGCAGGCGCGCCGTCTTGCTGCGGGCCACCTCCTCCACCCCTTCATGTTCGGTCAGCCGCGCCAGTTGCGCCGCCAGGTTCATCACCAGGGCTTCGCGGGAATAGACCCCTCCGCCCAACTGGTAGATCGAGGCGATCAGTTCACGCAGCTCCAGGGGCATGCGCCAGCGAGTGCGCAGCGCCGAACCATAGGCGGCACCGAAGCGCTCCAGGGCATCACCGATTTCTTCCTGCTCATCCAGTTCGCCACCGGCCTGCTTCCACTCTTGCAGACAACGCAGCAATGCCAGATCGCCCAACCGGTGCAACAGGCCCGCGCAATAGCAACGCTCCTGATCCAGGTCCAGCAGGCGGGCCAGGGTCCGACCATATTCCGCCGTGTGCAGGGACAACTCCCAGTAGCGCTCGGCATAGTCAGCCAGGGCCGGCTCGCTCAGCCGCGCGCTACGCTTGAGGGCCAGGCCCAGAATCAGGTTCATGCTCTGCCCGGTACCCAGCCGGTGCAGGGCCTGGGACAGGGTCTGTACGCCTTCACCGTTGTGTTGCGCGGCACTGTTGGCGGCGCAGATCAGCACGGCAGTGATCTGGGGATCGGTGCGGATCTCCTCCTCCAGCAGCTTGAGGTCCAGCCCGTCGGGGTTGAGGCTGCGCTTGACCGCCAATTGCACATCGGTCAGCAGCGGCGCGCCATCGGCGATCTCGCGACGGCGTTCAAGAAAGGTCCACAGGGTCATGCCCGGGGCCAGGGTCGGCACCTCGCAGGCAACCTCCTGGCCAGCATCCAGCAGCAGCCCCTGCAGGCGCTGGGTCAGGCTTTCCATGTTCAAGGGTTTGGTCAGGTAGGCCGTGGGTGCCAGAGGCAAGGCCTCGCGCACGCTGGCACTGTCGCTGCGCACGCTGAGCAGAATGAATGGCTGCAACGGGTTGCGCTTGCGCTGGCGCACGGAGCGCAGCAAGGCGAGACCGTCGATGCCCGGCAACTCCCAGTCGGCAATGATCAGGTCATAAGGTTTGGCGCTCAACAGTTCCAGGGCTTCCTGACCGTCGGCACACAGATCCAGACGCGCGTCACAGCGCACGTTGAGCAGCACTTGCTTGAGCAAATCGCGAGACCAGGGATCGGCCTCGGCAATCAGCACACGAGGTACAGCGGGTAAATCAACAGCGGTCATGCAGCACGCTCCCTAGGCAATCCTTTGCACCTTAGTCAATGCACGGGCTTCCATACAGCGCAAATCCCCTATGGACCGCCTGGGGATGAAAAAAACCCGCCGAAGCGGGTTTTTTTGTCGATCAGGTCACAGCAGCAACCACTCAGAGTTCAGCGAAGCACTCTTCGATGATGGCCAGGCCTTTATCCAGTTGCTCGTCCGGCGAGGTCAGCGGAACCAGGACCCGCAACACGTTGCCGTAGGTGCCGCAGGACAGCAGGATCAGCCCCTTGTCGCGAGCCTTGGCCACGACCTGAGCCACAGCAGCGGCGTTCGGCTTGTGGCTGTCGCCGTTCTCGAACAGTTCCACCGCGATCATCGCGCCCAGGGCGCGCACTTCGCCGATCACCGGGTACTTGGCCTGGATGGCCTTGAGGCCGGTCACCAGACGCTCGCCCACCGCCTTGCAGCGATCGAGCAGGTGCTCTTCTTCGAACACTTCCATCACCGCCAGAGCGGCGGCACAGGCGATCGGGCTACCGGCGTAGGTGCCGCCCAGGCCGCCTGGAGCGATGGCGTCCATGTATTCGGCCTTGCCGCAGACACCGGCCAGCGGGAAGCCGCCAGCGATGGATTTGGCGAAGGTGGTCAGGTCGGCGGCAACACCCATCTGTTCCATGGCGAAGAAGGTGCCGGTACGGCCCGCGCCGGTCTGCACTTCGTCGGCGATCAGCAGGATGCCGTGCTGATCGCACAGGGCGCGCAGGCGCTTCATGAACTCTTTGGGCGCGACGTAGAAACCGCCTTCGCCTTGCACCGGCTCAATGATGATGGCAGCGATATCACGTGGCTCAGCGTCATTTTTGAAGATGCGCTCGATGCTGGCGATGGAGTCGTCGATGCTCACGCCATGCAGTTCGTTGGGGTACAGCGCACGGAAGATACCGCCTGGCATCAGACCCATGCCGGCCGAGTAAGGCACGACTTTACCGGTCAGGCCCAGGGTCATCATGGTGCGGCCATGGTAGGCGCCAGTGAAGGCGATCACGCCGGCGCGGCCAGTGGCGGCACGGGCGATCTTCACGGCGTTTTCCACGGCTTCGGAACCGGTGGTCACCAGCAGGGTTTTCTTGGCGAAGTCACCCGGAACCTTGGCGTTGATTTTCTCGCACAGCTCCACGTAAGGCTCGTAGGCCAGAACCTGGAAGCACGTGTGGGTCAGCTTGTTCAACTGCTCGGTCACCGCGGCGATGATTTTCGGGTGCACGTGACCGGTGTTCAGTACCGCGATACCGCCGGCGAAGTCGATGAACTCGCGGCCTTCAACGTCGGTGACGGTGGCGTTCTTCGCGCTGTCGGCGAAGATCGGGTGAATCTGGCCAACACCGCGTGGTACAGCGGCTTCACGGCGTTTCATCAAGGATGCGTTGGTCTTGCTCATAGTGTCCTCATTCACCGCTGCTACAGCGGTGTGATTCAAGGGTTGCGGGGCGGGGAAGCGCCTGCGACAGCATGCGATGATCGACTGCCGGAGCGGTCCCGGGCCACCTTGAAAAAGTGCGTTTTTAAAGCGGCGCCAGGGGACAGCGCTCTCGTGCCCCCGGCGCTTGAAACCGGATCAGATACCCAGGCAGAGGTATTTGATTTCCAGGTAATCCTCGATCCCGTACTTGGAACCTTCGCGGCCCAGGCCCGAAGCCTTGATGCCACCGAACGGCGCCACTTCGTTGGAGATCAGGCCGGTGTTGACCCCGACCATGCCGTATTCCAGGGCCTCGGCCACACGGAACACACGCCCCAGGTCGCGGGCGTAGAAGTACGACGCCAGGCCGAACTCGGTGTCGTTGGACATGGCGATGACTTCGGCTTCGTCTTTGAAGCGGAACAGCGGCGCCAGCGGGCCGAAGGTTTCTTCCTTGGCCACGGCCGCGTCTTTCGGTACGTTGACCAGGATGGTCGGCTCAAAGAAGTTGCCTTCCATCGGCTTGCCACCGGCCAGCAGGGTCGCGCCTTTTTTCAGGGCGTCGGCGATGTGTTCCTGGACCTTGGCTACGGCTTTTTCATCGATCAGCGGGCCGGTGGTGGTGCCTTCTTCCAGACCGTTGCCGATCTTCAGCTTGGCCACGGCCACTTTCAGCTTCTCGGCGAAGGCGTCGTAGACCGAATCCTGGATGTACAGGCGGTTGGCGCAGACGCAGGTCTGACCGTTGTTGCGGTACTTGGAGATGATCGCGCCTTCGACGGCCTTATCCAGGTCGGCGTCGTCGAACACGATGAACGGCGCGTTGCCGCCCAGTTCCAGGGAAACTTTCTTGATGTCCTTGGCGCATTCGGCCATCAGCTGGCGACCGATTTCGGTGGAGCCGGTGAACGACAGCTTGCGCACGATCGGGTTGCTGGTCAGCTCGCCGCCGATGTCGCCGGCACTGCCGGTGACCACGCTGAGCACGCCTTTCGGAATCCCGGCGCGGTGCGCCAGTTCCACCAGGGCCAGGGCCGAGAACGGGGTTTGCGAAGCGGGCTTGATGACCATGGTGCAACCGGCGGCCAGGGCCGGGCCGGCTTTACGGGTGATCATCGCCGCCGGGAAGTTCCACGGGGTGATGGCGGCGGTCACGCCGATCGGCTGCTTGATCACGATCAGGCGCTTGTCCGGCTGATGGCCCGGGATCACGTCACCATAGATGCGCTTGGCTTCTTCGGCGAACCATTCGATGAAGGAGGCGGCGTAAGCGATTTCGCCCTTGGCTTCGGCCAGCGGCTTGCCCTGCTCCAGGGTCATCAGGCGACCCAGGTCGTCCTGGTTTTCGATCAGCAATTCATACCAGCGGCGCAGCTTGGTGGCGCGCTCCTTGGCGGTCAGGGCACGCCAGGCCGGCAGGGCCTTGTCGGCGGCTTCGATGGCGCGGCGGGTTTCGGCGGCGCCCATCTTGGGTACGGTACCGAGGATTTCACCGGTAGCGGGGTTGTTGACCTTGATCGTCTGACCGTTGTCCGCGTCAACCCAAGCTCCATCGATGAAGGCTTGTTGGCGGAACAACTGGGCGTCTTTGAGCTGCATGTCGGCTTCCTTAACAGCACCGCGCATACGCGGGGCGAATTGTGATTGTAAAAAAGGCGCCCTGTCAGGCATGGACCGCGCTGGCGCGTCTGCAAGCCCTGGACAAAGCTGCCGTCAGGAAAATCGTTCACTGGGTAAAAGCACGAAAATGTCGCACACAAGGATAGACATGCGCTTGGGCACCCAGGCAAGAGCGTTTGAAATCTCAAACGAATCCTAGGGTCAACAGGGGTAAAGGACAATAGGCTGTTCGAAAAAAAGAACGTAAACGTCCTTCAGGTTAAAAATTTCAGATCAGCGTCACTCGCAACCGCCGAAAAGACAACGCCCCCGGGGCCTGCAGACCGCGGGGGCGTTGGCGTGACGCCAGGGAAAGGATCAGCTACTGAACGACTTGAGCACCGTCAACAGGCTGGTGAGGTTGTCGGCCACGCCGCCCTGGGCGACTTTCTCGGTGGCTGCCGCTCCGGCGGTGGTGTCGACGCTGTAGATCTGCATCACGCCCTGGTTGGTGGCCGCCTGGGCCAGGGTGTTTTGCTGCTGCTGGGCCGACACCGAGTTCTGGAACAGGATGGCCACGGACTGGCCCATGGACTGGTAGACGGTGCCCATCGCCATGGCCGGTGCTTCGGCAACGACCTTGACGTTGGTCTGGGTCACGGCATCGGTGATTTGCGGACTGACTGTGCTCATAAAAACTCCATTTTTTCAGCAGGAAAGTTCAACGGGAAATCAGGCGCTCAGCCACTCAGCTCTGGAAGGACTTGAGCACCGTCAGCAGGCTGGTGAGGTTGTCGGAGACCCCGCCCTGGGCAACCTTCTCGGTGGCGGCGGCGCCGGCGGTGGTGTCGACGCTGTAGATCTGCATCACGCCCTGGTTGGTCGCGGCCTGGGCCAGGGTGTTTTGCTGCTGCTGCGCCGAGACCGAGTTCTGGAACAGGATCGCGGTGGCCTGGGCCATGGATTGGTAGATGGTGCCCATCGCCATGGCCGGCGCTTCGGCGACGACTTTGACGTTGGTCTGGGTGACGGCATCGGTGATTTGTTCGTTTACAAGTGGCATGGCTCAACTTCCTTTGTTAGTACACGGAGCATTCCGTGTCTTTGAGTGAACGTGGCAGCCGTTTTGCTGTGAACTGCCAGGCCTGGGACCCTCGGCTTATTTCAGGGGGGGCTTATTGCCCCGCAGCGGCGAGCACCTGCTTGAGGGTGTCCTCGACCTTCTGCGACAACTCGGCCATGCGCGCCTCGACGGCGGCTTTCACCTCCTGCTGCACCAGGGCGCTGATCGTTGCCTTGAGGGCTGGATCGTCGGCAGGGGCCAGGGCGGGAGTGGGTGTGGCGGCCGCGGCCTTGTCCGAACTCGGCGCTGCTGCCGGTTCCGATACGGCACTCGGCGCAGCAGTGGCGGCTGCGGCCTGGCTCTCGGCCACCGCCTGCAGTTGACGCAGCACCAGTTCGCGCGCCTGGGGATCGGCCCGATCGACGCCGACACCCGACAACTGCTCGATGATCTTGCGCGTGCGCTGCTCATCGGCCTCTATCAGCTCGACGGCCCGCTGCCGCGCCTGATCAACGCTCTGTTGCGCGGACTTGGACATGTCCAGCGGCTTGTTTTGGACAAACGCCTCCAGCACCTGGCGCTCGACCTGGGTCAATGGACGATTCAGATACTTCTCGGCAAAGAGAAGTATCGTCGCCATCGGGGTTTGCTCTTCATTCGCCATTGCATGCTCCTTGTTGATGAATGGCGTTGAAGGGCTGGGCACCGGGTCCGTCGAACTTCAACGCCTGGGGTGAACAGAGCGGCCGGCGAACGCCGGCGCCTCTTGCACGACGGCCCCGAGCGCCTTGCGCGCCCGAGGGTCGGACTCAGGAAGACGACGATCGATTGGCCAGAGTGGCGCTGTACTTGGCGATGCTGGCGTCGATCTTGTCGATGGCCATGCCGGCTGCCTCCGCTTCCATCGCCCCCGCCGCAGCCGCCACAGCAGCGGCCGCACCGACCATCAGGTCGGTGGCCAGCACGCCCAGGGCATCCTCGGCGGCGCCCTTGACGTTCTCTTTGACGATGTTCTCGGTCATCTGCTTGAGCAGCACCGCCTGGGCCGCCAGGGCCAGCTTGCTGACCCCGTCGAAATACCCCGCCGCCGACTGCGCCACCAGACCGGCGGCCTGGCTGATCATCATGTCCGGCGCGGCAGCGATCTGCGCCGGGGCATAGCTGAACGTCTGGGCATTGGTGAACTGCACCGCCTGGACGATCTGGCTGTTGAGCGCATCAGTGCTGTCGGTGCTGGGGCTGCCGGCCTGCTTGAGCAAATGGGCGTTCATCGTCTCCATCACCGAAGGCCGCGCGGCGGCGGACGGCGGTGATGGCGCAGACTCGGCCGCCGCATCGGTGCCGGGCGACGTGGGCTCGCTGGGCGCCGCCTGCGGCTCGGCCGTTTCCGCACCCGGACTGGGGCCGGCCGCCGCGCTCGCAGTGTCATCGGCCGCGGCTGCGGGTGGGGTTTTCTTCTTGAACCATGCCATGACGATTCTCCTGGGCGATCAGCCCTATTCGCCGATCGCCATGATCAACGCCACGGCCTTGGACACCACCGCGTTAGAGATCTGGTTCAGCGCCTGCTGGCTGTTGACCGCGTTCTGCAACGACAGGCCCGCCGAGTGGCTGGCCACCTGATACAACGAGGCGATGGCCTGGGCCGGGGCTTCGGCCACCACCTTGACGTTGGTCTGGGTCACGGCATCGGTGATCTGCGAGTTGACCATTGGATCGGGCATACATCTCTCCTTAGATGGAATGGCCCACCGCAGAAGGCGGCGGCACCGGCTACAGCGTCGAAAACAGGCTCACTGAACAAGAACGTCCCGGCGCACCCGCTGTGAATCCTGCCACACCCTCAACGCAGGGCCTCGCGCAACAATTGCACGTGCTTGCGCGCCAGGGGCTGGTTCATTCCCAGCTCGGCGGCGATGTTCGGGTAGGGCAGATCGTCGACAAACTTCAGTTCAAACAAGCGGCGTTTTTTAAAGGGCAATTGCGCCACCCGCCGACTGAGCAGGGCCAGGGTTTCCAGCAGTTCCACCTGCTCCAGCACCGACATCTGCGGCGCCTCCAGCTGCTGCAGCGGGTCGTCCTCGAAATCGGCGAAATCCACGAACAGACGCTGCTCCCGCGCCCGCCGCCGACAGCTGTCGACAAACACATGATCGAGCACCAGGAACAGAAAACCCTGGGGATCGCGAATCCGCTCCGGCGAACGGCGAAAGAACAGCAGCGCCTTGATCGCCGTGGCCGCCAGCCACTCCTGGGCGCCATCGGCGTTACCCCGCGCCAATTGCCGGGCGCGGCGCTGCAACCCGGGCAGCACCGCCTTCCAGCTGGCCTCGAACAGATGATCCGCCAACGCTGTCGGCAGGCCCTCTTGCATCAAACAGTTCATTTCCCGCACCTCCCTGTGCCCCGTGACTGCACGGATATGGCTGCAGGTTGCGCTGGGCCGACCGGCCGATGCAGCGGGAAAAACTGCCACTACGGCCCGGGTTTCCGGGGATTGCGCCGGGCGGTGGAAAAGGGATGCAAGCCGGCGTGGACGCTTCGAGTCGACATAGGTATGATGTCGCCCGCACTGCATCCGTAGCTCAGCTGGATAGAGTACTGCCCTCCGAAGGCAGGGGTCGTGGGTTCGAATCCCGCCGGGTGCACCATCTTCTTTCCCTTGTATTCCAAGGGGATAGCGCTCCTGACAGAAACCTGTCCTAGTCCTGAAAGTCGTTTTTGCCACAAATTTGCCACACTTGAACGTGGCGGGAATGGTCGAAATGGCAACAATCAGGAATCGCGGCGAGTATCAGTGGGAAGCGCAAATCCGTCGTAAGGGCTATCCAGCTCAAAGAAAAACCTTCGAAACCAAAGCAGATGCCCAAGCCTGGGCGCGCATGATCGAAAGCGAAATCGACCGAGGCATTTTTGTCTCTCGTGTCGAGGCTGAACGCACCGCCTTTCATCGACTCATTGATCGCTATATCTCCGAGATCGCTCCGAAGCATAAAGGTGCGTATTCGGAAATCAAACGCCTGGAAGCGCTCAAGCGTCATCCGCTGGCTACGCGCATAGTTGCCACCCTCACCTCTTCCGATTTTGCTCGTTATCGTGATGAGCGCCTGAAGATCCGCAAGGGCAATACGGTCAAACGTGAGCTGGCTTTGTTTCAGTGCGTGATTGAGGTCGCTCGTCGGGAATGGGGAATTCATCTTGCCGAGAACCCGGTCAGGATGGTTAGCCGTCCCAGCTATAACGACGAACGCTCACGGCGGCTGGACCCGATTGAGGAGCAATACGTTCTCAGAGCCTTGGAGCTTCGAGAGCGTCGTGCTGATGGGACCTACGCCGATGCCTCTCACAATCCCTGGATACGGCCCATCGTCCAACTCGCAATTGAGACCGCCATGCGCCGTGGCGAGATATTCGAGTTGCGCTGGAAGCATGTGAATCTGGATCGTAAAACCGCACATCTTCCAGCGACCAAGAACGGGCTACCAAGAACTGTTCCACTCTCCCCGAGAGCTATTCAGCTGCTAAAGGATTTGCCGCGCTCACTTTGCGGCAGAGTCTTCCCCACCACTGCAGACGCCCTCAAGAAGGCCTTCACACGCGGTTTGGAGCGAGCAAGGACGAAATACTTAGGAGATTGCGAACGCGCCCTGGTAACGCCCCAGGAAGACTTTCTGCTCAACCTGCGTTTCCACGACCTACGCCATGAGGCCACCTGCCGGCTTGCGACCAAGCTGCCAAACCTAATCGAGCTTGCCAGCGTGACGGGACATCGTGAGGTGAACATGTTGAAGCGTTACTACAACATCACCGCAGAGGAACTCGCGGCGAAGCTAGCTTGATGGTCAGTCGATAATCTCAAGCCCCAGGGAGCGAGCCAGCTCTCTGGTTTCTGAATCCGTTCGAACACGGTTTAGCGCCGTCTCCTCGCGTTCCCGCTGCTTGAGCAGATAGACCTCGTTGAAACACTCGATAACCTGCTCACGGGTTAAGTCCGAGATCGATAGCCGGCGCTTGAGGGTGTTCAGAATATTGCGCGCACTGAGCTGAGCCGCCTCCCGCAGATACGTTCTCAACAGCAAGTCGCGAAAAACCCAATCGCTGACCCACGCCTTCGATAAAGCCCAAAACAACAGTCGCTGGTAGGTATCCCAAGCCATGCGCGCTTGGCCACTCAGATACCGCCGCAGAATCCGCCCATCTGCGTCCTTGAAACCGTAAATCCCGAGGTCCGTAAGCAATCGCTCAAGCGCGACCTTCGACATACCCGACTTCTGCAATATCCCGGACGACAGGTACTCCACCAGATCCACCGGAACACGGACAACAAAGTTTTTCCGGCCCGCTCCCTGATGACTTTCAATCTCACGGAAAACGAGCTGAAAGACTTCTTCAGGATTGATATCGGACTCAAAGGATGATGGCTGCATGTACCCATTCTTTGGCTAATAGCCGCATCTGTCAAAAAGGTGTCCTAGTTGATCGGTCCTCAATTGGCGAAAGCTGCACGTACTCCATAGCAACCGAGCGACAGTAGCGATGAGCGTCGATTACGAAACCATTCAAAAAATCCAGAAGCTTTCAGATGACGTGCTGATAGGCGTAGCCGAGGTCGCGGCGCTAACAGGATTCAGCGTGTTAACCGTGCGTCAGCGCAAATTGCCGGGGCTTGATCCCCTTCCGGGACTATCGCGGCTACGCTGGCGTCTCGGCGATCTTCGCCAGTGGATGCGCCATGGGCCCGAATGCACTTCGGATTCGCCAGTCAAGTCAGTGTTAAAAACTACGCCAGGAAATCGAGTTGGCCGCCCTACAAAAAAAGAGCAAGTAGAGGCTAGAAAATGAGCACTCGCACAACTACCTCCATTCAAGATTAAGCAGTGGTCACTTCGTTTATAAACGAGCCGCTAATGCCGCCAGAGCTCCATACGAATGACATCACGAATTCAGGGAGCAGGCGTCTTGCACAACTCGCCAAACTTGAAGCTCGAGCCAGAGCGGCTGACAAGGCGCAGCTCAAGCCAAAGCCTGCGATTACAACCCCAACGCTGAGAACATGGCCGGATGAGGTTCGCGGCGTACCGAATGCGTTCTTGCGGTCGGCGCTTTTCGGAGCAGTAAGGAAGGGCAGTCGAACTGATCTAAAAATGGTGGTGATTAACTCTATCGGGGGCGTGCAAATTTCTTATACAGGAACGCGTCTCGACCAGATTGACCTTTCCGTATGGCTAAGCGTGTTGCACCTCTCTCGACGGCAAATGCTAGGCCAGGAGCTTCGCTACAAGGCTTACGGCGTGCTTAAACTCATGAAAAAGACCGACACGGGTAAGAATAGGAAGCTGCTGCACGATCGCTTGCTGCGATTGGCCACGTGCACCGTTGAGGTCGTGCTGGGTGATATTTCCTATACCGGTAGCCTGATCAAAGACTTCTATAAGGACGAGAATAGCTTGGAATACGTAGTAATTCTTGACGCCAGGCTAAACGCATTGTTCTCCAAATCTGGCTTCAGTTACATCGACTGGAGTATTCGGTCTGCATTGGATGGCCAACCACTTGCCCAATGGCTTCATGGATTTTATTCGAGCCATGCAAAAGCTTACGGACTTAAAGTAAGCACACTGCACCAGCTCTGTGGAAGCGAGGCCCGCGAAATCTGGAAGTTTAGCCAAACGTTATGTCGCGCGTTCGACGCTTTGAGCGATGCCTACAACAAACACGGCAAATCATTCGAGTACGCCATTCGAGGCGATTTGGTACACGTCCAAAGACAGGAAAGCCTGACACAGTGCCGACATCTCTCGAGGGTGGAAAAAACAAAAATGATGCGTGCCGTCCTAGCGGGTAGAGAATACCGTTCTAGGAGGTAACGCTTGCCGTTGCAGCGGGTAGCGTAGCCCGTTCCAAAAGGTAGGCTATCCACAGCCAATAGTGCCTGTCGGCCTGACAGCACAAAGGCCGCAGCATGTGCCCCTCTAAATACTAATCTCAACCTAATCAGTACTAATCGGATATCGGACGAAACTCAGCCCCTAACGAGCAGTCGAGGGATCGTCCGCAGCCGGCTCAAACGCGGAAGATGAATGCTATGGCTAACCGGAGTCGTACCACCGTTGAGCGAATAATCCTCCAAGCCCGGATATGGGGGTGGGATATGTCCTGGTCGTTCAGCATGGCCACGCCGACCGATACCAGGCCAATCGGCCACCATTATTCAGAGCATACTGCGATCAAGCTTTACGGCTCCGTCCGATACCCTGAAGCATTCAAATACCCAGCCCTAGAATGCTACCTATACGTTGACCCATTACTCCTAAGCGACAAGTCGGTCCCTCGCTGCATCGGTTCCATGCAGGCGACTGGCAAAAAACTCATCGCATATGTCGCCGTTCACAATGACCGCTTCAACAGCTTAGTCATCGCTGCAAGTCGACTTGTTGCCCTGGAGATCAATGCGGAGCCGCTGAGATATCGCAAGGCAAAGGTGATGGGTATCCACCTAAGCACCGAGCTGGAGTCCGATTGGTAATGGTTTTTTGATCATCGGAACGCTAGTGTCCAGTGCTCGTTTACTAGCCCTGCCCCCGGTGCCGAGAACTATGACGAGGTCCAAAACCCTCATTCCTCGTCGAAGTAATCGCTATCCAGTTTCGGTAGTTTTAGAAGCCGGGACGTTACCCCAACCTCGTGGTCCATCATCAGGTTGACCAGTCGGATGCCATCCACTAGCACCATGCCTTCCACTGAGCTGACAAAGTCGATGCCTTGGGCAGTGAAACCCGACGTAGTGATAAATACCCCTCGCTTGGCCTTTTGCCCTGCAAGTGCTCCATAGAACGCTTGCAACTCAGGACGGCCTACAGTGCCTTGCCAGCGCTTTGCTTGGACATAGACTTTTTCCAGTCCGAGCTTATCAAGCGAGATTACCCCGTCAATTCCGCCATCTCCGCTACCACCAACACGCTGCAAATCGTTTCGGCTAGCCCCGTAGCCAAGACTGTGCAACACGTCGAGCACAATAACTTCGAAGCGGTTGGGGCTGACTTGTAGCAGGTTATCCAGTAGATCTGCTGCTGTTGCATCACGTAGCTCACGTAGAGCCTGTTCCAACCGATCGTCCGGGCTCACAGTTGCTGATATCGGTGTATCTGCACCCTGCTCTAGCCCATCTAGCGGGACGGCATCTGTGGGGCTCCTAAGCTTCACGTCCATGAAGCCGATGGCGAGTTGTTCAACCTGATCCGCCGTGAGCGGTGACGGGTGCTGTGTGGAATAAGCAGCGCCAGCTTCGGTGAGTCTCCAATAGCCTCGTTTGGCGCTGGAGGACAACCCTGCGCGCTTGAGACGGTCGTGAGCCCATCCAGCGCGGTTCTTATAGGTCGCTTGCCCACTCGCAATCAGCTCTTGAAGCTGTGGCTCAGATAAATTCAAAGCCTGGGCCGCAGCCTCATGCGCGTCGCGTGCTGTCGCGCCTTCAGGATTCGCCGCCAGGTAGCGCAAGATCGGCTCAATGAATTTGTCGTATGTAGGAACGGACATCAGGATTCCCTTCGCAAGGTTGCCAGCGTGGCCAAATGTGGTAAGCCGCATGTTATCCGGAGTTTGAAAAATTATGTTTGTGGTCTGTGTCTGATGATCGTGGAGTGGAATCCAAAAGACAGCTGCTGCCTACGACCGCCCATGCAGAGCCTGGGCAGTAGCAGCCAGCCTGATCACTAATTGATAATGACCTCGCACTACTCTGTGAAACGTGCGAACTCCGCAATGAAAACGACGACCCGCATGCCGTCACTCTCGCAAAAATCTTTCGATATGTGAGGAGCTATTTGCTCTTAGCGAACGCTGGCGGGGCAATGCGCTGTCGGCGCTGGCTTGGATTGACAGAGTCAAGCAGAACTTCCTTGATGCGCTGAGCAGAAATCTCGAGCTCTTCGGATGAGGCGTTCTGGATAGCACGAATCAACCGCTCACGATTGGAGCGCTTCAGATCCATAATCTCGGCTACTTTCGGAGTCACTGGACTGTTCCATAACTATCTCCAAGGTATCTTGAGAGAATTACCTGAGATATACACGCTAGTGCCAAATAGCTCCCTCAGATTCGTCACTTTAGCCTTTGTGCCACCGCATCACCACAACCGTCCCAAAATCGTCTCACGCTTATCAACGTCAAGCGTGCACGCATGCTGTTTATACCCTCCCTCTGTATCAGAAAGTCACTCAAGGCCAGGGGCAATTCGGTAAATCCTAGCTCTCGCTCTAGCGTCTTTCTCGCCATCCAATCGTCGTATCCTCAGCCGCTGATGGATGATGCATTCTTTGCTTATGTAATCGTTTTAAATTCGCCTTTTTTTCGTACCCAAGGCGTCCCCTCAATGCTTACGCCTTTTGCATCCAGGCTGTAACTGGGTAGTGCACAACTCATCTAAATTCTGAAAGCAAAGACTAGGACAAGGTAGGGTTTGTGATACCGCCAGTTCCTGGCGCCTCACAACCGGCGCGCACCAGTCGTTACACTCCCTTTGCTTGCCTACCTTCCCTACTCAGGGCAAGCCCCGAGACCCCAATACCTGGAAAAGGAAAGCTCATGAGCAGTAGCGAACAACGCCGACGCACAGGATGGCTGCCGGCAATTCGTTGTTTCGAGGAAGAAGAAGCACTGGTACGCGAGAAAGCCCACGACAGCGGAATGAGTGTTGGTCAGTTCGTGCTGGCCGCCGCATTGAAGCGACAGACCAGAAGCAAAATTGACTCCCACGTAATCAATGAACTGCGGCGCCTAGGCGGCCTTCAGAAGCATCTGTTCACAGAGGGCAACGGCGCGCTTTCCAAGGAGTACGCAAATATCTTGGTTGAGATAACTGAGGCCATTAAGCGCATCGGGTGTTGAGGTAAATCAGTTGGCGCCTTGGTGACTTACAGCTCTGTCCTTATCTCATGCAGTGCCAGGACTTCGTACTCTGCTAGACCATGACTGCACTGCTCCAACCCTGCCGTCGAGCTGAGCACTTGATGCTCGATTTCCTGTTGCTCCAACAATCTTCCCAACAAGATGACCTCTCCGTCCGCCTCCAGCTTACGAAGCTGCTCTGGACAGTCAAACGCCCAACGATCAAGTATTTGCCAGCCACGGGCGTGATAAGACGGAGAACGCAGAACAGATTCAAGGGTCGCACGCGCCAACACATTGGCAGCGATAGATAACGGCGTGCTGTTACCGAGCATACGAGTCTCCCATCTTACGAAGGCGTGTAATCATTCTTGTGTTTTGTGCCATCGAGGAAGAGCGGAATCCACCTTTTTTCTTAAGCTCTCCGATGTGCTGAACGGAGAATCCGAGAGCAGAAAGGGTGGCGACATCATCGCGTGCAAGGGCCAGATTAGCCGAGCGCATCATCGCATTCGCCTGCTCCAGTCGAATGATATCTGTCAGCACAGGAGTGCTTCTGACGGGATTGCTCATAGATCGCTCCTACTGAATGATGAACTGACTCTCAGGAACGGTAGTCCAGCGCCGCCACTAGGTACCAAGCAAGGTATCGAGTCTAGCCTCAGTATTGAGTACCTCTGTCGGCCTCAAAACGAGGCTGAACACAGGAACATCAAGATTGCTGGTCAGCACCTCCAACCGATGATTGTGCTTCCCTACCGGGACGATCCGCCAAGAATTAATTTCATCGAACCTAAAGAAATGCTCTGCGCCTTTTACTGGATAGGCCAGCAGCCTGCGTGCAGAACCATCGATACCCAGGTAGGCATCGTTAATCTTTGCGAATACTTCTAGCTGTGGTTGAAAACCTGCGTTCTGGAAACCTGCAACCAGTTGCTTCAGCTTCTCTGCATAGCGTTGGTTAACACGCCAAAACAACCATCCCCCTCCGACGAAGTAGATAGCCAGAGCCCAGAACAACCATCGAATGGCCGGATCAGCACCGCTAGCAAACCCCAAAAAAAACGGTAGGTTGAAACCGCACAAAACCACCACAACCAGCAGCAACGCACCAACCGGCAGACTCCCAACGATCCATAGCACTCGGAATAGCTCCCAAATCTGTCTCATCACTTTTACTCGCGCCAACGTTCGGAACAAAATATCTGAAATTCAGATATCTTAAAAGCAGATATAGCTTAGTAAACTGCCCCTCCATATATGCGGCCATGACTAAAGCTATCTATCGACGTGAGCATGAGATTTTTCTTCAAGTTTTAAAACGCATGCGCGTCGAATCAGGAATGACTCAAGCGCAGTGCTCTGCCGCCCTAGGTAGACCGCAGTCATTCATGAGTGATGTGGAGCGAGGAGTCAGAAGGCTCGATATTGTTCAGCTTCGCGATCTATGTCTTGTCCTTAAGACTGATCTCTCAAGTTTTTCCAAAACGTACGAGCAAGTCCTTAACGATGTGTAATGCATGCATCCAATCCTGCTTATATCCTGCAGGACATGACTGGCAGAGATCGGCCAGGAATGGACAGTCGCCGCTCGCGACGAAGCTGTGCTTAACCACTGCCTGGGTCGCGATATACCCATGGCATGGCTGATCGACGACGGATACGAAAAAGACAGCACAACCCTGGCCGAGCGCCAAAGGATTCTCATCACAGCATAGAGCGAGTCTGGACGGAGCGGACTTGGGCTAAACGTGCCCCGTAGGATGTGTTGAGCGCAGCGAGTCCCATCGATAGCGATCGCGGCAACCGCAAAAGATATGATGGGTATTGCGCAGCTCAGTTAATCCTAAGAAATACGAACGCAGGCCCTTTTCCAGCTAATACGTGGCGATTCACAATAGTCATGTTTTACTACGGGCCATATGAGATTGCAGAGCATCATCAATGAGTGAGCAAATAATCGAACAAGGCTTTATCGACAAGCTAATTGAGCTCAAATACAGCTACCGCCCAGATATCACAGACCGCACCTCAATGGAGCGCAACTTTCGTGAGAAATTCGAGGCCCTCAACCGGGTTCGCCTCACTGATGGCGAATTCGCCCGCCTCCTCGACGAGATAGTCACCCCTGATGTGTTTGCGGCGGCGCGTACCCTGCGCGAGCGGAATGCGTTCATCCGCGAAGACGGCACTCCGCTGAACTACACCCTAGTCAATATCAAAGACTGGTGTAAAAACACCTTCGAGGTGGTCAACCAGCTGCGCATCAACACCGACAACAGCCACCACCGTTTCGATGTGCTCATACTCATCAACGGCGTGCCGTGCGTTCAAGTGGAACTGAAAACGCTGGGCGTCAATCCGCGCCGCGCCATGGAACAGATCGTCGAATACAAAAACGACCCGGGCAACGGGTACACCAAAACCTTGCTGTGCTTTCTGCAGTTGTTCATCGTCAGCAACCGCGACAACACCTACTACTTTGCCAACAATAACGCCCGTCATTTCTCGTTCAACGCAGATGAGCGCTTCCTACCCATCTATCAGTTTGCTGACGAGGCGAACAAAAAAATTACATACCTCGACAGCTTTGCCGAGACCTTTCTCGTCAAATGCACGCTTGGCCAAACGCTCAGCCGTTACATGGTACTGATAGCCAGCGAGCAGAAGCTCATGATAATGCGCCCGTATCAGGTCTATGCCGTCAAAGCCATAGTCGACTGCATCCAGCAAAACTGCGGCAACGGCTATATCTGGCACACCACCGGCAGCGGTAAAACACTCACGTCCTTCAAGGCATCCACGTTGCTCAAGGACAACCCTGATATCGAGAAATGCCTCTTTGTGGTCGACCGCAAAGACCTCGACCGTCAGACTCGTGAGGAATTCAACAAGTTCCAGGAAGGCTGCGTCGAAGAAAATACCAACACCGCAGCGCTGGTACGCCGGCTGCTGTCCGAGGACTACGCCGATAAAGTAATCGTCACCACCATCCAGAAGCTCGGCCTCGCCCTCGATGAAAATAGCAAACGTAACAAACAGCGCAAACGGAGCGACCAGCTTACATACAAAGAGCAGTTGGCCCCGTTGCGCGACAAACGCATTGTTTTCATCTTCGATGAATGCCACCGCTCCCAGTTTGGCGAGAACCACAAAGCCATCAAAGAGTTCTTCCCCAAAGCCCAGCTATTTGGCTTTACTGGCACGCCCATATTTGAAGAAAACGCCTCACGGGTAAAGGTGGAAGACCAGCAGGCTTCTTACCAAACCACAGATGAGCTATTTCAGAAACAGTTGCACGCTTACACCATTACCCATGCGATTGAAGACGCCAACGTGCTGCGTTTCCATATTGACTACTTCAAAACAGAAGGTAAAAAAACACCCAAACCTGGAGAACGCTTGGCCAAGCGTGCGGTGATCGAAGCCATCCTCGCGAAGCACGACATGGCCACCGCCCAGCGTCGTTTCAATGCCATTTTGGCTACGGCCAGCATCAATGACGCCATCGAATACCACAGCCTGTTTGCCGAGCTGCAGCAGGCTAAAAAACTGGCCGACGCTGACTACCAGCCACTGAATATCGTCTGCGTGTTCTCGCCGCCTGCCGAAGGGAATCCGGACGTAAAGCAGATTCAGGAAGACCTGCCGCAAGAAAAGCACGACAACGAAGAAGACCCGGAAGGCAAAAAAGCGGCGCTCAAAGCCATCCTGGCGGACTACAACACCCGCTACGGCACCAACCACAGCATCAGTGAGTTCGACCTCTACTACCAAGACGTACAAAAGCGCATCAAAGACCAACAGTGGCCCAATACTGACCACCCGCATGCGCAGAAAGTCGACATCACCATCGTAGTCGACATGTTGCTCACCGGCTTCGACTCCAAGTACCTGAACACGCTATACGTGGATAAAAACCTCAAGTACCACGGCTTAATCCAGGCCTTCTCTCGAACCAATCGCGTGCTCAGTAGCGTTCAGACACCCGACAAGGGGCCTACAGGGATAAAACCGTTTGGCAACATCCTAGACTTCCGTCATCAGCAAGAGGCCGTGGATGCGGCCATCCGCTTATTTTCTGGTGAAAAGTCCAGCCCACAGGCCCGCGAAATCTGGCTAGTCGACAAGGCCCCCGTAGTTATTGAAAAACTACAAACGGCTGTACAAAAGCTGGATGATTTTATGCGTTCGCAAGGTCTGGCCTGCGCACCGGAGGCGGTGCATAACCTTAAAGGCGACGAAGCCCGCGCCGCTTTTATCGGCCACTTCAAGGAAGTACAGCGCCTCAAAACCCAGCTAGACCAATACACGGACCTCACTGAAGATAACGCCGCCGCCATTGAGCACATCCTACCCAGGGAAAACCAGCTCGGCTTTCGCGGTGCATATCTGGAGACGGCCCAGCGCCTCAAGGCCCAGCAAAACAAGAACGATAAAGACGCAGATGGCAAAACAGATGCAGTGGACCAGCTCGATTTCGAGTTCGTGCTTTTTGCCTCCGCCGTAATTGACTACGACTATATTGTGGGGCTGATGTCGCGCTTCTCACAGCTAGAGCCCAGCAAGCAGAAGATGAGTCGCGATCAGCTCATTGGACTGATCCAGGCCGATGCCAAGTTTATGAACGAGCGCGACGATATTGCGGCCTATATCACCACCCTCCAAGCCGGCGAAGGCCTCAGCGAAACAGCTATCCGCGATGGCTATACCCGCTTCAAACAACAAAAAGACGCCGCCGAACTCGCTGATATCGCGGGCAAACATCACCTGGACCCAACTGCATTGCAAGGTTTTGTAGATGGCATCCTGCAGCGCAGGATCTTCGACGGCGACCAGCTTAGTGACCTTATGGCCCCGCTAGATCTCGGCTGGAAAGCTCGTACCCAAGCCGAACTTGCCCTTATGGAAGACTTGCACCCCCTCCTAAACAAACGCGCCCAAGGCCGCGACATCTCAGGACTTAGTGCGTATGAGCAGTAATACAAAAACACGCGGCGCAATGGAAGACAGCAAACCCGCGCTGGTGCCGAAATTGCGATTTCCAGAGTTTCGGGGGGCGGAGGCGTGGATGGAACAGGCTGGTGACGCCTTGTTTGATCAAATCAAGGAGCGAAATCCGGAACCTGGCCTTCCCGTTCTCGCGATTACCCAGGAGCACGGGGCAATCCCTCGAAACCTGATCGACTACCATGTCTCGGTCACAGAGAAGAGCATCGAAAGCTACAAAGTCGTTCGGGCCGGTGACTTTATTATCAGCCTCAGATCGTTCCAAGGTGGCATCGAGTATTCGCGGTATCACGGCATCTGTAGCCCGGCCTATGTCATTCTCAGGAGTCGCCATAAAGGTGCCGCTGAATACTTCAGGCACTACTTTAAGACAGAGAGGTTCATCCGTATCCTCACAAAGAATCTGGAAGGATTGCGCGACGGCAAGATGATCAGCTACGCGCAGTTTTCAGAGCTTCTCATTTCCGTTCCGTCGCTCCCCGAACAACAAAGAATCGCCGAGTGTCTGAGTTCGGCGGACGATCTGATCGCCGCGCAAAAACGGAAACTAGATGCGCTCAAGACCCATAAAAAAGGACTGATGCAGGAGCTTTTCCCCCGAGAAGGTGAAACCCAACCCCGCCGTCGTTTCCCAGAATTCCAAAACGCCGGGGAGTGGAATACACATCCATTTGAGGACTTTGTAGTCAAGTCTTTCTACGGGACATCGAGTTCAACCTCACCGACAGGTAAGTATCCAGTCCTACGCATGGGAAACATGTCCGACGGCGGGCTAGATTTCACAAACTTAGTCTATATCGACCTGGATCCAAATTCGTTCAAATCCTTCCGATTGGAGGACGGAGACATTCTGCTCAATAGAACCAATAGCCCTGCCTTAGTGGGAAAGATTTCGCTCTTCCGGCTCAAATCAGAGTGCATAACAGCCTCATATATCGTCACGTATCGTCTGAACAAAAAGCGAATCGATCCTTCGTTCTGTAACTTCATGCTGAACACTCCGCTGTATCAGGCACGAATTAAGAAACTCGCCAAGCCGAGCATCAGTCAGGCGAACATCAATCCGACCACATTTAAGAAAGAGATAATAGTTTCTGTTCCTGCAGTCCCTGAACAACAACGCATCGCCGACTGCCTCACCACCCTAGACGACCTTATCGCCGCACAAACCCAAAATCTCGAAACCCTCAAGACTCACAAGAAAGGACTAATGCAGCAGCTTTTCCCAGCCCCTGCGGAGGTGGAGGCATGAGCGGTATTCGCATTTACCAAAGTTTGCGCACGCTGGTGACACGGCTGCGCGACGACTTGAATAACCCGACGAAGCCCACAGAGCTTGTCCTTCTTTACGCCTACAACCGCACCGGCAAGACTCGGCTCTCCATGGAGTTCAAGGATGCGGGCAAACGCAAGAATAACGGCACGGCAGACACCCTTTATTTCAATGCCTACACTGAGGATCTGTTCACTTGGGAAAATGATCTCGTTGGCGATGCTGCCCGGCACCTTCGGCTCAACCCTGCCTCCACTTTCTTCAACGGCCTGAGAGACCTTGCACTCGACGAGACCATTGCGGGCTACCTCAGCCGCTATGCTGATTTTGACTTCGATATTGATTACGGGACATGGAAAGTCACTTTCCGCAAAGGCGAAGCGGAGGACATCAAGATATCCCGAGGCGAGCAGAATATCTTCATTTGGTGCCTCTTCATGGCCATTTGCGAGCGGATGCTTGATGGACACGTTTCCTATCAGTCGAAAAAATATCTATACATCGATGATCCCATCTCCTCGCTAGATGACAACAATGCCATCGCTGTGGCCTGTGATCTCGCAAAGCTCCTGCGCCGTGTTGCGAGCCGCACAGGCCCGAATGGCATTCCCGCTCCCATTAAGGTGGTTTTCTCCTCCCACCACGCACTCTTTTTCAATGTGATGTGCAATGAGATCGGCAGAGCTAAAGAAGGGGAGCCAAAAGTGTCCCACAAGCGTTACTTTCTACACCGCCCCAATGGTGCGGGGGCCTTTTCCCTCCGAGCTACCGAGGACACGCCGTTTTTCCATCATGTCGCGACCCTCGCCGAACTAAAAGCGGCCGCTGACCCCGTTTCCGGCAAACTCTACACATTTCACTTCAATGCGCTGCGCAGCATTATGGAAAAAACGGCTTCGTTCTTTGGACACGCGGACATTTCGTTCTGTCTTAAAGCACTTGCTAATGAAGAAGACACAGCACTCTACAACCGTGCACTCAACCTCTTGAGCCATGGTAAATACGCTATCCATGAGCCTACCGAAATGGGCGAGGACAACAAAGACCTGTTCCGCCGCATTCTCAGAGACTTCATCACCACATTTAAATTCGCCCTGCCTGACTTATTGGACGCGAAACCAGCCACAGCGGCTGCCGCACCGATCCCAGCGCCCACAACCGAAGCCACCACATGAACGACACCAATAGAAAACAACTTGGCCAAACCCTTTGGACCATAGCCGATCAACTTCGCGGGGCGATGAATGCGGACGACTTTCGCGACTACATGTTGTCCTTCCTCTTCCTGCGGTATCTGTCAGACAACTATGAGATAGCGGCAAAGAAAGAGCTTGGGAAAGACTATCCAGAGTTGCCCACTGACGTTTTGCAAAAAACAGGGGCGTCGACCCCTCTGCAAGTCTGGTATGAAGAGAACGAAGCTGACATCCCGGCATTCGAGAAACAGATGCGCCGTAAAGTGCATTACGTCATTGAGCCGGCACATCTCTGGAACAGCATCGCCAACATGGCCCGCACCCAGAACGGTGAGCTGCTCAGCACATTGCAGGCAGGCTTCAAATACATCGAAAACGAATCATTTGAGAGTACCTTTCAGGGGCTCTTCTCCGAGATCAATCTCGGCTCAGACAAACTGGGCAGAACTTATGCCGACCGCAACGCCAAGCTCTGCACCATCATTCAGAAAATCGCTGAGGGCCTAGCAGAGTTCTCCACAGATATTGATGCTTTGGGCGATGCCTATGAATACCTCATAGGCCAGTTTGCAGCTGGCTCAGGCAAAAAGGCAGGCGAGTTTTACACACCTCAGCAGATTTCCGACATTCTTTCCGCCATCGTCACCCTCGACAGCCAAGACCCGAAAACCGGCCCCAAAAAACGCCTGGAAAACGTACTGGACTTCGCCTGCGGCTCTGGTTCGCTGCTGCTGAATGTGCGCAAGCGCATGGGCCCACATGGTATTGGCAAGATTTATGGCCAGGAAAAAAACATCACCACCTACAACTTGGCCCGCATGAACATGCTACTGCATGGGGTGAAGGACACAGAGTTCGAGATTTATCACGGTGATACCTTGAGCAACGACTGGGACTTTCTGCGTGAGCTAAACCCCGCTAAAAAACCCGTGTTTGATGCCATTGTCGCCAACCCGCCCTTCAGCTACCGCTGGGACTCAACAGAAGCCATGGCTGACGACGTGCGCTTCAAAAACCATGGTCTGGCCCCGAAATCCGCTGCCGACTTTGCCTTTCTGCTGCACGGCTTTCATTTTTTGAAAGACGATGGTGTGATGGCCATCATCCTGCCCCATGGCGTGCTGTTCCGTGGAGGTGCCGAGGAGCGTATCCGCACCAAGCTGCTAAAAGACGGCCATATCGACACCGTAATCGGCTTGCCATCCAATCTGTTTTATTCAACAGGTATCCCTGTGTGCATTCTTGTGCTCAAGAAGTGCAAGCAACCGGACGACGTGTTGTTTATCAACGCAGCTGAGCATTTCATCAAGGGTAAGCGCCAGAACCAGCTAACGGACGATAACATCGCTAAGATCATCAAGACCTACCAGACCCGTGAGCCAGAGTCCCGCTATGCGCGCAGGGTGGAGATGAAGGAGATCGAAAAGAACGGCTACAACCTGAATATTTCCCGCTACATCAGCACGGCGAACGCAGAGGCAGATATTGACCTACAAGCCGTAAATACCCAACTGATCACACTGGAAAAAACCATCAAGGCAGCACAGGACAACCACAATATGTTCCTAAGAGAGCTGGGGCTGCCACTATTAGTGTGAGCCGCAAAGCGACTCAACGAGTTAGCATTAAAGGCACTGAACAGACAGCAATACTTTGTTATGAAAAATGAAAAGGGGCCCGTCTATTTATATGGCAAACCGGGCCGCTTTTGGCTAATCGCGCTCTGTAATAAGGCAGCATCCTTGCCCGTTCGGGTCATGCCATGACTCCGATCAATTCTCCGGACACATCATATCGGACGCAGCGCGCGAGCCATTAGATCCAATATACGATTGCTGGAGTTTTCCGCGTGTCGATGAACGCGTGCAAATGCCACAAATTTGCCACACTCACCCCGCTAACCCGGGCAAAAACCCGCTAACCTCCGCTAACACAACCCATTGATTCCCCAGCTAATCCCCGCTAACGTATTGATTCTAAACGTCGACTTTTAGGACTCCGAAGGCAGGGGTCGTGGGTTCGAATCCCGCCGGGTGCACCAGCTTCAACGAGAAAGCCCCAGGTCTGATGACCTGGGGCTTTTTTGTTTCCGAAAGCCGGCGTTGCCGGCAGCAGCCTCATTCACTCCCTGATCCAGGACGACGGCTCGCGACTGGAGGCTGTCCCGGTGGAGCGCGACTTGCTACATTCCCAGCCCCCCCGGACAGGAGGTCCCGATGCTGCGCCATCCCCTGCTCAACCATCCCTTCGAGCCAGACATTCGTGACTGGGTCAGCTGTTTCATGGGCTATGACATGCCCCCGGAGCGGGATGCCGAACTGAGCCGCTACAACCCCAATGATTCCCAGGACCGCGAATACCTGATCCGTCATTACGCGTTGCGGCGCGACTACCCCCAGCAGAACTTCCGTCATCGGCAACGGCTGGTGGAGGTTCTGCAAGCCGCACTGGACGATCCGGACTATGACTTCGACAACATCTGGGAGCCTGCTGAAGATGACGACGAATACGCGCAATGGCCCAGCACTTGGCCGGCGGTGCTCGACGACAGCCGGGACTTCTTCCAGCGCCTGCTGATCGCGGCCCGGGAGCGGTGGCACGAGGACCTGATCCGCGCCCGCTTGCCTTCTCTGCAGGCATGCAGGGCGATTGCGCAGCGGGATCGGGGCACCCGCGACTGGCTGTTCAACATCGACAACAGCGAAACCTGGAGAGCGGTCTTCAATGAGGCGGCCACGCCCTATGACTTCAATACCCCGGGCCCGGTGTTTCAAGGCGAGCAACTGAGCCTGCAGCTGTATGGCGATCTGGGACGGCTGTCCGTGCCTTGCACCTGGCCGGTAAGCCAGGCCCCAACCCACTGCCGCTTGCTGCTTCAGGTCCAGGGCATTAGCGAACTGGCGGTCAGCGGTACGCGCTTCGACGGGCGCCTGCGTACCCAGCTCACCCGCCTCAACCCCGGTTATCACCTGCACCTGGAAATCGGTTTTGACTGCGTGATCGAATGCGTGGCGCTGTCCGTGAACATCACCGACGTCGAAGGAATGCGCGATGAAAAGCAACTTTGAAGTGGCCCTGGAACGTCAGGAAATGCCCCAGTTCTTTCGCGGCCAGGGCCAGTACCTGACCCGGGATGGCGATTGGGACGAGCACCTGTACTGCATCAACTGGCCAGGGATCTTCGCTTATCTGCGGGACCACGCCGATGGCGCACAGCAACTGAGCAGCGCCTTCGAGCTTTACGTCTACAGCGTTGGGGAAACCATCGAGGATTGCTTCGGCCTGCGGGAAAACCTGTTCGGCTACTACTCGACCCGGACCCGCTGGGCGCCCGAGAGCGTCGATCTGCTGGCACAGCTGCCGGAGCCCTGCCGGCGGCGCATCGTGCAGCGTTTGAGCTGGTATCGCTGGCAGGTGGAAAATCACGCCCGGCTGCTGCCGGAACGGGCCCGGCGCATGAGCGCGGACGGTGCCTGCGCCGAGTTCATCGACCTGCCCGCCTTGCCCTACAGCTGAACCCGACGGCCGCCGGGATTATTCATCCTCGGCGGCTTCGGCGTCCTGCTGCGCTTGTTCGGCTTCGTCCTGCGCCTCGGGATCGGCGCCCTCTTCAGCCTCTTCCAGGCCAAAGTCCTTGCGACTCTCCTTGATGGCCTGACGGATATCCGCGCCCTTGATCGGGCAGTTCAACATTGCCGCTATACGGTCGATGCGGGGTGCCATGACCGGCCTCTCACTTTCTGGAAACTGCGCAGATAGTGCGCGCTTTCCCTGGCGACAGCCAACCCCCGCACCTTATTGACGACGCAAGGCTTGCAGGCGCGCGTCCAGATCCTCCTGTGGATACTGTTCATGCAGCTGCAGCAGCAGCTCGGCCGCCTCGCGACTCTGGCCGCCTTCCCACAGGCGCAAGACCGCCTGAAGCTGCTTATCCAACCGCTTGAGGGTCCGCGGCTCGGCCGGGGCCGACATGCGTTGGGCCAACTTGCTCGACTCAGCCCTGGGCTTGGCCATCGCTGGTGGCGCTGCGTCACTCAGCGCTTCGAGCTCTGGCGCCGCGGCAAAACTGCCCACAGGGGCTGCCGCAGTCATGGGCTCAGGGACACTCAAAGCCCCGGCCAGCTCGGCGGAGCGTGGCGCCGCCTGACGCGCCATGGGCGCCGCTGGGGTTGGAGCGGGCGCGGGCGCGGGAACAAAGGCCTGCTCTTGTGGATAGTGCTCCGGGGAAGGCCGCAGCAAGCCAATGACCAGGGCCACGCCAAACAGGCTGGCAAAGGCCAGTTGATAGCGCGGCCGCTGGCAGGCGCGCATCCAGCGCTGCCAAAGACTCGGCTTGGGCGCAGGGGCTTCGCGGCGCGCAGTGGCCAGGATCAGGGCATCCAGATGGGCCGGTGGCTCCTGGGCGCTGTGTTGGCGGATGTGCGCCAGCATCTGCTCTTCAGGGGACGGGGTCTGTCGGGCGTCAGTCATGTGAGTACCTCCTCGGCCAGGAGCCGACGCAATTTTTTCAGCGCATAACGGAAACGGCTTTTCACCGTTTCCAGGGGCGCCTGGGTCAGGCTGGCGATCTCTGGCAGTTCCAGGTCGCCGTGGGCCCGCAGCAGGAACACTTCGCGCTGGTCTTCGGGCAAGTCCTGCAAGGCGGCTTCGATACGCTGCTGGTCGCGGCACAGGCTCAGTTGCTGTTCGGGGCCGGGAGCCTGGTCGGTTTCGCCGTGCAGTTGTTCGTCGTAGCTGTCGTGCAGCGGGTTGCGCTGGCCGTGCTTGCGCCAGTGGTCGATCAGGCGGTTGCGCGCGATCTGATACAGCCAGGTACGAAAGCTGGCCCGACCCTGGGGTTGGCTGGCGCTGCGGATCAGGCTGAGCCAGGTGTCCTGGTAGACCTCTTCCGCCAGCTCGGCCTTGCCGCACAGGCCCAGCACAAAGCCATACAGGCCCTGGCGGTGGCGCTGGTACAGCACCTCGAAAGCCGTCGGATCTCCGGCGCGATAACGCGCCAGCAGCGCTTCATCGCTGCTGGCATCGGTGGACATTTGAGGAGCAGACATGGGGCGGATGAACTCCTGTTCACTGCTCGTGATGTGGCTATTCAAGGCGGCTCTGCACCTGGCTCATGTCCACGGGCTGCGCCTCGGCCTGGGGCGCATCTCCCGCCTGGGTTTTCGGCGCCTGAGTTTGCAGGCTTTGCGCCAGCTCTACCAGTTGTACGAACTCGCCGCGCAGTCCGTAAGGATCTTCGCCCTTGGCGCCCCGGGCCAGCTTGGCGGTGTCGGTCAGGCTGAAGTTGCCGGTGTAGCGGCCGTCCTTGAGCTGCTGGGAGAACGCCGCCACCGCAGCGGCGAAGCGCAGGTCGGGGCTGGCCTCAGTCAGTTTAGCCGGCTGCTGCGCGCTGATCGGCCGTTCGATCAAACGGCTACTGCCACCTTCCGGCGCCTTGTAGCGCACCCGCAGCATCGCCAGTTCACCATTCTTGCCACCCTGCTGCGGCGCCTTGGCCTGTGCATAACGCAGGGGCTCCAGCCAGCCCTTCTCGCCCGCCGGGACGATTTCATACAACGCGGTCACCGTATGCCCAGCGCCGATTTCCCCTGCGTCCACTTTGTCGTTGCTGAAGTCTTCACGCTTGAGGGCACGGTTCTCATAACCCAGCAGACGGTATTCGCTGACTTGGGCCGGGTTGAACTCCACTTGCAGCTTCACGTCCTTGGCCACCACCGCCAGGGTCGAACTGAGCTGGTCCACCAGTACCTTGCGCGCTTCGCGCAGGTTATCGATGTAGGCGTAGTTGCCGTCACCGGCATCGGCCAGTTGCTCCATCAGGTGCTCGTTGTAGTTATCCACACCGAAACCCAGGGTGGTCAGGGAGACACCGCTCTTGCGCTTCTCGGCGGCCATGGCCTTGAGGCTGTCGAAGTCGCTGATGCCGACGTTGAAGTCACCGTCGGTGGCCAACAGGATGCGGTTGATGCCCTTGTGGATAAAACCCTGCTGGGCCATCTGGTAGGCCAGCTGGATGCCCGAGGCGCCAGCCGTGGAACCGCCGGCGCTGAGCTGGTCGATGGCGCTGCGAATCTTCGCCTTGTCGCGTCCGGAGGTGGGCTCCAGCACCACTCGCGATTCGCCGGCGTAGACCACCAGCGACACCCGGTCCTGATCCCGCAGTTGATCCACCAGCAGCTTGAGGGTGCTTTGCACCAGGGGCAGGCCTTCGCGGCGGTCCATGGAACCGGAGACGTCCACCAAAAACACCAGATTGGCCGGGGCCAACTCCGCCACCGCGCGATCCGATGCCTTGATGCCGATGCGCAGCAAACGGGTGTGCGCGTTCCACGGCGAGGGCGCCAGCTCGGTGGTCACGCCGAAGGGCGAGCCATCGCTGGGCAGGGCGTAATCGTAGGGGAAATAGTTGACCAGCTCCTCCAGGCGCACCGCGCCTTCCGGCGGCAGGCTGCCCTGGTTGAGCAAGCGGCGGACATTGGCATAGGCGCCGGTGTCGACGTCGGCGCTGAAGGTCGAGACCGGTGCTTGGGCAACGCTGTGGATCGGGTTGTCCGGCAACTTCTGGTACTGCTCACGGGCCTCGTCGCGGTAACCGGCCATGATCGAATCACGGGCGGCGATGGGCGCCGGCATCGGTGCCGACAACCTCATGGGATGCGCCACGCGCTTGGTCATGGCGGCATCGGCGTGTTGCGCCTCGTACTGCGCTTCAGGCGCAGCCTGCAATGCTCCCTGGGTTGACGACCCGGCGGCGGATTCGGGCTTGGACGACACACCACAGCCGGCAACCGCCAGCAACAGACCGGCGGCGAAACCCTGGGCGACCGGACGAAGGAAATGCACGGGAAGGGACATGGGGGCTGACCTCGGGAAGAAATGATCCATTCCCCCCTTCAGACGAAGCCCCTGAGCCATTCGGGTTAAGCCACGGAAAAAAATTCACTCAGCGAGAGTAGCGGCGCACCACACTGCTATTGCGCAACACGTGGCCGTTGATCTTCTCCAGCAACTGAGCCCGGGTCAGCCCGGCAGGCAGGGCATCCGGCGCCAGATCCAGGGCGTAGATCTGGATGATGTAGTGGTGCGCGCTGTCACCCACCGGCGGGCATGGGCCCATGTAGGAAGTACCGTTGCGGCTGTTGAGGCCGCCCACACCTTCCAGAGTCGGCTTGGTGCCCGCTCCGGCGGGAATCTGCCGAGTGCTGGACTTGATGCCGTAATGCACCCAGTGATCCACACCCTGGCCCTTGGCGCCGTCCGGGTCGTGCATGACGATGGCGTAGCTCAAGGTGCCGGTGGGGCCTGCGGTCCAGTTCAGGGCCGGGGAGTTGTTGTGCCCGCCACAGCCCTTGGCATCACTGGCATTGCCGGTGGTAAACAGCCGGTCATCCGAGACCCCAGGGATGTTCAGGGTAAAACGCTCCTGGGCCTGCACGGGAAACTGCAGGCACAGCAGCACGGCACCAGCGGCCAGCCAAGTATTGCGTGAGGCAAAGCGAGACATACGAAAGCACCTTTTGCAGATGAGATCAGGAGGCCAGAGGACTATAGCCTGCACAAAAGAGCGCGCTCCTTCGTGCACGGCGCGGGGAGATTGAGCTTGAGGACAGGGGTAGTTGTAAATGGATATTTCAGAGTCCGACCGCGATCGCGAGCACAGTTCGCGGCCGGCCAGACACTGCGCCCGACATGACGCGGCAGGCCCTCAGCCTCGATGGGCCTGCATGTACTGACGCAGCAGTTGGTTGATCCGCGTCTGATAACCCGCGCCCTGGCCCTTGAACCACTCCAGCACATCGGCGTCCAGGCGAATGGTCACGGCCTTCTTGCCCGGCAGGTGCACCTCGGCGCGGCGAAAGAAATCGTCATCCAGCTCGGGAATATCTGACGTATCGATGCTCTGGTCATCGGCTTTCGCCAGGCGATCCCAATCCGTTTTCGATCCGTCAGTTTTCGATCCGTTGGACATAATATTTAGCCTCCCGTTTAGTGGCTTTTCGCGCCGAGATAATGCGCACCGCATGACCCCGCCGCTCGGTATGGACCACCACGCCCACCAGGGTCCTGATCCAACCGAGGCTGACCCAGCGCTCCTCGCCGTAGTCCAGGCGCTCATCGCGCAAGGACAGCACCGGACGCTGGAACATCAGCACGGCATCGTTGAAATCGATGCCGTGCTTGAGCAGGTTGGCGTGGTTCTTGGCCTCGTCCCATTCAAAGTACATGAGTAATTCAGTATTTACAAATGTACATACAGGCTAGCCGACCGTTCGCCAAAAGCGGTCTGGGTAAACACCTGGAAATACAGTCGACTCGGTGCTCATGCCAGTCGCAGTCAACGACACTGTTGTCAACAATCCGTACTCTATCCACCCCCGGGCGGCTTCCCGGCCGCCCGCTTTTCATAAGGAAATGCCATGCATAAACCCGCAACAGAACTCCCCCAGCGCCAGATCCGCGCGCTCTACGACTCCGACACCATCCGCGTCTACCAGGCCTACTCCGACAGCATCGCCGACGCCGCCCTGGCCCACGGCACCTTCGTCTCCCCGCCCTTCAAGATGGAGCGCATGACCTGGATAAAGCCGTCTTTCCTATGGATGATGTACCGCGCCGGCTGGGGCTACAAAGACGCCGGACAGGCCCGCATCCTGGCCATCGACATCAGCCGCGAAGGCTTCGAATGGGCCCTGGCCAACGGCTGCCTGAGTCATGCCGACGAGTCCATGAGCAAAGAAGAGTGGTTGAAGTTGAAAGACCAGTCACCGGTGCGCATTCAATGGGACCCGGAGCGTGACCTGTACCTGCGGCCCCAGGAACACCGCGCGATCCAGATCGGCCTGAGCAAGGAGGCTGTGCAGTTGTATGTGAACCAATGGATCAAGCGCATCACCGATGTCACCCCCCTGGCTCACGAGATTCATCGGCTTATTCAGCTAGGTGATTTGGACGGCGCCCACAGTCTGATTCCGCAAGAACAGGAATATCCCACTCCCCGCGAGTACAGATGAGTCGCTCTTGGCGCCAGCTCAACCATCAGCGACGCCTGCCCTACCTCCTCAGGACTGAGGCGCAAACACTGCATGACGACCACTCTCCGGACAGCAAAACGCCCGGGCTGTTGAACAGCGCCGGGCGTTGGGCTTCGCGGTCGGAGGGCGCCAGAGACGCCCCCACTTAGGGCTTACTGCAGGGTGCCAGCACCGCCCATTTTGCTCATGACAAAACCCACGAACTGCTCGACGGTCATCTTCTGGCCGTTGAAATTCACTTCGTTATTGGCGTAGTGCAGCGACGACACCACCGCATTGCCTTCCAGCTTGGCCAACTGGGTGGCCAGGGCCATGGCGCTGAGCATTTCCGCGGTGGCGGCGCTTTGCTCGGCGATTTGCTTGGCGTCGGTCTGGCCTTCGGCCTGGGCCTGCAAGGCGGCGACGTCGGCCAGCATCGGCTTGGACAGCGACAGCTTGGCGTCCAGCTGGCTGATCAGTTGCTTGCCCAGCTCAGCCGGCGGCAGTTCCAGGCTCTGCGGCTTGGCCAGGTCCAGGCTCAGGCTGAAGCGGCTTTCACCACCAGCGGTCTTGAATGCCAGGCTTTCCAGGGCGATCTGTGGTTTGGCTTCCAGGACCTTGTTCACCGCGGCACGTACCTTGACCTGCTCGGCGTCGCTCATTTGCAGTTCCGGTGCCGGTTCGCCCTCGGCAGTCGCCTCGTTGGTCGCCTGCTGATACGGCTGCAGCACGGTCTGATAGACCTGGACCAGATCGAGCATGCCCTGGCTGTCGAGGTTCTTCATGCTCCAGAGCATCTCGGCCGAACCCACGGTCTTGCCGTCGAAGGCGATTTCGCCCACTCGGTAATCCGCGCGGCCCGCTACCGTGCTGCCGGTTTCTTCGCTGGAGGTCTTCTGTTCGAAGTTCTTCAGGGTCAGCACCGACCGCTTGTCACCGAAGGTGGCCTTGGTGCTGGTGAGCTCCAGGGTGTTCTGCCCCAGGTAGTAGTCGAAGCTGCTCTTTTGCAGGTTGCTGGCCAGGGTCAGGCCGTTGATTTCCAGTTTGAGCGGTGCTTTATCCGGCGAGCTGAGGAACAGGCTCAGGCTGTCCATGTAGCCGTCGACCTTGGCTTTCTGGCGGTTTTCGCTGACGCTGAAGGTGGCGTTCAGACCGGAGAACTTGAGGTTGTTCAGCTCATCCCGGGCCAGCTCCATCGGGGCGAAATCCACAGTGCCCTCGGCGGACAGGTCATAACCAACATTGACCACGCCCTTGAACGGTGCAGCACCCTTGGTGGCGGCAAACCACTTGTCGGTCTGGGCATTATTTTCCAGTTGGAAATGACTGGACGCCATGACGGGCAGCCACTTGAGACGGATCAGGCGCGAGAAAGGCAGCGGGCCGTGTTCGATGTGGTCGGCGATCATCAGTTCCAGCCCACCGTTGAACACCTCGCCCTGGGTCTTGAGGCGGTAGCGGGCGTCGCTGCTGAACACGCCACGCTCCAGGGACACCAGTTCCAGGGTAGCGGTGGCGTCATAGCCGATCAGCGCCGCTTGCAGCTCCTTGTTGCTTTCAACCACCTGCTGCTGCAGAACCCCTTCCAGCTTGGTGCCGGTGTACCAGGCGCCGCCGGCACTGATGACACCTACCGCGACGACGATTCCTAACAGTACGCCTGCTGATTTATTCATGTCTGACCCGATCAATATCCGTTGTTTGAAGGTGTGCTCGTCTTCCCTGAACCCATGACGGGTTGCGGCTCGACTCCGCGCAAAACCGGCGCAGATTACCACTGGCGGCTAGCGCGAGCCCAACAAAAGCTAAAAAGCACCAAGCCTCAAGCGCCAAGCTGCAAGCTAAAGGCAGCAGGCGGCTTGAGGCTTGAGGCTTGAGGCTTGCAGCTCAGGAGTATTGGACTTCCAGGGCGTCGAGTTGATGGTCGAAGCTCTTGAGACGGGCGCTCCAGGTGTAGACCAGTACTTCGAAGTCACGATCGATCACCGGGCTGTTGCCACGGGATTCGCCGCGGGGATCACAGAAATCCAGCTGGTATCGCTCCCGCGCCATGGCGGTGGCGACATCCGACAGCTCCCGGGCATTGTTCAGCCAATGGCGTCCGTCATCGGCCTGTTTGTCCAGCAGGATGCACTGCTTTTTCAGAGCTTCCAGGCTCTTTTCCAGCGGGGTGCCGGTGAGTTCGCCCATGACTTCGGCGAAGGTCCGCCCCGGCTGCCAGTAGCTGCCCCAGAAGTAACGGTCGAATACGGTCTCAACCCGGCGCAGAGCCACCTTGGTGTCCCAGATCATCACCAGGGTCTTGCTCTGTTCGAGCTGTCTTTTCTTGATTTTCTGACTTTGCCACGAGGCCCAGGCCACCACACCGATGGCCAACACCGCGATCAGCGCGCTGGCGCTGTCGAGGAACACCATGGCCTTGTCGATCTGGTGGGCCAGCATGATGCCGTAGAAGTAGGTGGCAGACAGCAGCACCAGTGCACAGAGCGCACACCAGAAGCCCGGAGCATAAGGGTTTTTCATTATTGGAATCCCCATGACCATCACATGCTTTGATCGGCTGGAAAGTCCATTGCACGCGGGACTGTTCCAACTGATCAAAGCATAGCAACGGCCTCAGGGTTTCGCGGGTTGCGAGCCTTGCGTTCGTCCGCTTTCCCAACCGCCGCCCAGGGCCAGGAACAGATCGATCTGACTCATTGCCACCTGGGTGTTGGCCGCTGCCAATTGCGCGCGCATATCGGTGTAGGTGCGGGTGGCTTGCAGGTCGGCGAGGAAGGAAGCGCGCCCGGCCTGGAAGAAACGGTGAGTCTGGTCCGCCGCCAGTTGCGCCGACTGCTCGGCATCCGCCAGAGCATCGCGGCGTTGCAGCTGGGCGCTGTACTGGGCCAGGCCGGTCTGGGTTTCACGAATGGCGTTGAGCACGACTCCGTCGAAATGGGCCAGGGCGCCCTGGCTCGCCGCTTCGGCCTCATGAATGCGTTCACGGGCGCCGTTGGCCGGCACGCTCCAGCTGATCAGCGGGCCGAAGCCCCAGCGGTTGGTGGAGGGCTTGCCGAGGTTGTCGAGGATGCCCACGGTGCCGACCGTCGCGCCAATGCTGATGTCCGGGTACAGGGCCCCGGTGGCCACCCCGATGCGCGCGGTGGCGGCGGCCAGTTGACGCTCGGCCTGCCGTACATCGGGACGCCGCTTGAGCAGCGCCGCGCCATCGCCCACCGGCAACAGTTGGGCGATGTGCGGTAACTCGGCGCACGTGCCGGTGCCAGCGGGCAGTTGATCCAGCGGTTTGGCCAGCAGCATCGACAGGCGAAACAGCCCCGACTGGCGCGCGGCTTCATAGCGCGGCAACTCGGCGCGCAGGGATTTGAACTGGGTCTGGGAACGGGTGACCTGGGTTTCGTCGCCGCGCCCGGCATCGCGCAGGCGCTGGGTCAGTTCGGTGCTCTGGGCTTGCAGGCGCAGGGAGTGCTCGGCGATTTCCCGCTCCTCGTTGGCCGCGCAGACCTGGGTGTAGGCGCGCACCACATCCGCCACCAGGGTGATGCGGGCGGTGTCAGCCGCAGCCTGGGTCGCGTCGGCATTGGCCTGGGCCGCTTCGATGCCGCGTTGCAGGGTACCGAACAGGTCGAACTGGTAAGAGGTGCTGATGGACAGGTTGCCGACGTTGGCCACCGGCACTTTTTCCGGCAGCAGGAAGGCCTCGCCGGATTCCTGCAAACGTTCGACCCCGGCCTTGACCCCGCCGCTCCAGCCACCGGCTGCCTGGGCCTCATCCACCTGAGCCCGGGCCCGAGCCAGGTTGGCCGCGGCCACGCGCAAGTCGGTGTTGGAGGCCAGGGCCTGCTGCACCAACTGGTCCAGGCGCGGGTCCTGGTACAGGCGCCACCAGTCGGCGGGCACCGGCGCCGACACCACGTTGGCGCCCTGGGCGGCCAATTGGCCCTGCAGGTCCTGGCGTTGCAGCGCCGCGTCCTTGGGCAGACGGTAATCCGGCCCGACCATCTGACAGGCCGTGAGCAGCAGGCCGAGTCCGGCCAGGGCCAAACGTGCGCCGCTGTTCATTGGCCGGGCTCCCGCTTGGCCTGGTCGTCGAGGATCGACACCGTGGCGGTGCGCCCGGCGATCATGCGGAAGTCCGCCGGCACGTCATCAAAGGCGATCCGCACCGGAATCCGTTGCGCCAGGCGCACCCAGCTGAAGGCCGGGTTGACGTTGGGCAACAGGTTGGAACCGCTGCTGCGGTCACGGTCCTCGATCCCGGCGACGATACTTTCCACATGCCCGCGCAGCCGCGCGCGATCGCCGATCACACGGATGTCCACCGCCTGACCAACATGAATGCCATCGAGCTTGGTTTCTTCGAAGTAACCATCGATATGAAAGGAATTGCTGTCCACCACCGACAGCACCGGCCGGCCAGCGGTAACGAACTCCTGGGTCCGTGGCGCGCGGTCATTGACGTAGCCCTCCACCGGGCTGCGCACCACCGAGCGGTCGAGGTTGAGCTGGGCGCTGTCCACCGCCACCTGGGCCTCGGCCAGGGCCGACTGGGCACGGGCCTCGCGGGACTGGCTCTCTTCCAGTTGCTCGCGCGGCACCAGGTTGCCCAGGCCACGGTTGCGCCTGGCCTCGCGCTGGGCCTGGGCCAGGGTTTCCTGGCGGTCGGCCAGGGCCGCCTTGGCTTGGCGCAGGGCCAGCTTGAAGCGGTCCTGGTCGATGCTGAACAGCACCTGGCCGCGCTTGACCAGCTGGTTGTCGCGCACCTCCACCTGCTGGATCAACCCGGACACGTCCGGGGCGATCTGCACGATATCGGCGCGGATGTGCCCGTCCCGGGTCCAGGGCGCGAACATGTAGTACATCACCATGCGCCAGACCACCACGACCGCGAAGGTCACCACCAGTAACGTCAGGACCACACGGCCAACGGTCAATAAAGGTTTTTTCATGTCATCAGGTATCGACTCAGAGAGTCCACCGCGCCCAACAGCAGCGCGTAGAGACCCACGTTGAACAGCGCCCGGTGCCAGACCAGACGATAAAAGTGCAAGCGCGTCAGCACCCCGTGCACCAACAGGTACAAGCCATAGGTGATGCCCATCAGCACCAGCAGCGTGGGCAGGAACACCCCGCTGATATCCAGATCACCGATCACAAGGGCGCTCCATCAATGCCATGGGGAAGGGGTTGTTCAAGCTCGCCGGTGGCGACGAATTCCACCCCCGGCAGCAGCGCCAGGCGCAGGCCACTGAGGGCGTGCAGCAGGTGCAGGCGGGTTTCGTCGTCGCCTTGCAGGCCCTGGCTGTTGAGCGCTCGCCGAGTGCGATCCAGGGTCATCAGCAAGGCACTGGGTGCGGGCACGCGCTCACCGGCCTTGAGGCAGGCCTTGAAGTATTCGCCGACCTCCGCCACCACCCGGCGCAGCAGGGTCTGGGCCTGTCCTTGCACCCGTGGCGCGTAGGCCTGCAGGTCCAGGACATTGAGCGCCACGCGCAACTCCCGCAGGGCGGCGCCGGTGTCCTGGCCGGTCATGGCCAGGCGCGGCAGGTGCTGCATCAGCCGGTCGAGCATCTGCGCGCCCATGTGCCGGTGCTCGGCCAGGGTTGCCGGCTCGGAGAGGCTGACGATGTCGCGCCAGCTGAAGCGGGTCAGGCGCTTGGCCGCCAGCTCCGAGCCGAACGGCCGGGCGATGAGGGTCCAGACAAAGGCAAACAGCAGGCCCATGGGCCCGGCCAGGTTGGCGTTGGCAAAACTCAGGAAGTCCGCGTCGTAGGCGCCCTGGATGCTGATGAAGGACGAGGTGTTGACGATGGTCAGGAGCATGCCCAGGTAGAACCGCGGTTGTACCGTCAGGGTGCCGACGCAGATAAAGGGCGCGGCAAAGGCCAGCACCAGCATGGGGAAGTCATGCAGGTTGGGCAGGATCAGGAACAGGTAGAGGCTGGCGAACAGCACCGACATCGCGGTCCAGAAGAAGAACCGGTAGATCTGCGGCGCCGGGTCGTCCATGGAGGCGAAGAAGCTGCAGGCCACCGCCGCGAGGATCACCGCGCTGCCGCCGTCGGTCCAGCCCAGGAGTATCCACAGCACCGAGGCGACGATGATTGCGAGCACCGTAGAGCCCGCCGAATACAGCATCAGCCCGCGGTCGAGAAAGGGCGTCAGCCGGCCCAGGCGCCAATGCCGGTAGACCGCGCGCCAGGTGTCCTGGCTTTCGCACTGGATGGCGTGCTGCAGGCTGCGGCAGTCCTGCCACAAGTCGATCCACTCGCCGAGGCGGTACAGGGCATTGGAGAACAGCAATTGGCGTCGGTCATCCAAGGCTTCGGCGCTCGGCTGCAGGGCTTCGAGCTCACTGCGCAGGGCTTGCCAGTGTTGCACCGAGGCATCAAGGGCGGTGCCTTGCAGCCACGCTTGGGCCTTGGCCAGCAAGGGGGCAAATTGCGCCACCCGTTCCGGGGCGCGTCGTTCCAGGGCGTACAGGGCGTCATCCAAGGCATCCACCACCGGCAGCAGGTGGATCATCCGTCCGCGCAGTTCCTTGGTGTTGCGCACCGTCTGCGGCCGGGCGCCTTCGTGGGGCAACTGGCCGATCATCAACTCCAGGCTGTTGAAGGTGCCCACCATCGATGCACGCAGGGCGCTGATTTCTTCAGGCTGGACGTTGCGGGCCAGGAAGCGCTGGCTGTAGCGCGCGGCATCGGCGAACCACTGGCTGGTGGAATCGACGAACACCGGGGCCAGCCGCCGGGGCCAGAACAGGCTGCCGATGACCGCAGCGCAAATGATGCCGAGGAAGATTTCCTCGGTTCGTGCCTCGGCCACATCCCACACTGCCAGGGGGTTGTCCACCACCGGCAGGGCAATCAACGGCAAGGTGTAGCCGGCCAGCATCAGGGCGTAGTTGTTGGCAGTGCGCAAGTGCATGGACAGGAACAGCAAGATCCCGGTCCACAGGGCGATGATCAGCACCAGCACATAGGGACTCTGCACGAACATCGGCACCAGCAGCACCGCCGCCGCCGCACCAAGAAAGGTGCCGACCGCCCGATACAGCGCCTTGGAACTGGTGGGGCCGACAAAGGGGCTGGAGACGATGTACACCGTGGCCATGGCCCAATAGGGACGCGGCATCTGCATCAGCATGGCGATGTACAGGGCGATCATCGAGGCGGCGAAGGTGCGTACACCGTAGAACCAGTCCCGCGCGGGGGGCATTCCGGTGAAAAAGCCTTTCAAGATGGCAGCGCCGGTACATGGCTGGCGGACTCGAAGGCGCGAATCACCCGCAGTGCCGCTTCCAGGTCGCTGCTACTGATGCCTTCGAGGACTTCATGGCGCAGGCGCACCAACTCGCTCTCCACGGCGTGCACCAGCTCGCGGCCGCTGTCGGTCAGGCTCAGGCATTTGGCCCGGCGATCGTTGGGGTCTTCACTGCGGCACACGTAGCCGGCGCTGCACAGTTGATCCAGCAAACGCACCAGGGATGGGCTTTCCATCCCCGCGGCCTGGGCCACCGTGACCTGACGCACGCCCTCGCCCAGGCGCCCGATCATCAACAGGGGCACCGCACAGGCTTCGGAGATGCCAAAGTTGACCAGGGTGGTCTGGCAGATACGCCGCCAATGCCGGGACGCGACCACCATGCCACTGCTGATGTTCATGTGGAGTGATTCAAGGGAATGAGGCACAAGACTGTTCGCACACTGTTAGTTTGCTAACTATCAATATGGCATCGCCGAATAAATTCAGTCAAGTTTTGTAACAATTACCTGATGATGGAGAAACACCGCTTGCCAGCAAACCTCAGCGTTTCCTGGCCTGCTCGTACACAGCGCCACGCTCGCGCTTGCCTACCGCAACCACGCAAACCACGACGCGTTCTTCGATCACTTGATATACCAACCGGTAGCCCGAAGCCTTGAGTTTGATTTTGTAGCAATCGGCAAGCCCGTGCAGGGCATCAGCGGAGATTCGCGGCACCTCAAGCCGTTCGGCGAGCTTTTTCTTGAATTGCTCTCGAAGCGTATGCCCCAACTTGCTCCATTCCTTGTGTGCCGAAGGCAGAAACTCAAGCCTATAAGTCATCCAGACTGACCGGAACGGGCGTCTCATGGCTGCGCGCGCGAACGATTTCGGCCAACTCCAGATCATCCAGGCGTTCCATCAACGCTTCGAAAACCTCGGCCGGAACCATGTAGCCCATGACACGGTTGTGATTCAACACCGCCACTGGCCCGCCCTGGGCACCACTCAAGACGGCAGAAGGGTTTTTCTTCAACTCAGATACGCTGACGGCTTTGTCAGCCAGAATACTTTGCATAATCATGACCTCAATTCAGGTCGTGATTCTGGTCTAAATAGTCCACATCAACAACTGCAGCTCATCAGCCCCCTCGCCCCTTCCTCAACAACACATCCAACTGATCCACCACCTCCGCCCAATCGGCATCGTCGAGCAGCTCCGTGCGCAGGAAATCCGCCTGGCTCTTGCTCCAGAAGAACGCGTCCGCCAGGTGCAACTCCGGTTTCAGCGGGGAATGGGTAGCGATGAATCGATCAATGCTCACCGGGTCATCGGCCAGCCCCAGTTGCTTGAACAGCGCCGGCAGATTGTGGGTCGGTGATTCCATGGTCTGACTCCTGATCAGTGAGACACTTCGCAAACCTGGGCGTGGGGCACCATTTTCAGGTACTGGGCCATGCTCATGTGCACCAGGTTGTGGTGATTGCCGGCCTCCAGATAGATGTCTTTCTGCCGGGTCAGGCAGGGGTCGATGACGACATCCAGGCCGTAGGATTCGCCAAGAGCCGGCACCGCACCGCGCTCGCAGTCGTTGAACAGATGGGCCAGGGTGCTTTCCCGGGTGATCTGCCATTCACCGCTGCCGCGGACCTTGCTCAAATCCAGATGCCGGCTGGCGGGCAATACCGCCATCAGGTAGTGACCGTGGTGATCGTCGAGAATCACCGACTTGGCCAGCCGCTGCGCGGGAACCCCCGCCACGCGTGCGGTCTCCAGGCTGCTGGCCGAGTGAGGGTGAGTTATCAGGTCAAATTCGCAATGCGCCAGCTCCAGGCTGCGTTGCACGGTTCTTGCCATACGCATGATGCACCTCGGTGCCCCGAAACTGGTTCGAGGCGGCAGGTTGACGTTCCCTCAAATGAGTCTAGGTCGGGCCAGGGTTGCCGCACCGCGCAACTTCCGAACGGCATTCAACGCACTCAGCGCGAGCTGCAACGCGCTGCCACAGAGGCGCACATGACAAACAGTCGGGCCCGGGTGCTGCCTGCAGCGAACTCGCTGACTGTGTGCCAGCCGGCCGGCAAGGGCGTGAACTCCTCGGACGGATCGTCGGTACCCACCAGCCAGACCCGGCCGCTGCCCACTGGCAACGAGCCCAGTTGATCCAGGTAGACCTCATCCGGCTGGTCGATCAGGGTGCCGAAACCATAGGCGTTCGGCCTGCCGGAGGCGCCCCCCGACAACGGCGGCGTATACAGCAACGGCTGAGCATCGGTGCGGTTGTAGTAGACGTAGCTCAAGTACCAGAGCATGTCGCTGATGACGATGCGGTCGCCCGGGGCGTAGTGGGTGTTGACGTAATCCACCATCACGCTGATCTGGTCGTTGACGTCGACATCGGTGTTGTTTCGCAGCCCCTGGGCTTCGATCCCCACGAAGACCAGCAACAGGGCCAGGGCCAGCAGTCGCGCGGTGCGCAGCCAGCGGTCGATGACCATTGCCACGATCAACGGCAGGCCCAGGGCATAGGCCGTCAGGTAGCGTTCGATGAACACCGGGGAAATGAACGACACCGCAAACACCAGCAACAGCGGCACCAGGGTAAAACTCGTCAGCAGCCCGCCCAGCCGGGTCCGCGAGTCGTCACGCCACACGGGCACCAGACAGACCAGCAACACCAGTAGCGGCAACCCCACGAACAGCGGCCAGGGCAGGCTATCGCCTTCGTCCTGGAGCAACAGCTGCCAGACCATGGCCGGCAGGGACGACCAGGTCACCGCAGGTTCCCAGCCCACATCGCCGCCGGCCTTCAACTCGTCCAGGTGCCGCAGCAGCTCCAGCAGCTCGGGAACCCAGGGCAGGTACAACAGCACCACCAGGGTATTGGCCAGCCACCAGACCGGCCGCCCAAGCAACCGCCGACCGTCCTCGCCCCGGGCGCCCGATAGCCCCAGGTACAGCCAATGGGCCAGAACACAGAGCACCGTGAAGTAATGGGTGTAGAACGCCAGCGCCAACAACAGGCTGTAGACCAGCAGGTAGCGCCGGCGCCGAGGCTGGCGTACCCAGTACGCCAGGGCCAGGGTCGCCCCCAGCAGCAACATGCCCAACAGGGCATACATGCGCACTTCCTGGCTGTAGCGCACGGCGGTGGGCAGCAACGCCAGGAGCACCCCGGCGAGAATCGCCGCTCGTCGGCCTGCCAGCAGCGCCACCAGCCAGACACCCAACCCCACCGTGACAATCCCCGGCACGGCGCTGAACATTCGCACCGACAAAATGCCGTCGCCAAACAGTGCGATCCAGCCATGCAGCAGCATGAAGTACAGCGGCGGGTGGACATCGCGAGCGGCATGCCGCCAGATCTCCATCAGGGAATACTGGCTGAGCAACAGACTGGAACCCTCGTCGCCCCAGATGGCGGCCGCCGTCAGGTCATAGAAGCGGATGCCGGCGGCCAGCAGAAAGATCGGCAGCAACCCGTATTCCAGCACCCGCCGGGCCAGCCGCTGCAGCCCAGCGCCCTGCTGCATCATCGCCTGCGGCGACAAACGCCCGACCAGATCCGGCGCTTTGCGAAATTCCATTCCCAGCTCCCCTCACCCGCATGACGTGGCTGCAATGACCGGCACAGCATCTTCTTTTGCCTGGAAAACCGCAAAGCCCAGACAGGCCCGACAGCCGTTGCAAAACATCGGAATCTTCGCTGGCTGCATAGGTGTGCCTCCAGGCCTTCTGTATGATTCGCCCATCTTCAAGGTGCTCCCTCGCGGCTTTGCGAATTAAGGACAATTCATGCGTATCGGTCTTCTTCCATCATTGACCCTGGCCCTGGGCACCTTGTTTGCCGCCCTGGCCCAGGCCAGCTCGGACGACATCTGCTCACCGAGCTGGAAGCTCTACTCCAACCAGCTGGACGCCTGCAGCAACCTGCCCTTTCTCAGCCCGGGCAACGACAGCCGGGTCAACCTGCGGCTGCTGCTGGCCGACCAGGGCAGTCTGCCTCTGACTCCCAGGGCCTTGACCCAGGATGACCTGGGCATGGGCTACGGTCCCGTGCCCTTCATGCACTATCGCCTGCACCCGGCGCAGCCCGAACTCGACCCCGACACGGGCAACCCACCCAAGCCCGGCCCCGCGCCCGCCACCAAGCAGCTCGACAGCCTGCTGGAGACCGTGGGCCTGCGTCGCGACAGCAAGGAAACCGCCGGTGACGGCTTTCTCTCCGGAGAAGGCAGCCGCTGCCGCAGCAACTCGGACGCCAGCGCCCTGGCCTTTGTCGAGCAGCTCAACCAGGCGCCACTGAGCCCGGAAGAACGCCAGGCCCTGGCCGAAGCCCGGGTGCAACTGCTGGCCAGCTGCAGCTGGAACGCCAGCGAAATGAGCAAGCTGCTGCCAGGCAACCTGAACTCGGCGGCGGCCAAGGCGTTCGCCAGCTACCTGCAGGCCGCCGCCGACTTCTACAGCGGCCGCTTCAGCGAAGCCGGCAACGGTTTTGCCGCGCTCAAGGACAATCCCCAGCCCTGGCTGGCCGAAACCGCGGCCTACATGAGCCCGCGCACCACCCTCAACCTGGCCCAGCAGAACGCCTTCGATGAATGGAGCATGGTCAATCTGGAGCATGTGGACAAAGCCGTCCTGCAACAGGCCGGCGCCGGTTTCGAGGCCTACCTGAAGGCTTATCCACAGGGCCGTTACGCCGTGTCCGCCAAAGGCCTGATCCGGCGTGTGCACTGGCTGACGGGCGACACCCCGGCCCTGGCCGACGACTACGCCCGGCAACTGACCCAGGCGCCGGGCACCCCGCGCAACATGCGTCTGGACGACCTGGTGGAAGAAGTCGACTACAAACTGCTGAGCCTGCCCGAAGACAACTTCAAGGCCCCGCTGCTGCTGGCGGTCAAGGACCTGATGCACATGCGCGGCGCCACGCCGGCGGCATTGACCCGCGACACCCTGCAACAGCAAAAAGCCCTGTTCGAAGGGCAACCGGCACTGTTCGATTATCTGCAGGCCGCCTTCAGCCTGTATGTCGAGCAGCAACCGGCCACGGCGCTCAAGCAACTGCCCAACCAGTTGCCAGCGCACCTGGACTACCTGAGCTTCAGCCAGCAGACCCTGCGTGGCCTGGCAATGCAGGCCCAACAGGACTGGAAAGGCGCCGAGGCGCTGTGGCTGCAATTGCTGCCCCTGGCCCAGCAACCGCTGCAACGCGAACAGCTGGAACTGGCCCTGGCCTACACCTACGAGCGCAGCGGCCAACTGGACAAGGTGTTCGCCGCCGACTCGCCGATCAAGACCGCCCAGGTGCGCGCCATTCTCCTGCGCCAGGTGGCCTCGCCCAAATTGCTGCGCCAACAGGCGCAGAAGGCCGACTCGGCAGAAGAGCGCAACGCCGCGCGCTTTATCCTGCTGTACAAGGACCTGACCCGCGGCCAGTACGCGGCCTTCGGCCAGGACTACGAGCAACTGCCGCCCACCCTGCCCGACGCCAGTCTTCCCGCCAGCCTGGGCTACATCTACCTCAGTACCACGCCATTGCAGGATTTCCACTGGAATGGCGCACAGCCCGAAGCGCAAACCCCCGACTACCGGTGCCCGAGCCTGGTGGAGACTGCCGCGCTCCTTGAGCGTGACCCGAAAGCGCCGGCCGGGCTGCTCTGCCTCGGGGAGTTCATGCGCCTGAACAACTTCGACCAGATGCCCCTGGACACGCCACCCAACGCCCAGTCCCTGGGCGGCACCCAGGGCACCTTCCCCGGCAAGCCGTTCTCGCGACTCGACGGCTATCAAGTGGTGATCAACAACCCCAAGGCCAGCCGTGACGAACGCGCCTACGCCCTGTACCGGGCCATCTACTGCTACGCCTCCTCCGGCAACAACCGTTGTGGCGGCGCCGGCGTCGAGCCGGCCGTGCGCAAGGCCTGGTTCCGCCAGCTCAAGGGCAAGTTGGGGGACACCCAATGGGGCCAGTCGCTGCGTTACTACTGGTGAATCCAAAACGCCTGGCCGGCTGCCTGCTGTCACTGTGCCTGTACTGGGCAGCACCGGCAGGCGCCACCGTAGACGCGGCGCAATACGACGCCTTCTGGCTGTGGAGTGGAGTCAAGACCCAGCCCGTGCTGGCCCAGGCCAAGAGCCTATACATCCTCCAGGGGCAGATCAGTCGCTCGCGGCGCCATCCCGGACGCGGTGTCGAGCTCATCGCCCAGGGCCTGCCGGTGTCGCAGTTGCCCCAGGAACAGGTCTGGGTGGTCTATCGCGCCCATACCCTGGCCTGGCCGGAGTCGCTGTATCGCCAGTTGCTTGGCCAGGTGCAGCGCTGGCAAGCCACGGGCACGCCGGTGATGGGCATCCAGATCGATTTCGACAGCAGCACCCGCGACCTCGAAGGCTACGCGAGTTTCCTGCGCGACCTGCGCCAGCGCCTGCCGGCGCACTACCGCCTGAGCATCACCGGCCTGATGGACTGGGGCAGCAACGCCGATCCGCAAGCCATCGGCCAGCTCAAGGGCGTCGTGGATGAAGTGGTGGTGCAGACCTACCAGGGCCGCCGCAGCATCCCCAACTACGCCAGCTACCTGCCGCGCCTGGACCGCATGGGCCTGCCCTACAAGGTCGGCCTGATCCAGGGCGGTGACTGGCAGGAGCCCCAGGCGCTGCGCGATAGCCCCTGGTTCAGGGGCTATGTGGTGTTTTTGCAGAATCCTTGAGAGCAAGGCGGTCTGGCGGACACCTTTGCTGGCAAGCCTGCGCCGGCAAAAACCAAAAGCGCACAACGCTCCAGCGCATCAGCCTGATGGACCCTTACCAGTCATAGGTCAAACTCGAGACCATGGTCCGCCCCTCACCGTAGTAGCAGTCCCAGATGCTGGTGCAGTTGGCGACGTAGGTCTTGTCGGTGAGGTTCTTCACGTTCAGCGCCAGCTTCACGCCCTTCCATTGCAGCGGTGATTTTTCCAGGTCGTAGCTCAGGCTGGCGTCGTACACGGTGTAGGACGGGATCTGGAAGGCGCCGTCGTAATCGGTGCCATAGCTGCCCTTGACGTAGCGGGTGCCGACGCCTGCGCCCAGGCCCGCCAGCGGCGTGTCGCCAAGGATCGTGTAGTTGAGCCACAGCGAGGCGGTCAGCGGCGGCATGCCGGCCGGGTGACGCCCTTCGCGCCCGTCGTTGTCCTTGGTGTACTTGATGTCGTTGCGTGACGCCGAGGCAATCACGTCCAGCGATTCGCTGAGGCTGGCCTTGGCTTCCAGCTCGATGCCACGGGAACGCACCGCGCCACTCTGGATGCTGAACCCGGGGTTGGCCAGGTCGGAGGTCAGGATGTTCTCCTGATCCAGCTGGTAGGCCGACACCTGGACGAAACTCTCCTGGCCCGGCGGCTGGTATTTCATCCCCACTTCGTACTGCTTGCCGCTGGACGGCTTGAAAGCGCTGCCCCCGACGCTGGTGCCACTCAAGGGCAGGAAGGATTCCGAATAACTGACAAAGGGCGACAGGCCATTGTCGAACAGGTACACCAGCCCGCCGCGACCGGTGAAGGACTGGCTCTTGGCGTTGGTATGACCACCGTTGAGCGGCGTCTTGTTATCGGTTTCCGCCCAGTCGTTGCGACCGCCCAGCACCAGCACCCACTGCTCGTACTTGATCTGGTCCTGCACATACAGGCCGGTCTGGATGATGGTGTTGTCCCACTGGTAAGGATTGCCGAAATTCAGCGACTGGCCGTAAGTGGGGGTGAACATGTCGAGGATCGGCGGGTTGAAGTCGTACTTGCCGTCGAATTTTGAATTGAAGTGGTAGTAGTCCAGCCCCACCAGCAGGGTATGGCTGAAGGGCCCGGTGTCGAACTCGGCCTGGGCGATGCTATCCACGCCATAGACCTTGTTGTGCTGCTTCCAGTCCACCCCGTAGCGGGTCATGTAGCGCTGGTCGTTGAGGCCGGTCTTGGGATTGCTGACGAACTTGTAGCCGTGCAGCGGCGCGCGGTAGCGGTCATCGACGTCGGCGTAGCGGGCGTTCTGCTTCAGGGTCCAGACATCGTTCAGGCGATGGGAGAACTCGTAGCCGAGGACGAACTGGTCGCGGTCGTAGGCATTGACCCCGGGCTCGCCGAGGAACAGGTCGCGGTCGATCTTGCCATTGGGGTTGGCGAACACCGTGCCCACGCTGGGCAGGCCCTGGGCCTCGGGTACGTCATTGTCTTTCTGATACTGGGCGAACAGCGTCAGCTGGGTGTCGTCATCGGGCCGCCAAGTCAGGCTCGGGGCGATGAACTGGCGCTGACGCTGAACGTAATCGACGGCGTCCTGGCTGTCGCTGGCCAGCCCGGTCAGACGATAGAGGAACTGCCCCTGCTCATCCAGCGGGCCGCCCAGGTCCAGGGCGACGCTCTTGTGGTCATAGCTGCCGGCTTCCAGTACCAACTGATGCAAGGGGGTTTCGGTGGGCCGCTTGCTGACCATGTTGACGATGCCGCCCGGCTGGTTTTGCCCGTAGAGCACCGAAGCCGGGCCCTTGAGCACTTCGATGCGCTCCAGGGCATAGGGCTCGATCTGCAGGGCACCGCCGGTACTGCCGCCGCCGTAGGGCAAGTGCAGGCCATCGAGGTACATCGGCGTCGGGGAAAAACCGCGGGAGGTGGGTTCGTCGAAAATCTTCACCCGGTCGGAAAAACCACCGCCGGTCATGCCCGGGGTGTAGAGCAGCGCTTCGGTCACGCTTTGGGCGCCGCGGGCCTTGATTTCCTTGGCGCCGATCACGTTGATGGTCTGCGGAATCTCCACCAGCGCCGAGTCGGTCTTGCTCCCGGTGGCGCTGCGTTTGGCGACGATCCCCGGCACCGCGCCCCAGGCGTACTCGGTCATCTGCGTGGCGCCGATCCGAGTCGGCGCCAGTTGCAGCGCGCCGTTCTCGGCCAAAGGTTGCAGGCCCCAACTAGCCCCGGTCTGCACCGCCTGCAAACCACTGCCAGCGAGCAACGTCTGCAGGCCCTGTGCGACCTCGTAGCGCCCATGCAGGCCGGCACTGTGCTTGCCGGCCGTCATGCTCGCATCCACCGACAGGAGAATCCCCGCGGCACTGGCAAAACGATTCAGGACCTGATCGAGATTGCCGGCGGCAATCTGGTAGTCCCGCGCCTGGCTCTGGCTGCCGCTGTCGGCCTGGGCCAGGCCCGGCAACACCGGGGCCATGGCCAGCAGCGCGACAAAGGCGCGGCGGCGGGCAGCGGTGCCCAGGGTCAAAATGGATGCTGTGGTCTGGTAAGGCATTCCTGAACTCCCCATGAGAATGCGTCTTGATCGGCTTTCATGGGGTATCCCGGACAGCTCGGCAGAATCGACAATCGCGCAGAAGAATTATTTGCAATCAGTCCCGCGGCTTGAGGGTCACCCAGTAGCGGGTCACCGCGTGCGCCCGCACCGGCAGCGAACGTTCCAGGGCCGCGAGTACCGCATCGCTGTCCGCCAGGGGGAAGACCCCGGTGAGCAACAGGCCGGCCACCTGCTCGTCACAACGCAACAGCCCCGGGCGATAACGCGCCAGCTCGGTGACGAACTGCCCCAGGGGCTGGCGTTCGGCAATCAGCCGGCCCTGGCTCCAGCTGCTGGCATTGACCTCGGCCACTTGCCGCGCCGAAACCCGCCCGGCGCTGAACCACAGGCGCTCGCCGGCATTGAGTTGCAGGGCCGGGGCATGCCGGGGACTGACCCGCAGCGCACCTTCGTAGAGATCGACCCGGGTGCCGCCCTCCAGCTCGCGCACGGCAAAGCGCGTGCCCAGGGCCTGGATGTCTCCGGCGGCGGTTTCGACGATCAGCGGCCGCGAAGCATCATGCCCGCTGGTGAGCAGGAGCTCGCCCTGGATCAGACGGATGCGCCGCTCACTGGCACTGAACAGCAGGTCGACGGCGCTGGCGCTGTTGAGGTCCAGGCGACTGCCGTCGCTCAGGGTCAGGTGGCGAATTTCTCCGGTGGCCGTACGCTGCCCGGCAAAGGCCGCCCGCCAAGGCTGGCTGTCCTGGACCAGGTAACCGCTGCCCCCGGCCACCAACAGCAAGCCCAACAGTTTCAGCGCCGCACGTCGTTGCGGGTCCGGGGCCTGCGCCAGCAGCACATGGGCACTGTGCTCCGGCACTCCGCCCAGGGTTTGTTGCAGTTGCTGCAAGCGCTGCCAGGCCCGCTGGTGTTCGGAGTCAGCCTGTTGCCAGGCCACGAACGCCTCGCGTTGCTGCGCATCGAGCTCCCCGCCCCAATGCAGCATCAGCCACTCACTGGCCTGCTCGACGATGGCGGGAGCAATGGGTGCCTGATGCGCCTTCATTCTTCGTAAAGCACCTGATAGCAAGCCTGGATCGCACGGATCATGTACTTCTGCACCGAACTGACAGAAACCTCCAGGCGCTCGGCAATCTGGGCATAACCCAGCCCTTCGAACTGCGACATGACAAAGGCCTGGCGCACCTTGTCCGGCATGCGATCGAGCATGGCGTCGATCTGCATCAGGGTTTCGAGGATCAGTGCGCGGCTTTCCAGGGAGGGCGTCTGGGGTTCCGGCAGGTGGGCGATGCTTTCCAGGTAGGCGCGCTCGATGCGCAACCGGCGCCACTGGTCGATCACCAGATTGCGCGCGATCTGCGCCAGGTAACTGCGGCTTTCCTGCTGCCCGGGAAAGCGCCCCGACAGCAACAGGCGCAGGAAAGTGTCCTGCGCCACGTCCGCCGCATGCTCGCGATCGCCCAGGCGCTTGCGCAACCAGCTCTGCAGCCAACCGTGATGATCTCGATACAGACGATGGAGCTGGGCGTTACCGTCAGTGGTTGCTTCCATGAATGAAACTGCACACATGATTGAGAGCAATTATCATTACACTTTTTTCTCAATCCAGGCAAAAAGGCTTTCAGTGACCCTGACTGGCGGCGTGCAGCGGATACACCGACTCCCAGCCTCCCCCCAGCGCCTTGTACAAACCGACCATGGACAGGGACACCCCCGCCGAGCTTTCCACCAGTTGCTCCTGGGTGGCCAGCAAGGCGCCCTGCACGGTCAGGACGTTGACGAAATCCACCACTCCTTCGACGTATTGCTGCTGCGCGGTACGCAAGGCGATCTGATTTTGCCGCACCGCTTCGGCCAGGCTGTCGCGGCGTAGTTGGCTGGCGTTGTAGCGGGTCAACTGGTCGTCGATTTCGTGCCAGGCCCGCAGCACGGTCTGCTGATAGGCCAGGGCCGCTTCCTGCTGCTGGGCCTCGCGCAACTGGAGCATGCCGCGCAAACGACCACCGTCGAACAGCGGCAGGCTGAACTGCGGGCCGATGCCGAACTGGCGGGAGCTCCAGGAACCAAAATCTGCCAGTTGCAGGGCCTGGGAACCGAAGTTGCCGGACAAGGTAATGCGCGGATAGAAATCCCCCTTGGCCACGCCGATGCTGGCCGTCGCGGCATGCAGCCGTGCCTCGGCCTGGCGGATATCGGGGCGGCGTTCGGCCAGCTGCGACGGCAGGCCGATGGCCACTTGGCTCGGGGGTTGGGGCACCGGCGCGTCACTGGCCAACACCTGATGCAGGGCCTGGGGCCGCTCGCCCAGCAGCAGGCTCAGGGCGTTGATCAACTGCGCCTGACGCTGCTGCAACTCCGGCAGCCGGGCCTCGATGGTCGCGACCTGGGCCGCCGCTTCGGCCACATCCAGGTCAGTGGCCACGCCATCGGCCAGGCGCAGTTGCGAGAGTTTCAGACTGTGCCGGGCAACCTCGAGGTTCTGCTCGGTAACGGCTCGGGTGCTCTGCACGCCACGCAGTTGGATGTAGTCCTGGGCGACCTCCGCCAGCACCGACAGCAGCACCCCGCGCCGGTCGTTCTCCGCCACTTCCAGGGTCGCGTCGGCGGCCTCGGTCTCGCGCCGGACCCGGCCCCACAGATCCAGCTCCCAGGCGGCGGAAAAACCCGCTTCCCAGAGATTGAAGGCTGACTTGCCGTTGTTCCCCGAGGGGTCGCTCAAACCTTCGCCAGTGTTGCGCTTGCGCCCGTAGCCGCCATTGGCCGCCGTGCTCGGGTAGCGCTCGGCGGTGATCACCTGGCGCGCCGCCCGGCTCTGCTGCAAGCGACTGCTGGCCAGTTGCAGGTCGAGGTTGTCGCTCAGGGCGCGGCGACTCAGGGCCGACAGTTGTGGATCGTTGAACACCTCCCACCAGCGCTCCTGCATGGCACTGTCCACCGCCTGGCTGGTGGCAGCCTGTGCAGGGGCCGACCAGGCCTGGACCTGAGTCGCCTGGGGCCGCTGGAAATCCGCGCCGACGCTGCAGGCGCCCAGCGCCAGCAGGCTCAGCACCAGCAATGCAGGGCGCCACGAAAGGCGCCTTGGCAACGAACTCTCTTGGATCTGCCGCTCGATACTCATCGCTGGGTCACCTCGCGGGCACGGGTGGTGGAGCTGTGGGTGTCCACGCTGGCTTCCACCGACATGCCGACCCGCAGGCGCTCGGCCATGGGCTGGTTGGGGTCCAGGAGAATCTTCACCGGGATGCGCTGCACCACCTTGGTGAAGTTGCCGGTGGCGTTGTCCGGCTTGACTGCGGCGAAGGTCACGCCGGTGGCCGGGGCCAGACTCTCGACGCGGCCATGCAGGGTTTCGCCGCCCAGACTGTCGACCCGGACTTCGACCGCCTGCCCGGCGTGCATCGCGGTGAGCTGGGTTTCCTGGAAGTTGGCCAGCACATAGGCTTGCTGCAAGGGCACCACGGCGAGGATCTTGCTGCCGGGAGTGACATAGGCGCCAACCCGTACCGCGCGCTCGCCGACCATGCCGTCCACCGGGGCGACGATGCGCGTGTAGGACAGCTCGTAGCTGGCCATTTCCAGGGCTGCCTGGGCCCGCTTCAGGCCGCCTTCGGCCGCATCACGCTGGGCAGTGAGGATCTCCACCTGCTTGCGCTCCGCCGCCAGGGCCGCAGTGGCCGTGGCCAGCCGGGCACTGGCCTGGTCGATGCGGGTCTTGGCCTGCTGGGCGTTCTGCACGGTGCCGGCGCCGACCCCTGCCAGGTGGTTGTAGCGATTGAGTTCGTGCTCGGCAAAGGCCATTTCGGCCCGGGCCGCTCCCAGGGCCGCCTGGGCCTGGGCAATCACCGAACCCTGCCGGTCCAGGGTGGCCCGGGCGTTCTGCAACTGGGCCTGGGCCACCAGGGTTTCGGCATCCGCCGCCTGGGCCGCGGCCCGCAGGTCACGGTCATCGATCAGCGCCAGCAGTTGACCGGCCTTGACCTGCTGGTTGTCCTCCACCAGCACTTCCTTGATGAACCCGGCCACCCGCGGCGCCACCAGGGTGTAGTCGGCGGCGATGAAGGCGTCGTTGGTGCTCTGCTCACTGGAGCGGCCGAACAGGCCCGGCATCACCAGATAGGCCAGCACGCCAAGGGCCGCTACCGTCGCCACGGCGACGGCGATTTTGTCTTTGCTCTGGATCGTCATAAAAACCTTCTCGTTCAAGTGGGCGCCCGCGGTGGATAGATCCGCGTCGGCAGCCAGAAAATCAGCAGGATCAGCGCAGCGGCCACCCCTGCCATGCAGAAATACAGATCGGCGGAAGTCAGCACCACGGCTTGCTGGTGCAGGCGCTGAGCCAGCCCGGGCACCCGGTCGTCCACCAGGGGCGAATTGCCCAGGCTGTCCACCAGCATCGTCGAGTGGAAATGCAAACGGTGGGTGGTGAGCACATCCAGCACCCCGGTGGCGATCACCGCCGCCAGGCCTTTCACGGTGTTGAACCAGGCCGAAGCAAAGGGCCCCTCCACCGGCGTGATGCTGCCGGTGGACAGCATCAGCAACGGCAGCACCGCCATCGGCTGGCCGAAGACCTGCAGCAATTGCAGCCCATAGAAATCGTCACGAATCCAGGCCGAGGTCAGGTGCGTGCCCCCCAGGCAAGACAGCACCAGCATGCCCAGGCCGATCCCCAGCACCCAGCGGCAGTCGACCCAGCGCAGGTTGCACAGGGCCGCCACCAGGGGCAGGGCCAGCAGTTGCGGCAAGGCCATCACCAGCATCACCGGCGCGGTCTGCAACGGTCGATAGCCCTGGACCTGAGCCAGGTAGGCCGACGGGATGATGATCACTGCGGTCAATACCACCAGCACCCCGGCCAGGGTCAGCAGGGCGAAGGACAGGTTGCGGATGCCGAGCATCTGCAGCTTGAAGAAGGGAATCGGCTGCGACCATTCGTTGATCATGAACAGCACCAGCAACACCAGCCCGCCGACCAGCAGCACACTGATCAGCGGCGACTCGAACCAGTCCAGGCGATTGCCCTGAAGAATGCCGATCACCAGCATGCAGATCGCCGGGAAGCCCAACAGCAGCCCACGCCAGTTGAACTGCTTGCAACGCTCCAGACGCAACGGGTCCTGAGGCAGGCCGTAAGCCACCGCCGCCATGGCCAGCAGACAGGGCGCCACCACCTGCCAGAAGGCCCAGCGCCAGCCCACGTACTCGGTCCACAGTGCCGCCAGGGGCGTGCCCAGGCTCGGGCCGAAGGTGGCAGTCAGGGCATAGCCGGCCAAGCCGTAGAGCTTGACGTTGGCCGGCAGGAAGCGCAGGGCCACGGTCATCAGCATCGGCGGCAGCGCGCCCCCGGCCAGGCCTTGCAGAGTGCGCAGCAGCAACAGGCTCTGGTAGTTGGGGGCGAAGGGGCACAGCACCGCCAGCAGGGTGAACAGCGCAATGGCGCAGAGGGTGAAACGCCGCAGGGAAAAGGTCACCGAGCACCAGGGCGCGAAAGCCATGGCCGCCACCGAGGTGGCGGAGTAGCAAGCCACCAGCCAGGTGCCTTCGTCGAAGCCGATGAACAACGCGCCGCTGATATCCGCCAGGGCGATCTTGGTCACCATGTCGTTGAGACCGGAGACCAGCACCGCCAGCAGCACACCCACCAGGCCGATGATGATTCGCGGTCCGAAGACCGGTGGGGCAATGGCTGCCGGCTTGCTGGCGGCTTCAACCGAAGCGGGCGCAGCGACAGCGAGAGAACTCATGGAAATACTGCTCCAGACAAGAAAACCAGAGCAGTTTATGAACAGCCAGCACTGACGAAAACTGACTTATTGGCACTTTATAAGTGCAACAGACGCAACAATTAAACCTATTGACCGTAGAAGCTGGTTTGCCAGCGATGAGGCCATCAAGACCGCTTCCGCCGGCAAGCCGGCGCCTACGAGGAGGTCGGCTGGGCTTCTTGCCAGGTGGCCTGGCAGGAGCTGCGCAGGGTTTCGCGGAACCATTTGTGCGCCGGGTCCTTGTCGTAGCGCGGGTGCCAGGCCTGGGTCAGGACCAGGGTCGGCAGGGAAATCGGCAGGACAAAGGAGCGCAGACGCAGGCCCAGGCGCGAGACGCTGAGCAATGTTTCCTGGGGCACCGGCAGGATCAGGTCCGAATCCGGCAGCATGAACATGGCGGCGTGAAAGCCCGGGGCAATCAGCGGCACTCGACGCTCCAGGCCCAGCTCCGCCAGCGCCGTATCGATCGGCCCACGGGCAATGCCTCGACGCGACATGCTGATATGGGGAAACGCGGCAAAACGCTCGGCGGTGATGTCTTCGTCCAACAATGGGTGGCCTTCACGCACCAGGCCGACAAAGGCCGTGGTGAACAGGTTCTGCACCTTCACTTCCGGGGTCAGGGGCCGGGTGTTGCTGATCCGCAGGTCGATCCGCCCCTCCCGCAGGGCCTCGTCATCGCCATCGCCTTCCGGCACGAAGCGCAGCTCGCACAAAGGCGCCTGACGCTCCAGGGTGTCGATGAGGCGACCGCCATAGACGCCGACGAAAAAGTCGTTGGCGCGCACATTGAAGCGCCGCCGCAACGACAACAGGTCGACCTGGTCCGCCGAGCGAAACAGCAGCGCCGCCTGCTCCACCAGATCACGCACCTGGCTGCGCAGCTCCAGGGCCTTGGGGGTGGGCACCAGGCCACGCCCGGCACGCACCAGCACCGGGTCGCCCAGGGCTTCGCGAATCCGCGTCAGGGTCCGGCTCATCGCCGCTGGGCTGAGGTTCATGCGTCGTGCGGCGCCGACTACGCTGCCCTCATCCAGCAGGGCATCGAGGGCGACCAGAAGGTTCATATCCGGGAGTTGCATACCGAGCACTCATGACTGATCAGGGATGATCCAGACGCAATGCTAGCAGGCTTGGCGCCGAGGAAAATGAGAGAGATCAATCCTTACCCGTGAACCCACTACCCGCGTAGGGGCCGGCTTGCCGGCGAATGGGCCTTCAAACCTTGCCTCGCCCTTGAGGACGCCTTCGCTGGCAAGCCATCTCCTACAGTCGGGGGGGGGGGGCTGGCGGACGAGGTAGCTCAGCGTTGCATGCCCCAACGTTTCACCGTGATGCGCTCCAGGGTGTCGAAGATCAGGTTCTCCACCAACAGGCCGATAAGGGTCACCACCGCCAGCCCGGCAAAGACCTTGTCGGTGTACAGCTCGTTGCGGTTCTGGAAGATGTACCAGCCCAGGCCGCCCTTGCCGCTGGTGGCGCCAAACACCAACTCAGCAGCGATCAAGGTGCGCCAGGCGAAGGCCCAGCCAATCTTCAGCCCGGCCAGGATCGACGGCAGCGCCGCCGGGATCAGGATGAACAGCACCAGGCGCAGGCCCTTGAGGCCGTAGTTGCGCCCGGCCATGCGCAGGGTTTCCGAGACGCCGAGAAACCCGGCGTAAGTGTTCAGGGCCAGGGCCCAGAGCACCGAATGCACCAGCACGAAAATCAGGCTGTTCTGCCCCAGGCCGAACCACAGCAGCGCCAGGGGCAACAGGGCAATGGCCGGCAACGGGTTGAACATCGAGGTCAGGGTACTCAGCAGGTCGCGGCCGAACTGGGTCGACACCGCCAGGGTGGTCAGGGCAAACGCCAGGACGATACCGATCAGGTAGCCCTTGAGCAGCACCACCAGGGAAATGCCCACCTTGCCCAGCAATTCGCCGCTGAGCAGGCCCTGATACAGGGCGCTGGCGGTTTGCACAAAGCTGGGCAGCAGCAGGTCGTTATTCTGGTAGCGGGCCACGGCCTCCCACAGCAGCGCCAAAAGGATCAGGATCAGGCCCTTGCGCAGCCAGCCCTGTTGCCAGAGACGCTGGCCCAGGGGCAGCTCTCGTTCCAGCGGGACTTGCAGCAAGGGTTGCAGGACAACTTCGTATTCTTCGCGCACGGGGGATGACTGGCTCATCGGGCGTTCCTCGTTCAACGGTGGCCTGACGGCTCAATAGGCGATACGGATATCGGCGAAATCCAGCTCGGTTTCGGTGTCAGGCCCCTGGCCTTCATCGAACAGCAAGCGATGAATACGCTGTGCCGTCTGCTGGAAAGCCACGCCGCCAAGGCTTTGCAGGTCGTACTGGTGGCTGTGGACTTCCGCCCGCACCCGCCCCGGATGCGGCGACAGCAAAAGGATGCGATTGCCCACCACCAGCGCCTCCTCGATGGAGTGGGTGACGAACAGCAAGGTGAAGCGCACCTCCTCCCAGAGCAGCAGCAACTCCTCCTGCATCTTGCGCCGGGTCAGGGCGTCGAGGGCCGCGAAGGGCTCGTCCATCAGCAGGATCTTCGGCTGCATGGCCAAGGCCCGGGCAATCGCCACCCGAGCCTTCATGCCACCGGACAAGGTGTGTGGATAGGCATCGGCGAAAGCCGCCAGGCCGACCTTGGCCAGATAGTGCAGGGCACGTTCTTCGGCCTCGCGGCGGCCGAGGGTTTTCGACGCCAGCAGGGGAAACATCACGTTCTGCTTCACGGTTTTCCAGGGCGGCAGCTGGTCGAACTCCTGGAACACCACGATGCGATCCGGCCCGGGCTGACTGACTGGCCGCCCCTGCAGGCGAATCTCGCCCTCGCAAGGCTGGATGAACCCGGCCACCGCCTTGAGCAGGGTCGACTTGCCGCAGCCCGAAGGCCCCAGCAGGACAAAACGATCGGCCGGATCAACCTCGAAACTCACCTGGTGGGTGGCCCGCACCACGCGCTGCGGGGTTCGGTATTCCAGGCTGACTTGATCCACCGCCAACAGCGCTTCGACGGCGGCGGTGGGGTTGCTGGCCGTGTGGCCTGGCAAGGGGGCGTTCATGGCAATCAGCTCCCCTGCAGCGGTTTGGCGTCCTGGAAGAAGTAGTCCTTCCACGACTGCGGCTTGTTCTTGATGGCGCCGACGCGGTGCAGGAACTCCGCCAGCGGGTAGGTGTTTTTCGGCGTCACGCTGAATTCGAACTGCGGGTTGTCGATGATCTTCAGCAGCGCGGCGCGGTCGATCTTGGCCTTGGTCACACGGATGTAAGTGTCGGCGGCCGCGCCTTTGTCGTTCTGGGCGAACTCGGCCGCTTCAGCCAGGGCTTCGACGAAGGCCTTGTAGGTCTTGGGGTTGTCGTTGCGGAATTTTTCGGTGGCAAACAGCACCGTTGGCGAGTTCGGGCCCAGCAGGTCGTAGGTGTTGAGCACCACGTGCACATTGGGGTTCTCCAAGGCCTGATCCTGGAACGGCGGGTTGGAGAAGTGCCCGGTCAGCTCGGTGCCGCCGGCAATCAGCGCGGCGGTGGCGTCCGGGTGCGGCACGGCGATGGTGTACTTATCCAGGCGATTGAATTCCTGGTCGCCCCATTGCTTGGCCGCGGCGTATTGCAGGAAGCGCGACTGCACCGAGACGCCCACCGCCGGCACCGCGATGCGGTCCTTCTCGGTGAAGTCGGCGATGGTCTTGACCTGGGGATTGTTGCTCACCAGGTAGTAGGGAAAGTTACCGAGGGAGGCCACGGCCTTGACGTTCTGCCGGCCATGGGTGCGGTCCCAGATGGTCAACAGCGGGCCGACGCCGGCTCCGGCAATGTCGATGGAGCCCGACAGCAACGCGTCGTTGACCGCTGCGCCGCCGGACAGCTGGGTCCAGTCGACATTGATGTCGATGCCCTCTTGCTTGCCGTGCTTTTCAATCAGGTTCTGATCGCGCACTACGTTGAGCAGCAAATAGACGATGCCGAACTGTTCGGCGATGCGGATCTCGCCTTCGGCATGGGCCGCCGAGGGAGCCACCAGGCTGCCGGCCAGCAGACTGAAACCCAGGCCGATGGCCGTGGCCAGTTTGCCGAGGCGGGGAATGAAGGGAATGGATAAGGACATGATGATTCTCCTGCCGTGCCTGGCGATCAGTAAGGGGCGTCGCCCTGAATGGTGGTGCGATACAGCTTGCGGCGCAGATGGCTCGGGCAACCGGCGGCCAGGTGGATCAGCGAGCGGTTGTCCCAGAACACCAGATCGTGGGGCTGCCATTGATGGCGGTAGATGTTTTCCGGCAGCACGCTGTGGGCGTACAGCTCGGCCAGCAATTGGGCGCTTTCGTCTTCCGGCAGGCCGACGATGCGGGTGGTGAACCCCTCGCTGACGAACAGTGCCTTGCGGCCGTTTTCCGGGTGGGTGCGGACGATGGGGTGCACCACCTCGGCGACCTGGGCCAGTTGCTCCGGGGTCAGGGTCGGGCGCCAGTTGCCCTCGAACTTGGTCTCGCTGTAGCGCGCCGTGTAGGAATGCGCGGCACTGCGGCCCTGCACCGCCTTGCGCAGTGCCTCGGGCAGGGTGTCCCAGGCTGTGTGCATGTCGGCGAACAGGGTGTCGCCACCTTCGGCCGGCAATTCCTGGGCGTGCAGCATCGAGCCCAGGCTCGGCAGTTCCTTGTAGGACAGGTCCGAGTGCCAGAACTTGCCGGCATCCCCCAGGCCAATGGACTGGCCGTTCTCGATGATGTTGGAAACGATGAGGATTTCCGGGTGACCGGCCAGCAGGAACTGCTTGAGCACATGGATCTGCAGCACGCCGAAGCGGCGGCTGAAGGCGATTTGTTGTTGGGGGCTGATGCGCTGGTCGCGGAACACCACCACGTGGTGATCCAGATGGGCGCGGTGGATGCGGGCGAAGTCCTGGTCGTTGACCGGCCGGGACAGGTCCAGGCCGATAATCTCGGCGCCCACGGCGCCGCTGAAGGGACGGATTTCGAAGGCTTGTGCAGCGATGGGCGCGGCACTGGCTGATGCAGACATGACTTAAAACTCCCGCGCAGGCGCGCCCAGGGCGCGCGCGTCGATCAGAAACTCACGGAGATCCCGTGTGGGTTCATTTCGTGCGGCGCGCCGATTGGTCGGCAGGTACGCAGGGAGTCGACTTTATAGATATAAGAAAGCGATTTTAAATACCGTTAGCGAATAACGATATGTTGATTCGAGCGGCGCGATACCTGGGGACGCTGCGCTGTCGACGGCTCGATGAGACGAACTGTAGGAGCCGGCTTGCCGGCGAAGGCGCTCTCACGGGCCCCTTGGCTGGCAAGCCAGCTCCTACAAGGCTGGCAAGGTCGCTTCTTACATGGATCAGCGCTCGTGCAGGGCTTCAGCGCGGGCGCGGATGATCGGCTTGAGCAGGTAGCTGAGGATGCTCTTCTTGCCGGTGATGATGTCCACCGATGCGACCATCCCGGGGATGATCAGCAGCGGTTTTTCATCGGTGCCCAGATGGCTGCGGTCGGTGCGCAGCTTGATCATGTAATAGGTGGTTTTCTTGTCTTCGTCGGTGATGGTGTCGGCGCCGATCTGCTCCAGGCGGGCCTTGAGGCCGCCGTAGATGGTGTAGTCATAGGCGCTGAACTTGACGATCGCTTCCTGCCCCGGGTGCAGGAACGCGATGTCCTGGGGACGGATCTTGGCTTCCACCAACAGGGTGTCGTCCAGGGGCACGATCTCCACCATGTCGCTGCCCGGCTGGATCACGCCACCGATGGTGTTGACCATCAGTTGCTTGACGATACCGCGCACCGGCGAGGTGACCAGGGTCCGGCTGACCCGGTCTTCCAGGGCCTTGCCGGTGGCGCTGGCCTTGTTCAGTTCGGTGCGCGCCTCGTTGAGCTGGGTCAGGGCCTCGCTGCGGAACTTGCCGCGGGTTTCATCGATCTTGCGCTGCACTTCCTTGATCGCCGATTCGGCACGAGGAATCGCCAGGGTGGTGGCGTCCAGCTGGCCGCGGGTTTCCACTTCGGCACGCTTGAGCCGCAGCACTTCCACCGGTGATACCGCGCCCTGGGCCACCAAAGGCTCGGACATGGCAATTTCCTGGCGTTGCAAGCCCAACTGCTGACGGTACTGAGCCTGCTTGGAGGTGAACTCGCGCAGCTCCTGTTGCTTCTGGATCAGCTGTTCCTGAAGGCCGCCGATTTCGTCATGCAGTTGCTGGCGACGACTTTCATAGAGGGACTTTTCGCTGGCGGCCTGGCCCGGGACTTCCTTGAGCACGTCCTCGGGGAAATTCAGCGCCCGGTCATCGACCTCGGCGCTCAGGCGCTCGACCCGCAGCAACATGGACAGGCGCACAGTCTCGGTCTCACCGACGTTGGACTGGAAGCGCGTGTCATCCAGACGGATCAGCGGCGCTCCGGCCTCCACCACCTGGCCTTCCTTGACGTACAGCTCGGAGACAATGCCGCCTTCCAGGTTCTGGATCTTCTGCACCTTGGACGACGGAATGGCCTTGCCCTCGCCCTTGGTCACTTCGTCGATGACCGCGAAGTTGGCCCACAGCACCAGGAACAGGAAGAACGCGATGATGCCCCAGATGGTCAGGCGAATGACCCGAGGCGCATCTTCGATCAGGGCCTTGTTGACCTCAGGCAGCGGCTGCCCCTGAAGAGAATCGGTGCCTTTGAAATAGCGGCGGATCGAGTCCTTGAATCCCGACTTAAGCAACACTGATCTGCCCCTTCTTCAACGCTTCCATCACCACCGCTTTCGGGCCATCGGCCAGGATCTGTCCACGGTCCACCACCAACAACCGATCCACCAGCGACAACAGCGACGCCCGGTGAGTAACCAGGACCACGGTCTTGTTCTGCACCACTGACTCCAGGCGCTGCTTCAGGCGTTCTTCACCGGTGTTGTCCATGGCGCTGGTGGGCTCGTCGAGCAACAGGATCTGCGGGTTGAGCAACAGGGCACGGGCCAGGGCGACGTTCTGACGCTGGCCACCGGACAGGTTCTGTCCACGTTCACCCACCTGCAATTCATAGCCTTGCGGGTGCAGCCGGGCGAATTCGTGAACCCCCGCCAGTTCGGCGGCTTGCAGCACCAGCTCGTCTTCAACGTAGCGGGCACCGGAGGTCAGGTTGTCCCGCAGGGTGCCGGCCAGCAGCTGGATGTCCTGGGGCACATAGCCAATGTTATGGCGCAACTCGCTGACATCGATCTGGCGGATGTCCACGCCGTCCACCAGCAAGGCACCGGAATCGGGCTGGTAAAGCCCTACCAGCAGCTTGGCCAGGGAGCTTTTGCCCGAGCCGCTGCGGCCGATGATGCCGACCTTCTCGCCTGGCTTGATCACCAGATTGATGTTCTTGAGCGCCGGGTTCTGCTGCCCCGGGTAGGTGAAATTCAACAGCCGGCATTCGATGGCGCCCTGCAGCACGTTGCGGCTCAGGGGACGCTCGTCGAAATTGCGCTCCTGGGGCAGCTCCATCATCTGGTCCACCGAGGTCATGGTGACGCGGGCCTGCTGGTAGCGGGTCAGCAAGCCGGACAGCGAAGCCAGCGGGCTCAGGGCCCGGCCGCTGAGCATGTAGCAAGCGATCAGCCCGCCCATGCTGAGGTTGCCGTCAATGATCTGGTACACGCCGAAGATGATCATGATCACCCCGGCCAGTTGCTGGATCAGCAAGGTGATGTTCATCGCCAGGCTGGAGAGCATCTTCACCCGCAGTTCCAGGCGGCTGAGGGTGCCAATGGTCTGCTCCCATTGATACTGACGCTCGCTTTCAGCGTTGTTGACCTTGACCGCGTCCAGCCCGGCCAGGGTTTCGATCAGGCTCGATTGACGCTCGGCACCCAGGGCCATGGTTTTCTCCATGGTCGCCACCAGGGGCTTCTGCAAGGCGTAGCCGATACCCAGGGCGATGGGGAACGCCAGCACCGGAATCCACACCAGGTGCCCGCCCAAGATGGCGATCACCAGGAAGATCAGCAGGGTGAACGGCAGGTCGATGAGGCTGGTGAGGGTCAGGGACGCGAGAAAATCCCGCAGGCTCTGAAACTCATGGATGTTCTGGGCGAAGCTGCCGACCCGAGCCGGGCGGTACTTCATGGCCATGCCGACGATGCGCTCGAACAGCGTGGCGGAAATGATCAGGTCGGTCTTTTTCCCCGCCAGGTCCAGGCACAGGCTGCGCAGACTCTTGAGGATCAGGTCGAAAATGTAGGCGCCCATGATGCCAATGGACAGCACCCACAGGGTCGAGGTGGCCTGGTTGGGGACTACCCGGTCGTAGACATTCATCACGAACAGCGGCGCGGCCATGGCGATGATATTGATCAGCAGGCTCGCGGCGATGGCGTCGGCATACAACCAGCGCGAACGCTTGAGGGTGTCGCGGAACCAGGAGCGGGCCCGGGGAATCAGCGACCCGTGATTGACGTCGAACTTGTGCTGGGGCTGGGCAAAGAACACCTGGCCGCTGTAGTCGTCGGCCAGTAGCTGGCGATTGACGCAGACTTCACCGCCGTCGCTTTCGCTGAGCAGCAGCCGTGCCTGGTCCTCACCCTGCCAGCCCAGAAGCACGGCGCTGCGGCCGTCCTTGAGCAATAGCAGGGCGGGCATCGCGATGGTCGGAATCTGCTCGAGCTTGCGACGTAAAACGCGCCCCTGCAGCCCGGCCCGGGCCGCAGCACGGGGCAGCAGCTCGGCGCTCAAGCGCTGTGACGGCAATGGCAGACCCGTGGTCAGCATGGCCGCACTGGCGGGCTTCTGATGCAGGAAGCAAAGGGTCAGCAGCCCATCCAGCAAGGGGTCGTCATGCATGCCGCGCGGATCATGACTGAATTGCACACGACTGACTTCTGATTCCACGCTGGACACTCTTGGCTGGCAATAGGATGAAAGTAGCTCAATTCATCCCAGGCAGCTGGACCTTGGGCTTCGCATCGTTCTGCACGACCGAAGCCATAGGTGCGACCACTCCCTGGCTCTTGAGCAACTCGCCCATGGTCGCCTTGATTCGATACTGAGTAAATAACTGAATGTTCTGGATCTCGGCCAAACGCCGGGAGGCGGTGAACAGTTCGTTTTCACTGTCGAGCAGGTCCAGCAGGGTGCGCTCGCCCAGACTGAACTGCTTCTGGTAGGCCGTGCGCACCGCGGTGCTGCGATCGACATATTGCTGGGCGATCGGCACCTGAGCGTTGGCATTGCTCAAGGCGTTCCAGGCCAGGCCCAACTCTTCGTTCAGCACCCGCAGAGCGTTGTTGCGGATATCCAGCGCCTGGTTGGACTGGTAGGCCTTGGACTCCAGATCGGCCTTGTTACTGCCGCCGGCGAACAGGTTGAAGCGCATGCGCAACATGGCCTGCCATTCATTGTTGTGGCCGTTCTGACCGTCGAGGTCGTTGTCGGCGGTGCGTCCCAGCTCAGCATCGAAGCGTGGGTAGAACGCCGATTTGGCGGCGTCGTACTGCTTCTCGGCAGCGACAATGTCGGACTCGGCGGAGCGCAGGATCGGGCTGTTTTCCAGCATCTGACGGCGGGCCTCATCGAGGTTGGCCGGCAGCATCGCCATAAAACTGGCAGGGCGTTCCAGTTGATCCGGCATCTGCCCTACCGCACTCAGGTAGTTGGTCTGGGCGTCGGCCAGGTTGGTCTGCTCGGTGATCAGGTTGTTGCGGGCCTGGGCCATGCGCGCTTCGGCCTGGTCAAGGTCGGCGCCACTGCCCACGCCACGCTGGGTGCGCAGTTTGATCTGGTCGTAGATGCGTTCGTGATTACGCAGATTGTCTTCTGCCAGTTGCACGAATTGACGACGGGTCAACACATCCAGGTACACCTGGGCCACGGTCAGCGCGGTGCGCTCGGAAGTACCCAGCAGGGAATAAGCCCGAGAGTTGACGGTGGCTTGTTGACGCCCCACTTCGCTGGACGTGGCAAAACCGTCAAAAACCATCTGCTGGAGACGTAAACTTGACTCGCTACGGTTCAGGGTTTCCCAGTGATTGCTGCCAGTACCCGCACGAGTACTAGGGTTATCGGTCCCTTCGCGACCGTAGCCAGCGAGCATATCGACACGCGGCAAATAGCCACCCTTGGCGGCTTTAAGTTGATAGTCGGCGGCTAGACGGCTGTTTACCCCGGCTTGAATTTCCGGGTGCACATCCAGTGCTTTCTGCATGGCTTCGGGGAGTGTTTGTGCCTGCACGAAACTGGCAGCTAAGGCGAACGGCAGGGCCTTGAACAGGTGAAAACGCATGGTAAGAATTTCCCTCGGACAGCATGTCCAGAAACACGTCATAACGTGGTGCCACATCGAGTGATTGCAACCACAACGACCGTCCGTCGGAAAGTTCAAACTAAGAACTGGTTCACATACTTCAAGTCAGGTTACTGCACGAATATCAATGTGACATTAATTCGGCGATTGTTTAGGATGGCACCCATAAGGTCAATAGTTTGGCATAAAGTTAATCTCGAAAAAATCTAGCCAAAATATTGACGACTATACTGTCAAATACCCGTTCCCAATTACACAGCAATGTACCTCCAGACTGAGTTGCGGCCCGCGCCCAAGCCGGTACATGGATGTCAACTGAGCGGTACACCGGAGAGTCCCCAATGAGCAGTGTTGTTGCCATCGTCAAAAGCATTGTCGGTCAGGTTTTCGTAGTTTCCCCGGAAGGAATCCGGCGCGTACTCATCGAAGGCGACCGCCTGTTCGTGGGTGACCAGGTGGATACCGGCCCGGCGGGGGCCGTGACCCTGGAGTTGACCGACGGACGGACCCTCGACCTTGGCCGCGACACTCAATGGAGCGGTGCCGCACCAGACTCCAGCACCGACCTGGCCCAGGCCAGTGCGCAAGCCGCGCCATCGGTGGCTGAACTGCAGCAGGCCATTGCCGCGGGTGTCGACCCGACCACCGACCTGGAAGCCACCGCTGCCGGCCCGTCCGCAGCAGGTACGGGCGGTGCCGCCGGGGGCGGCCATAGCTTCGTCCAGCTTGAGGAAACCGCTGGCCGGGTGGACCCGACCATCGGCTTCCCGACGGCCGGCCTGGGGCTGGCCACTTCGGCCCAGGACAACACCATTGGCGGGCTGACCAACAATAATGGCCTGGCCAATGGCAACGGCAGTGGCAGTGATTCGCTGCGTCCGGCGACCCTGACCCTGGGCGCCACCCCGACCATCACCGAAGCCGGTGGTGTGCTGGTGTATACCGCCACTCTGACCCAGGCACCGCTGACCGACCTGACCGTCACCCTGTCCAATGGTGCGGTCATCGTGATCAGTGCGGGCCAAACCACTGGCAGCGTGCAGGTCCCTCTGGCGCCCCAAGACAACGTCTACATCGACCCCGGCCAGATCAGCGTGAGCGTGACCGGCACCGCTGGCGGCGGTGGCCTGCTGGTGACCGTCAATCCAACCCCGGCGGTGACCCAGATCACCGACACTATCGACACCACCACCGTCACCCTGACAGCCGATGCCAACGTCACCGAAGGCGGACAGATCACCTACACCGCCACCCTGACCAACCCGGCGCAGACGCCGGTGACCATTACCCTGTCCAACGGTTCGGTCATCACCATTGAAGCGGGCAAGTCCAGCGGTTCGATCGACGTCGCGGCCCCGGCCAACGATGTCTACAAGAACGGCAGCACCATCGAGGTCGGCATCACCAAGGCCGAGGGCGGCAACTTCGAGAGCCTGGTGCCCAGCACCGACAAGGCCGTGACCACAGTCACTGACACCATTGACGATACCGGCCTGAGCCTGTCGGCCACCGGCACCGTGGCCGAAGGCGGCTCCATCGTCTACACCGCGACACTGACCAATCCTGCTGGGACTCCGGTCACCGTGACCCTGAGCAACGGTGCCGTGATCACCATCGCCGCTGGCGCCACAACTGGCACCGCCACCGTGGCGGCCCCGGCCGATGACGTCTACAAGGATGCCGGCAAGGTCGAAGTCACCATCACCAAGACCGATGGCGGTAACTTCGAAAACCTGGTCACCAACCCAGCGCCTGCCGTGACTGATGTCACTGACACCATCGACACTTCCACCGTCAGCCTGACTGCCACTCCGAGCGTCGCCGAAGGCGGCACCGTGGTTTACACCGCTTCGGTTACGGCTCCGGTTACCGACTCGCCGGTTGTGGTGACTCTGTCCAACGGACAGACCATCACTATTCCAGTCGGTGAATCCTCCGGCACCGTGAACTTCACCGCGCCGAATGACGCCCTGGCTGGCGGCAGCTCACTGAGCACCACCATCACCAAGGCTGACGGTGGTAACTACGAGAAGCTGGAGATCAACGACAAGCCAGCTGAAACCTCGGTTACCGATACCCCGGACACCACCACCCTCAGCGTGACTGCCACCGATACCGTGGCAGAAGGCGGATCGATTGTTTACACCGCGACCCTGACCAACGCTGCCGGAACTCCCGTCACCGTGACCCTGAGCAACGGCGCGGTGATCACCATTGCCGCAGGCGCCACAACTGGCACCGCCACCGTGGCGGCACCGGCCGATGACGTCTACAAGGATGCCGGCAAAGTCGAAGTCACCATCACCAAAGCCGATGGCGGCAACTTCGAAAACCTGGTCACCAACCCAGCGCCAGCCGTGACTGATGTCACTGACACGATCGATACGTCGACTGTCAGCCTGACTGCCACTCCAAGCGTCGCCGAAGGTGGAACCGTGGTTTACACCGCGTCGGTTACCGCTCCGGTGACCGGTTCGCCGGTCGTGGTGACCCTGTCCAACGGTCAGACCATCACTATTCCAGTGGGCGAGTCCTCCGGCAGCGTGAACTTCACCGCGCCGAATGACGCCCTGGCTGGCGGTAGCTCTCTGAGCACCACCATCACCAAGGCCGATGGCGGTAACTACGAAAAACTAGAAATCAGCGATAAACCTGCTGAGACCAGCGTTACCGATACGCCAGATACCACCACCCTGAGCCTGTCGGCCACCGACTCCGTGGCCGAAGGTGGGTCCATCGTTTACACCGCGACCCTGACCAACGCCGCTGGCACACCGGTCACGGTCACGCTCTCCAACGGTGCCGTCATCACCATCGCGGCAGGCGCCACTTCGGGGACTGCAACCGTTGCCGCTCCTGCGGATGATGTTTACAAAGATGCCGGCAAGGTCGAAGTCACCATCAGCAAGGCCGAGGGCGGCAACTTCGAGAACCTGGAAACCAACCCGGCTCCAGCAGTGACCGATGTCACTGACACCATCGACACTTCGACTGTTAGCCTGACCGCAACCCCGAGCGTCGCTGAAGGCGGCATCGTGGTATACACCGCATCGGTCACCGCGCCAGTGACGGGCTCGCCAGTGGTAGTGACCCTGTCCAACGGCCAGACCATCACTATTCCAGTGGGCGAGTCCTCCGGCAGCGTGAACTTCACTGCACCGAATGACGCCCTGGCTGGCGGTAGCTCTCTGAGCACTACCATTACCAAGGCCGATGGCGGCAACTACGAGAAACTGGAAATCAGCGATAAACCCGCTGAAACCAGCGTTACCGATACTCCGGATACAACGACTCTGAGCCTGACGGCCACTGAGTCTGTGGCCGAGGGCGGCTCTATCGTCTACACCGCCACTCTGACCAACGCTGCCGGAACTCCGGTGACCGTGACCCTGAGCAACGGTGCTGTGATCACCATCGCCGCTGGCGCCACGACTGGCACCGCCACTGTTGCGGCGCCAGCCGACGACGTCTACAAAGACGCCGGCAAAGTCGAAGCCACCATCACCAAAACGGACGGTGGCAACTTCGAAAACCTGGTCACCAACCCAGCTCCAGCGGTGACTGATGTCACCGATACCATCGACACCAGTACCGTTTCACTGACTGCTACGCCAAGCGTCGCTGAAGGCGGCACCGTGGTGTATACCGCATCGGTCACCGCTCCGGTGACCGGTTCGCCGGTCGTGGTGACCCTGTCCAACGGACAGACCATCACTATTCCAGTGGGCGAGTCCTCCGGCAGCGTGAACTTCACCGCGCCGAATGACGCCCTGGCTGGCGGTAGCTCTCTGAGTACCACCATCACCAAAGCGGACGGTGGCAACTACGAAAAGCTGGACATCAACGACAAACCCGCTGAGACCAGTGTTACCGATACGCCGGATACCACGACGCTGAGCCTGTCGGCCACCGACTCCGTGGCCGAGGGCGGCTCCATTGTCTACACCGCTACCCTGACCAATGCTGCAGGCACTCCGGTCACCGTGACCCTGTCCAACGGTGCAGTCATCACCATCGCCGCTGGCGCTACCTCGGGTACAGCCACCGTCGCCGCACCGGCTGACGACGTGTACAAGGATGCGGGCAAGGTCGAAGTCACCATCACCAAAGCTGACGGCGGCAACTTCGAGAACCTGGAAACCAACCCAGCGCCAGCCGTCACCGATGTCACCGACACCATCGATACCTCGACGGTGAACCTGACGGCGACTTCAAGCGTGGCCGAAGGCGGTACCGTGGTGTACACCGCGTCGGTGTCGGCGCCGGTGACCGGCTCGCCAGTTGTGGTGACCCTGTCCAACGGACAGACCATTACCATTCCGGTGGGCGAGTCTTCCGCCACCGTGAACTTCACCGCACCCAACGATGCCCTGGCTGGCGGCAGCTCCCTGAGCACCACCATCACCAAGGCTGACGGCGGCAACTACGAGAAGCTGGAGATCAGCGACAAGTCCGCTGAAACCACAGTCACCGACACCCCGGACACCACCACCCTGAGCCTCTCGGCCACCGACTCCGTGGCCGAAGGCGGTTCCATCGTTTACACCGCCACACTGACCAATGCCGCTGGCACCCCGGTGACCGTAACCCTGAGCAACGGCGCGGTGATCACCATCGCCGCTGGCGCCACGACTGGCACCGCCACTGTCGCGGCGCCTGCCGACGACGTCTATAAGGACGCCGGCAAGGTCGAAGTCACCATCAGCAAGGCTGACGGCGGCAACTTCGAGAACCTGGAGACCAACCCGGCTCCAGCGGTGACCGATGTCACTGACACCATCGACACCTCGACCATCAGCCTGACCGCTACCCCAAGCGTCGCCGAAGGCGGCACCGTGGTGTACACCGCGTCGGTTTCGGCGCCGGTGACCGGCTCTCCGGTTGTGGTGACCCTGTCCAACGGACAGACCATTACCATCCCGGTGGGCGAATCGTCCGCCACCGTGAACTTCACGGCGCCCAATGATGCCCTGGCTGGCGGCAGCTCCCTGAGCACCACCATCACCAAGACCGAGGGTGGCAACTACGAAAAACTGGAGATCAATGACAAGCCGGCCGAGACCGCTGTCACCGACACTCCGGACACCACCACCCTGAGCCTGAGTGCCACCGACTCGGTGGCCGAAGGCGGCTCCATCGTCTACACCGCGACCCTGAGCAATGCGGCAGGTACTCCGGTGACCGTGACCCTGAGCAATGGCGCGGTGATCACCATCGCCGCTGGCGCCACTTCCGGCACCGCGACCGTCGCCGCCCCGGCCGACGACGTGTACAAGGACGCTGGCAAGGTTGAAGCCACCATCACCAAAGCTGACGGCGGCAACTTCGAGAACCTGGAGACCAACCCTGCTCCGGCAGTAACCGACGTCACTGACACCATCGACACCAGTACCGTGTCCCTCACTGCAACGCCAAGCGTCGCTGAAGGCGGCACCGTGGTGTACACCGCGTCGGTTACGGCTCCGGTGACCGGCTCGCCGGTTGTGGTGACTCTGTCCAACGGTCAGACCATCACTATTCCAGTGGGCGAGTCTTCCGCCACGGTGAACTTCACCGCGCCGAACGATGCCCTGGCTGGCGGTAGCTCTCTGAGCACCACCATTACCAAGGCGGACGGTGGTAACTACGAGAAGTTGGAGATCAGCGACAAGCCAGCTGAAACCTCGGTTACCGATACCCCGGACACAACGACGCTGAGCCTGTCGGCCACCGACTCCGTGGCAGAAGGTGGCTCCATCGTTTACACGGCTACGCTGACCAACGCTGCTGGTACTCCGGTCACTGTGACCCTGAGCAATGGCGCGGTAATCACCATCGCAGCCGGTGCCACTACTGGCACCGCCACTGTTGCGGCGCCAGCCGACGACGTCTACAAGGATGCCGGTAAAGTCGAAGCCACCATCACCAAAGCCGACGGCGGTAACTTCGAAAACCTGGTCACCAACCCAGCACCTGCCGTGACTGATGTGACCGATACCATCGACACCAGCACCGTTTCGCTGACTGCTACGCCAAGCGTCGCTGAAGGCGGCATCGTGGTTTACACCGCGTCGGTTACGGCCCCGGTTACCGGTTCGCCGGTCGTGGTGACCTTGTCCAACGGTCAGACCATCACCATCCCAGTTGGCGAAAGCCAAGGTTCGGTGAACTTCACTGCACCGAACGATGCCCTGGCTGGCGGTAGCTCCTTGAGCACCACCATCACCAAGGCTGACGGCGGTAACTACGAGAAGCTGGAGATCAACGACAAGCCAGCTGAAACCTCGGTTACCGATACACCAGACACCACGACACTGAGCCTCTCGGCCACCGACTCCGTGGCTGAAGGCGGCTCCATTGTCTATACCGCGACACTGAGTAATGCGGCTGGTACGCCGGTCACCGTAACCTTGAGCAATGGCGCGGTGATCACCATTGCTGCCGGTGCCACTTCCGGCACCGCCACCGTCGCAGCACCAGCCGACGACGTTTACAAAGACGCCGGCAAAGTCGAAGCCACCATCACCAAAGCCGACGGCGGTAACTTCGAAAACCTGGTCACCAATCCAGCGCCTGCCGTGACTGATGTCACTGACACTATCGATACGTCGACTGTCAGCCTGACCGCTACACCAAGCGTCGCCGAAGGCGGCACTGTGGTGTACACCGCTTCGGTGACTGCTCCGGTGACTGGCTCCCCGGTTGTGGTGACCTTGTCCAACGGTCAGACCATCACTATTCCGGTTGGCGAATCGTCCGGCACCGTGAACTTCACGGCACCCAACGACGCACTGGCAGGCGGCAGTTCCCTGAGCACCACCATTACCAAGGCTGACGGCGGCAACTACGAGAAGCTGGAGATCAGCGACAAACCTGCTGAAACCTCGGTTACCGATACGCCAGATACCACTACCCTGAGCCTGACGGCCACCGATTCTGTGGCCGAAGGTGGCTCGATCGTTTACACCGCAACACTGACCAACGCCGCTGGCACTCCGGTCACGGTCACACTCTCCAACGGTGCCGTCATCACCATCGCCGCTGGCGCTACTTCGGGGACTGCAACCGTTGCCGCTCCTGCGGATGATGTTTACAAGGATGCCGGTAAGGTCGAAGTCACTATCACCAAAGCAGACGGTGGCAACTTCGAAAACCTGGAGACCAACCCAGCGCCAGCCGTCACCGATGTCACCGACACCATCGACACCAGCACCGTTTCGCTGACCGCTACGCCAAGCGTCGCTGAAGGCGGCATCGTGGTGTACACCGCTTCGGTCTCCGCTCCAGTGACCGGCTCGCCGGTAGTGGTGACCTTGTCCAACGGACAGACCATCACTATTCCAGTCGGTGAATCCTCCGGCACCGTGAACTTCACCGCGCCTAACGATGCACTGGCAGGCGGCAGTTCCCTGAGCACCACCATTACCAAGGCTGACGGTGGTAACTACGAGAAGCTGGAGATCAATGACAAGCCAGCCGAAACCTCGGTTACTGATACGCCAGACACCACCACTCTGAGCCTGAGTGCTACTGACTCGGTAGCAGAAGGCGGCTCCATCGTTTACACCGCGACCCTGACCAACGCGGCTGGTACTCCGGTCACTGTGACCCTGAGCAACGGCGCGGTGATCACCATTGCTGCCGGTGCCACTTCCGGCACCACCACCGTCGCAGCGCCGGCCGATGACGTCTACAAAGACGCCGGCAAAGTCGAAGCCACCATCACCAAAGCGGACGGCGGTAACTTCGAGAACCTGGTCACCAATCCAGCGCCTGCGGTCACCGATGTAACTGACACTATCGATACCAGCACCGTTTCCCTGACGGCGACTCCGAGCGTCGCCGAGGGCGGCATCGTCGTTTACACCGCGTCTGTGTCTGCGCCAGTGACCGGTTCGCCAGTTGTGGTGACCTTGTCCAACGGTCAAACCATCACTATTCCAGTGGGCGAGTCTTCCGCAACGGTGAACTTCACCGCACCCAACGACGCTCTGGCGGGCGGCAGCTCCTTGAGCACCACCATCACCAAGGCTGACGGCGGCAACTACGAGAAGTTGGAGATCAACGACAAGCCAGCTGAAACCGCGGTTACTGATACGCCAGACACCACTACTCTGAGCCTGAGTGCTACTGACTCGGTAGCAGAAGGCGGGTCCATCGTTTACACCGCAACCCTGACCAACGCGGCTGGTACCCCGGTTACTGTGACTCTGAGCAACGGCGCGGTGATCACTATCGCTGCCGGCGCTACCTCGGGTACGGCCACCGTCGCAGCCCCGGCTGATGACGTCTACAAGGACGCTGGCAAAGTCGAAGCCACCATCACCAAAGCGGACGGTGGCAACTTCGAGAACCTGGTCACCAACCCAGCACCTGCCGTGACTGATGTCACTGATACCATCGACACCAGCACCGTTTCGCTGACTGCTACGCCAAGCGTCGCTGAAGGCGGCATCGTGGTTTACACCGCGTCGGTCACCGCGCCAGTGACTGGCTCACCAGTAGTAGTGACCCTGTCCAACGGTCAGACCATCACCATCCCGGTCGGTGAAAGCCAAGGTTCGGTGAACTTCACTGCACCGAATGATGCCCTGGCTGGCGGTAGCTCCTTGAGCACCACCATCACCAAGGCTGACGGCGGTAACTACGAGAAGCTGGAGATCAACGACAAGCCAGCTGAAACCTCGGTTACCGATACGCCAGATACCACGACGCTGAGCCTCTCGGCCACCGACTCCGTGGCTGAAGGCGGCTCCATTGTCTATACCGCGACACTGAGTAATGCGGCTGGTACGCCGGTCACCGTAACCTTGAGCAATGGCGCGGTGATCACCATTGCTG